>CAZIWJ010000061.1:0-15943 GCA_964542855.1 uncultured Roseivirgaceae bacterium
CCCCTGGTGTAGTAGGTATCAGGATCATCTTTGGTTTTTTCATCGGTTAACGCAGGTTCAATCAGATTAATAGCTTCTTTGAGTTCGCCATTGTCCAGGGCACGTCCGGCTTTTCTTACGTTCTTTTTCTGAGCAAGTGCTGCTGTTGCTACCACAAGAAAAAGCAAGGTGTATAATGCAATTTGTTTACTCATAATATGTGCTTTTTTCAAATTTTGCGCAATTTAGAAAAAATCTATGATTCTCCATCCTGTTCTTCCTCTTCTACCTTTTCAATTTCCACTTTTGTAACCGAAGAGATCTTGTCATTCTCATTTAGCCGGATCAATTTCACCCCCTGGGTAGCCCTACCCATTCGCCGCAGGGATGACACTTCCATCCGGATTACGATACCCGAGCGGTTGATAATCATCAGGTCATCGGTTTCAGATACTCCCTTTACCGCCACCAGGGCACCGGTTTTATCAGTAACATTGATGGTTTTTACCCCTTTACCACCGCGTTTGGTGATGCGGTAATCTTCCAGGGAAGATCTTTTTCCGAATCCTTCCTCTGACACAACGAGTAAATCTTTACTTTCTGATTCCATGCAAACCATTCCAACCACGCGATCATGGCCATCATCGAGAGAAATACCACGAACGCCGGCCGCAATACGCCCCATCGCCCTTATTTCAGATTCCGGGAATCGGATGGCCCGTCCTGAACGCACGGCCAGTATTACTTCGCTGTTGCCGTAAGTTAAAGCAACGTTCAGCAAGCGATCGCCGTCGTTAATAGTAATGGCGTTAATTCCGTTAGCCCTTGGTCGGGAGTAAGCTTCTAACGGGGTTTTCTTGATTGTACCGTGTTCGGTACACATCATAATGAACGCATTATTAATGTAGTCCGGATCGTCGAGGTTTTTTACATTTAAAACCGTCATCACTGAATCGTCCGGTGCAATATTGATTAAATTCTGAATGGGCCGCCCTTTGGCAGCTTTACCCGCCTCTGGAATTTCCCACACCTTCAGCCAGAAAACTTTCCCTTGCTGGGTAAAGATGAGTAAGTAATTGTGGGTGTTGGCAACGATAATTAATTCAGTAAAGTCTTCATCCTTGGCAGAGGCTGCCCGAGAGCCTACCCCTCCCCTGCCCTGGGTTCGGAATTCGGTTAAGGCACTACGCTTGATGTAACCCAAATGCGACATGGTGAGCACAACCTTTTCATTAGCAATCATGTCTTCCACGCTAAATTCATCGGCGCTGAACTCAATTTCCGTCCGGCGTTCATCCCCGTAGCGTTCCGACATTTCATCTAATTCGTCCTTAATGATCTGCATTTGCATCTCACGGCTTCCCAGTATCTCTTTCAGTCTTTCTACCGTAGCTTTAACTTCCTCGTAATCTTTGGCAATCTTTTCTCTCTCCAGCCCGGTTAATCGCTGCAGTCGCATTTCAAGGATTGCCTTCGACTGAATCTCTGAAAGATCGAAATTGCTCATCAACTGGTTTTTGGCTGTTTCTGGATCTTTGGCATTGCGAATAATGGAAATAACTTCATCCAGGTGATCGAGTGCAATAAGGTAACCTTCCAGCAGGTGCAGACGGCGTTCAGCTTCATCCAGTTCGTACTGGGTACGACGCACAACAACTTCATGGCGATGGCTTACAAAGTTAGAAATCAGCTCTTTCAGGTTAAGAATCTGGGGCCGGCCTCTTACCAGGGCTACGTTATTCACCCCGAAAGAAGACTGAAGCTGGGTATACTTATACAGGTTATTTAACACTACTTTAGGTATAGCGTCTTTCTTTAAATCGTAAACAATTCGCATCCCTTTACGGTCCGATTCATCCCGGATATCGGAAATCCCTTCAATTTTTTTATCGTTTACCATGTGGGCCGTTTTTTCAATCATTGCGGCTTTATTCACCATGTAAGGTATTTCTGAAACGATAATCTGGTTTTTTCCGGTTTTAGATTCTTCAAAATCAGCCTTAGCGCGCATCACGATACGCCCCCGGCCGGTTTCGAAAGCCGACTTTACGCCCTGGTAGCCGTAAATGGTAGCCCCGGTTGGAAAGTCGGGGGCGGTGATGTATTCCATCAGCTCGGCTATTGTAATATCCTCGTTATCAATAAATGCCTTTATTCCAGCTACAATTTCCCTGATGTTGTGAGGCGGCATATTGGTTGCCATTCCCACCGCAATTCCGGAAGCCCCGTTAACCAGCAGATTAGGAACTTTTGCCGGTAAACAAACGGGTTCGCGGGTAGAATCATCGAAGTTGTTCTGAAAATCAATGGTGTTCTTATTGATATCCGCCAGCGTTTCCTCGGCTATTCGTTGCAGGCGGGCTTCGGTGTAACGCATGGCTGCGGGCGGATCACCATCTACCGATCCTTTATTTCCGTGTACATCAACCAGGGTATAACGCATCGACCAGTCCTGGGCCATGCGGATCATGGCATCGTAAACAGAAGTATCACCATGGGGGTGGTATTTACCTAACACCTCACCAACGATACGGGCTGATTTTTTGTGGGCTTTATTGTGGGTTAACCCTAACTCCAGCATGCCATACAGCACCCGGCGGTGAACGGGTTTAAGGCCATCTCGAACATCGGGCAGGGCCCTGGAAATAATAACCGACATCGAGTAATCGATGTAAGCCCCTCGCATTTCATCTTCAATGTTAATAGGAAATATCCCCCTTCGATCGGAAGAAGGTTCTAGACTGGTCTGGTCGTTTGCCATAGAGAAAATAATTTGACTGTAATTTATAAAAAATATCCCTAAACGATGGAAAATAACGGCTTTTAAGGGCAAAAACAGGGATCATTTTTTCTTTTTCTTCTCCCGGGCTTTTCGAGCTGCTTTGTTTTTTCTTCTTTCTCTTTTATTGAACTTCGTTTTTTTCAGCTCGGGATACAGCTCACCTACTTTCGGGTTTTGTTTTTTCCAGAACGGTTGCCCGCGAACTTTGCGTTTCATGCCGGTTTTTGGGTCAGAAACGTAATGCTTCAGCTGAGTTTTATCGCTTTTAATTGGCGAACGGGGTAAATCAGGGTAATTGATGCTCACGCCAAACTGCACCGTTAACATGGCATCGTTAACGTTGAGGGCGGGCGAAAACCCGGTGGCTCCCAGGCTGTAGTTTCTGAATTCCCAGGAAGGACGCACGAACAGGCGAAAGTATTCCGATACTACTTTTTCCACGCTAATTCCTACGTTAACAAAAAACGACTGCTGGGTAATGGCTTTGTTAAAATTATTACCAGGTACGTTTCTTCCTACCCTCACGTCGGCAGCAAAGGCATAATTCAGGTATTCATAAGCGCTGTAGCCTAACAGAAGATAATAACGGTAGCGGAAAGCACTGGTAGTTTGGATGGGAGGTTCGCCAAAATCGTAAGGCGAGAGCGTGCGGGTCTGGTGCCAGGCCAGGCCCGCTCCCCCACCGATACGAAACCGGTATAAATTATAATAAACACTTAAGTGCAAGGGAATGGTATTACCCCCCCCATTCATTAAGAGAGAACTTGAATCAGGGGAAACCATACGAAAGGAATCGACAGTAAACTGATTTTGTACGGGATTAAAATGCCACTGATCTACACCGGAAAGCGTATCGCCTTCCGATAAATTAGTCATGCCTGTAATAAACCCGTTTCCGGGAGTAGCCACGTAAGAGTAATTATCGAGCGTGTGTTCGTAGAAGGTATGCCCGTACCCAGAACTCAGGTTGATTGAGAATTTATTTAAAAATGCACGAACGGGGTATTCGGGCCCTCGTTCTCCGGCCGGGCTAAAGCCCTGAGCCACGGTAAATAACGGTAAAAGGGTAAGCAAATAAACAGCTGATATACTACGCATATACAAGTTTGCTGGTTCAAGAAGAAACTGATCAATGAACGTACCACAATTTTGAATAAGTGGATTAACTTTACTCATTAAAATGCAACGAATGCACTTCGTTATTTATTGGATTACTATTTTGCGTCGGTATGCATTATTTTAGCCAGTAGATCATCTAAGTAACAAATAACAGAATATGGAAAAAATTGCAGTAGTTGGTGCAGGTACTATGGGTAATGGAATAGTACATGCCTTTGCCCAGCACGGGTACCCCGTTTGCATGATTGATATCTCTGAGGAGGCCCTGAAAAAAGCGCGGGGCATTATTTCCAGTAACCTGGACCGTCAGATTAAAAAAGGCAATCTGAATAACGAGCAGAAAGAAAAAATCCTGAACAATATTCATTTACAACAATCCATTCGTGAAGGCGTTCAGGATGCCGCCCTGGTGGTTGAAGCAGTGAGTGAAAGCCCGGAAATTAAAGCCAGTGTTTTTCAGCAACTCGATGAATACGCCCCGTCGGGTGCAATACTGGCCACGAATACATCCTCTATTTCTATTACCAAAATTGCCTCAGTAACCCAACGCCCATCACAGGTAATCGGCATGCATTTTATGAACCCGGTTCCCGTTATGAAGCTGGTGGAAGTAGTAAAAGGTTTCAATACCTCAAACCTAACCACGGAAAAAGTAGTTGCTTTCTCCAGGTCGCTGGAAAAGGTTCCGGTTACCGTGGAAGATTATCCTGGGTTTGTGTCGAACCGGATCCTGATGCCCATGATTAACGAGGCCATTATTTCCCTTTTTGAAGGAGTGGCCAATGTAGAAGCCATCGATACCATTATGCAACTGGGAATGGCGCATCCTATGGGCCCACTAAAGCTGGCCGATTTCATCGGGCTGGACGTATGCCTGTCGATCATGAATGTATTACACCAAGGATTGGGTAATCCCAAATACGCTCCCTGCCCTTTACTGGTTAACATGGTTACGGCCGGTAATCTCGGCGCCAAATCAGGTATGGGCTTTTACGACTGGACCGAAGGCAGCAAAAACCTGAAAGTGGCTTCGCAATTCAGTTAGGTAAGAGCATTAAGAAGCGCTACTGGCAGTATTGCTCGATGGCCGGTTGAGCTTCTTCCACCTCCAGGGAGGCCGCAATTTTCAAGTCGCTGCAACCTTCCCGCTTTCTTTCCAGGTAAATTTTAAGTGCCCCCCGATACAAATATGCCAAACCAAAATCACTGTTTTTTTCAATTGCTTTATCGTAAGCATCCAGCGCTTCCCTGGTTTTACCGGCTTTGTGATTGGCACGAGCGTAAAGGAAGAAAACGTCCTCACCTTTATCACCTTTTTTAATCCCATCTTCCAGGGTATAAGCAGCAGTTTCGAAATCACCCTGGTTGAAGTAATACCGGGCTTCTCCCATTTTAGCTGGAAAAAATTCAGGGTGTTCCTTTGATATGTCTTTATATTCAGCCAGAGCTTTTTTATTCTCTCCCAGTTCTTCGTACGCCCTGGCACGGTTGTACTGGATCATGTAATCATCAGGATTTTTATTCAGTTGCTGATCATACACGTTGATAGCTTTATCGTATTCCCCTTGGTTAAAAAATGCATCGGCATTCCGGTTTTTTTTATCCGAAGAACAGGAATAGAATAATAATCCGGCAAGGAAAAATGCTAGGTAAAATCTTGAGGTCATGGCTGGCTATTTTCAAATTTTCAGCAAATATAAAGCCATTCCGTCAAAATCAGACAGAAACTTCATTTTCCCTTAACGCCTCGTTGAGAGATGTTTTCAAATCTGTACTTGCTTTTCTTTGACCGATAATTAAAGCACAAGGTACCTGGTAAGTGCCGGCGGCAAATTTTTTGGGAATACTTCCCGGAATAACTACCGAGCGCTCTGGTACATAACCTTTATATTCCACCGGGTTGCTCTGGGTAACGTCAATGATCTTCGAACTGGCCGTAAGCGTAACGTTAGCGCCCAGTACTGCTTCCTTACCTATCCGAACCCCTTCAACCAGTATACAACGCGAGCCGATGAAGGCGCCATCTTCTACGATCACCGGGTTAGCCTGTACGGGTTCCAGCACTCCTCCCAGGCCTGCTCCGCCACTGATGTGAACATTTTTACCCACCTGTGCACAGCTACCTACCGTTGCCCAGGTATCAATCATGCTTTTTTCCCCCACATAAGCACCAATATTAACGTATGAGGGCATCATAATCACACCGGGCGAAAGAAATGAGCCGTAGCGGGCAATAGCATGAGGCACTACCCGTACGCCCAGTTTATCGTAGCCTACTTTCAGTTTAATCTTGTCGTGAAATTCAAAGGGCGGAACTTCAATGACGTGCATTTTCTGCAGAGGAAAGTAAAGGATAATCGCCTTTTTTACCCACTGATTCACTTGCCACCCCTCGCTGGTTTGCTCTGCTACACGCAGGGCCCCGTTATCCAGTTCATCAACGACCGTTTTGATGGCGATTTCAGTTTCTTTTTCTTTAAGACGAGAACGGTCTTCCCAGGCCTGGTTAACTATCTCCTGCAATTTCATAATGTGCTATTTATAGGTAGAGGTACGAATCAAAAAAAGTATTAAAATCCATTTTATTCAAACGTTTGTGTATAAATAATTACGTACTTGCTGCTTAATTACCCTTTATGCGAGTAATGTTAACCTTAATCGTATGTCTTTAACCCGTTCTGAAGAGAATTACCTGAAAACAATTTACTATCTGGCCGAACACAATATGGTTAATTCGATTGCTACTAATGCCATGGCCGACCGACTGAAAACTACCCCTGCCTCGGTAAGCGATATGATTAGAAAGCTGAAAGATAAGGGCCTCGTATCGTACGAGAAGTACCAGGGGGTTTCTCTGAACGAGGAAGGCAGGAAACTGGCATTAAAAATAATCCGGAAACATCGGTTATGGGAAACTTTCCTGGTAAGAAAGCTTGGGTTTCAGTGGGATGAAGTACACGATGTGGCCGAACAGCTGGAACACGTGCAATCCGTGCTTTTAATTGAACGTCTCGATAAATTTCTGGGCTCCCCGTCAGTAGACCCGCACGGCGAACCAATACCCGGCTCCGATGGAACGGCAAGATACCTGAAAAGGATTATACTGGATAACCTACCCGTTGGATCTGAAAGCGTACTGGTTGGGGTTAAAGATAGCCAGGACGTGTTTTTACAGTACCTCGATAAACTGAACTTATATATCGGGGCTAACATCAGGATACTGGAAAAAATAGCTTTCGACCACTCGTTGCAGATAGAAATAAACCAGCAGCAGCGGGTAAATATATCGAGGGAAGTAAGTAGCAACCTGTTTTGCAGTGAACTGGATAAACAACAGGGTGCTTGAAATTTACAGGCCCCACGTTTTCATTTGTTCAATTACTTTGTACTCGGTTAAATCGTACTGACAGGGAACCACCGATACGTAATTATTATTAATGGCCCACTCGTCGTTGTCATCGTTATGTTTATCATAATTAACAAAACTACCGGTAAGCCAGAAATATTTTTTTCCGTTCGGATCGTAGCGAGTATCAAATTCTTCCTGCCATTTGGCCCGGGCCTGGCGGCAAACCTTCACCCCTTTTATCCTACCACTTTCTTTGGAAGGAAAATTCACATTCAGGGTAACCCCAGACGGAATGCCTTCACGCAATACTTTCTGAGTAATATTCAATACGTACTCTTCCACGTGGGAAAAATCGGGATTGTCGCTGTAATCACAAAGCGAAAACCCAATGGAAGGCATCCCTTCCATGGCACCTTCTATCGCTGCCGACATAGTACCCGAATAAAGCACACTGATGGAGGTATTTCCACCATGATTAATTCCACTCACTACCAGGTCTGGCTTGTTATCGCGTAACACGTAATGCTTGGCCAGTTTAACGCAATCGGCAGGTGTCCCGGTAGATTTAAAAGAAGGGATACGACCAAAAATATCGGTTTCGTACAAACGAAGGGTATTTCCAATGGTAATGGCATGTCCCATACCCGATTGTGGGCTGTCGGGTGCAACCACTACCACGTCACCAATCTGGCTCATCAAGTTTACCAGTACACGTATTCCTTTGGAACTAATGCCATCGTCGTTTGACACCAGTATAAGTGGGTTTTTCATAATTAAGTATTGATGAGCGAATTATAGTAAGCAATTATTTTTACCAGGTCGGAACGATTGCCAACATTCAGCTTATTTTCTTTCATGTACTGCTCAACGGTTTGATTTTGGTTACCAAAGAAATTGAGCAGGTCATTTTTCTTTTCGTTAAACCGTTCAATATCACCCTTGGGGCCAAGGAAGTAATATTCATAATCCAGTACGGTGCGGGTATTAGAGCGGTCGAAGCCACGATAATAATAATTATAACGATTAGATGTTTCCTGAACGATGGCTTCCCGGGCCAACAGGGTTAAAGTATTTTCATAAATCACCTCAAAGAAAACGGGCGCCTTGTAATTACCCACCAGGTCGTAAGGCAGAGCATAAATTTGGCGAAACTTGTTGCTTGTCTTGTCCAAAAACTCGAAGAACAGGATTTGCTGGGCACTGAAAGTTTTCATACGCCGGTTAAGTTTTACCTGCACTACGTTACTTTCCATATTGTATTTCAGCTCGCCATAAACCGTATCCTGGTTTTGAAGTACCAGCCTGCCCTCATGCCATACCTGGGAAGGAAAAGACTGGCCTGTACCCTGCAATGGCACAAGAAGCAGCAGAATTAAATACAAAAAGTTTTTCATCTTTTCCTATTCTTAATCCGGTTGAACAGTTTCCTGAATTTCCAATCCGTAACCTTCAATTCCGGCCCTCGATTGCGAGTGCCTGGTAATAAGCCGCAACTTGTAGGCATTTAGTTCCCGCAAAATCTGGGCACCAATCCCGTAATCGCGTGAATCCATCGACTGGTCAACAGGCCGACCGGGTTTTTCTGGCTCGGCATTCATTTGCGCTAACCGTTCGAGCAGTTCTGTACCCCATACCTGATTCTGGTACATGTAAAGGATTAAGCCTTTCCCTGAATCGCTAATCAGCTTCATCGACTGCCTAAGAATATCACCCTGAAACCCAGGATCATAACCCAGTACATCACTTTCAAATTTTGAGGCGTGAACCCGAACGAGTACCGGTTCATCAGATTTCCAGCTACCCTTTATTAACGCAATATGAACCGCATCATTATTCAGCTGGCGGAAAGCTTTCAGGGTAAATTCACCAAAAAATGTAGGAAACGGAATTTCATACTCCATTGATACCAGCGATTCAGACTTGAGGCGGTAACTAATCAGGTCCTCTATTGAAATTAATTTCAGGTCGAACTCGTCGGCCACTTTGCGCAGGTCCGGCAAACGGGCCATGGTGCCGTCGTCTTTCATAATTTCAACCAGCACCCCTCCTTCTTTCAAACCAGCTAACCGCGGCAGGTCGATGGCTGCTTCTGTGTGGCCCGACCTTCTGAGTACACCTTCTTTTTTAGCTTTCAAAGGAAAGATATGCCCGGGACGTCCGAGTTCTTCAGGGCGGGTATTTTCATTAACCAGGGCCTGGATTGTTTTGGCCCGATCCATAGCCGATATTCCCGTTGTGCAACCGTGGCCAATCAAATCGACCGAAATAGTAAAGGGCGTTTCAAAAGTTGCCGTATTTTTGCCAACCATCAGGTCCAGGCCGAGTTCTTCGCAACGTTCTTCATTGAGCGAAGCACAGATGAGCCCGCGGCCATGCTTAGACATAAAATTTATTATTTCAGGCGTAACTTTTTCAGCGGCGCAAATAAAATCCCCTTCGTTTTCCCTGTCCTCGTCGTCAACTACAATGACAATTTCCCCGTTCCTGATCGCATCTATTCCTTCTTCAACCTTATTGAGCATCTGGTTTTGTTGTTTATTATCATGTAAACTGTTTGATATAAAAACAGTTCAATTTCATTTTGCGACGCAATTTACCAGATTAAACTAATTTGAAGTGACTATCCCCGGGATTAATCCAGATTTTTACTATTCAGGGCGATGACAGCTAATACTTAGTGGGTTTTGCATGCTGATTTTTAAAGAGATTATATATTTTTACGGGCGTCCAAAAAAACCTTCATATGCAACTAAGAAATTTACTTTTATTCGGTGTAACGGTATTGGCCCTCATTAGCAGTTGCCAGTCGAAAGTGCCCTATGGTTCTTCTTATTATTTTAAACTTAAGGAGTACGAAAAAGCCGAAAGGCAGCTAGTGCCTACACAACTTCAAAAACGACCGATTGAATCAATTGCCGCCAATGAATTATTAACTTTCAAAGGAAAAAAGGTGGTGATTCATGACCGTCCGGGTAATACGTCTGTTGATCTAGGTAATCAACAGCCAGTCGTTACAGAAAATAAACCCGTTGTACCCGGAAAGCTATCCCGTAAAGAAAAAATTGCTGCCCGGAAAGAAATTAAGAAAACCCTGAGAGAAAATAAAGAACGGGTTAAAGAATTCATGCTTAGCGACGAGAAACAACAAGAAGACCTGTTCAGGGCCGGTTTAATTATCGGGCTGGGCGGACTGGCCCTTTTGGTACTCGGACTGGCTTTTGGAATTAGTTTACTTACCGGGGTCGGCAGCCTTGCTATCGTTGTTGGCTTCGTGCTAATTCTGATTGATTTAATATAATTTCGAAAAGTTATTAAAATAAGTACATTTAGCAGTTCCATTTTATAACAATTGCATTGATTTTAATTTATTTTTTATATATTAAAATTTGTAAGGAATATACTACGACAGCTTATGTACTTATTTGTCACGTTTTCTCTCTTTTGGTGGCCGTACCAAATATTAAAATCGTTCAATACTTTCGAGGAAAACCAGCAAGAACTGGATTGGAGTCGTCAATTAATGCTCGACCAGACAACTCGTTTAAGCTGCAACTATCTTTTCCAGGAAGATGGCACTGAAACTCCTGCCGATTTACAGCATGAAAAATGGAAAATAGAAAATGCTTCTGTTATCCATAATATTTGCTTCAATTAGTTACTCACCAGGCGGTTATGGCTTATTTTTCTGCACGGCTTTTGTAGTATTGCAGAAAACTGAAGTTAATGAGTGTTTTCGACAGGATTGGAGAAGCTTTTCTGGTTCCTTCGCGGTTCATTTTTTTAATGTGGGGAATTTATTTTTTAGAGGTAACCTTCCGCATCGATTTGGGTGTATTTGGTATTTTACCCCGGCAGTTAACCGGGCTCATTGGCATTTTAACTGCTCCTCTTCTGCATGGAAATATCTGGCACCTTACTTCCAACACGATGCCCATGTTGGTGCTGGGAACAATATTGTACCTCTTTTATGACCGGGTTGCCAACCCGGTGTTCCTGAGTTGCTATTTCATTACCAACGCCCTGGTATGGCTGTTCGCCCGTTCTTCCTATCATATTGGAGCAAGCGGGCTCATTTACGGCCTGGCCTCTTTCATGGTATTTATGGGCTTTTTCCGGCAGGACATCCGATCAATCGTTATATCAATAGCGGTAATTTTGTTCTACGGAGGATTAATTTATGGTATATTACCTACTGGAACGCGGGTTAGTTGGGAATCTCACCTGATAGGGGCTGTGGTGGGGTTGGTTTGCGCCGTATTTGCCAGCCGCTTTCGTAAAGTTAGAAGCTCCTGAACATAAAATTAACGCTAATTATGTCAACAACTACCTTCCAGGCTTTCCGGGTAAAGGAAGAAACAGATGGTTCCTATTCTACTGCTGTTGAGCAATGCCAACTTACTGATTTACCTGATCATGAAGTACTAATACGCGTGCATTACGCAGCCCTAAATTACAAAGATGCGCTTTCGGCCAGTGGAAATAAGGGGGTTACCCGTAAATTCCCACACACCCCCGGTATTGATGCTTCCGGGGTGGTGGAAGAAAGCAAAAACCCTTCATTCAAGCCCGGGGATGAAGTTATTGTAACCAGTTACGACCTGGGAATGAACACCGACGGAGGGTTCGCGGAATATATCCGGGTACCAGCAGAATGGATACTCCCTAAACCTGAAAAACTCTCACTAGCCGAATCCATGATTATTGGTACGGCCGGGTTAACCGCCGGAATTGGTTTGCATAAGATGGAAAAAATGGGTCAAAACCCGGCAAAGGGCGATATCCTGGTTACTGGCGCCAGTGGTGGAGTGGGAAGCCTGGGGGTAAGCATTTTTGCCAAAGCCAGGTACTCAGTACTGGCAGCAACTGGTAAAAAAGAATCCCATGATTTTTTGAAGTCAATAGGTGCTCGCGAAATTGTAAACAGAGAAGAAATTGACGATGATTCGGGCAGGCCGCTACTAAAACCCAAATGGGCTGGTGCACTCGATACCGTTGGGGGAAATATTTTAGCTACAGCCCTAAAAGGTTGTAAAAAAGAGGGATCAGTAGCCGCCTGCGGATTGGTAGCCTCACCTAAGTTACCCACTACAGTGTTTCCCTTTATACTAAACGGTATTAACTTACTGGGAATTGATTCGGCCGAGTATGATGTTGAAGAGCGGATGAAAGTATGGAATAAACTGGCCGGTGAATGGAAACCCGATCATCTGGAGCAAATTGCCAGGTATATCTCATTAAACGAATTGAAAGGCAGCATTGCCAGCATGCTGGCTGGGAAAACCAGCGGTAGGATTATTGTAGATTTAAACCGTAGTTAAAGAAGGCATAACAACTGGCCTGGGCTTCCTACCAGCAGGTCAGTTTGCCGGTTTTCCTTGATTGCTGGTTATGAAACCAACGTCATAGATCATCATCCAAATCCTCATCATCACCGAAGTATTCTGATAACTTCTGGTAATGATTTTTCCAGTCGCCTCGAAGCACGTAAAATGGGTACGTGCCGGTATCGTCGAATTCCTCTTTCCCTAACAGCACGTTAAGATAATGATTGAGACGACGTTTTTTATCGGCATCCTTTATTTCTTCAATTTTTTCCTGGATCATAGGAATCGCCTCGTAAAATTCCTGCCGGCACAACTGGTGAATAATGATATCGAGCCCCACGTCCTCCTGGCGTTTGAGGAGCTTTAACAACAACGATTTATGATCCCGGGCATCAACATAATACAGGCAACTATACAGGTAGTAATAGGGAAAAGAATTACCTTTAGATTGATACTTTTCAATCGTCTTCAGGCATTTTTCACCCATTTCTGCTGGATATTTACGGGAAAGCAACTCCACTAGTACCTGGGCCTGCAGCACCATGTACATCCATTTCAGTTCCTTGTCTGTAGCAGTAAAAAGGTTAACCACAAGGTCGATGTAATCTTTGGTAAGATGATTTTCAGCTACGATAGCATACCATAAAGGAGTAAGGCTATCGCTGTATACGTCATCATTGTAAGCATTCTTCAACGCATGTGTAATATTTTCATGAATAGTTAGATTACTTTCGTGGTCATACAAATAACTGATAGCATCAAACGGTATTTCGGTGTGGAACCGTTCAATGTCTTTTATTGCCTCCTGAATGTTTTCCATTGTAACTGGTACTATTGAATTATTTTCAAAACTATAAAATATCCCACACGGTAAGTAATAAACCCTAATAATTCATGATTGCTGATGGCACGGGAATTGATCAATATCTTTAAATAATTGTTATTTTCCTATGAAGAATATAATTCTAACGTTTACTACCCTTGTTTTATTTATTTCCTGTAAGGAAGAAGAAATATTAAGTAAACAAGGAAAGGATTACAACGTGAATCGTCATCAGTTACTTCAGTTAATTAACGACGTTCGTTCAGAAGGTTGTACGTGTGGCAATGAAAATATGCCGCCAGCAAAACCCCTGCGTTGGAATGATCATCTTGCCCGGGCAGCCTTGAGCCATTCAAAGGATATGAATGCAAACAATCATTTTAATCATACCGGTACAAATGGTTCATCGTTCACTGATCGTATGCTACAGCAGGGCTACAGGTACCAGAACGGTGGAGAAAACATTGCTTTTGGCTACCGTACGGAAGTAGAAGTGGTGAACGGCTGGCTTAAAAGCCCGGGGCACTGCCGGAACATTATGGCCTCTTCTTACACTGAAATGGGGGTGGCCCGTGACGGAAATTACTGGACCCAGGTTTTCGGAACGCCCCGGTAGCAATAATTTCTTTTGAGTTCAGAACAGGTTGCTTATAATTGCAACCCTTCTAACTATTTTTATGAATACATGACCAACTACCAATCAGTGATTTCCGGAGAAACCGGTATTTCCAATAGTATGGTATCGGCAGTAATTGAACTACTCGATGCCGACAACACTATTCCATTTATTGCCCGTTACCGCAAAGAGAAGACCGGTGGCCTTGACGAAGTTCAGTTGCACCAGATTAACGATCGCCTGCTCCAGTTGCGAGACCTCGACAAGCGCCGAAATACCATTTTAAAGTCGATTGAAGACCAGGGAAAACTTACCGATGAACTGAAAGCAAAGATAAACGAGGCCGATACCCTGGTAGCCCTGGAAGATCTTTATTTGCCTCACAAGCCAAAACGCAAAACCCGGGCCAGCATAGCCCGGGCAAAAGGGTTAGAGCCACTTGCGGTAAAAATAATCAACCTGGAACTTGATGAACCGGAAAAATTCGCAGAGTCTTTTATATCGAACGAAAAAGATATAGCCGATGCCGAATCGGCATTGAAAGGCGCCCGCGATATCATAGCCGAAATGGTTAACGAAGATTCCCAGGCCCGCCGGCAAATCCGGAAATTATTCGAACAATCGGCCCGGGTTCGGAGCCGGGTTATTAAAGGAAAAGAAGAAGAAGGTAAGAAGTACAAAGACTATTTTGAATGGGAAGAATTGCTGAAAGATACTCCTTCTCACCGTTTACTGGCCATTCGGCGGGGAGAAAAGGAAGGAATCCTGTCGCTTAATATACAACCTGCCGATGAAGAAGCGCTGGCCATCCTGGAAAAGAAGTACGTTTACAAAACCAACGCAAGCACCCCATTGCTGATTCTTGCCATAAAAGACAGTTATAAGCGTTTGCTAAAACCAGCTATTGAAACAGAAATCAGGGTGCTCAGTAAGAAGAAGGCCGATGAGGAAGCCATTACGGTTTTTTCAGAAAATCTAAAAGAACTTTTGCTGGCCTCTCCACTGGGTGAAAAAAATGTTCTGGCTGTTGATCCCGGTTTCCGTACCGGCTGTAAAGTGGTGTGTTTGAATACTGTCGGCGACTACCTAACCGACGAAGTAATTTACCCTAACCCGCCCCAAAATAATCAACAACAGGCAGCTGAAACCATAAAAAAGCTGACTAAAAAGTTCAACATTGAAGCCATAGCTATTGGTAACGGCACGGCAAGTAGGGAAACCGAAGCGTTTATCCGTTCTTTGGAGTTACCCGGTGTACTGGTTGTGGTAGTGAATGAAAGCGGAGCATCTATTTATTCAGCATCCCCGGTGGCAAGGGAAGAATTCCCGAATCTCGATTTAACAGTAAGAGGTTCTATTTCTATCGGGCGCCGCCTTATGGATCCATTGGCCGAGTTGGTTAAAATTGATCCTAAGTCTATCGGCGTTGGCCAGTACCAGCACGACGTGGATCAAAACGCACTAAAAAAAACATTAGATAACACGGTAGAATACTGCGTAAACCGGGTGGGTGTAAATGTAAATTCTGCCAGTAAAGAACTCCTCACCTACGTAGCCGGATTAGGCCCCTCTGTTGCTGCCAATATTGTTCAGCACCGGCAGGAAAACGGGCTGTTCCAGTCGCGAGATGAACTTAAGGTGGTAAAGCGATTCGGTGATAAACTGTTCACTCAGGCCGCTGGCTTTCTCCGGGTACCTAATGCCAGCAATCCACTCGACTCTAGTGCAGTGCACCCGGAGCGCTACGAACTGGTAGAAAAAATGGCCAGGGATGCCAATTGTACGGTTAATGAGCTTATCACGAAAACCGAAATTCGTAAAAGTATAAAGCTAAACCGGTACATTACTGATGATGCCGGCTTACCCACCCTGAAAGATATTATGGAGGAACTCCAGAAGCCCGGCCGTGATCCCAGGAAGCAGTTTGAGGCGTTCCAGTTTATGGAAGGGG
>CAZIWJ010000062.1:0-15645 GCA_964542855.1 uncultured Roseivirgaceae bacterium
GTAAACTATACCGAACTGATCCCGGTGCTGCTGGAAGCAATTAAAGAACAGCAGGAGTTAATAAACCAACTGGTTACCAGCGTAGAATCGGGGGAAGTAAAAATGAAAGCACTCCGAATGCAACTTCAGCAGCAAGAGCAGCTTACCGCCGTGCAGCAATGCCTGGTTCAGCGGATGCAGGAAGATAACGCCCGGCTGGAAGCCCGGATTTCCGATATTCTGAACCGACTTTCCGACCTTGAAAACCGCTAGTAAACCCACTGTACCAGGGTAATTCCAAACAAGACTAAAATCAGGATTGCCAAAATATTCAGCAGGAAGCCCGCCCGGGCCATCTCTACAATTTTAATGTACCCACTGGAAAATACCACGGCATTGGGTGGAGTGGATATAGGCATCATAAATGCACAACTCGAGGCAATGGTAACCGGAATAGCCAGGTAAAGCGGTGATACCTGCAAGGTTTCCGCAATGCTGATCACTACCGGCAAAAAGATTACCATAAGGGCCACATTACTCGTAATTTCAGTCATGAATAAGGTGAAAGCTGTTAGCGATAACACAATTACCCACACCTCAACCTGCTGGTTACCCGCAATGGCGTCTCCTACCCATTGAATAATTCCCGACTTTTCCATTCCCTTGGCCAGGCACAGCCCACCTCCGAAAAGAAGCAGAATACCCCAGGGTAGCTTTTCCGTACTTTTCCAGTCCAGCACAAATTCCGACCGGCTGAATTCAACCGGCGTAATGAACATCAGGATTCCGCCGGCCATGGCGATGTTAGTGTTATTCAGCACTTTTACGCTTTCTTCCAGTGCAAAAGCAAACCGCAGGACCTCGTTGATATTCTGCTGAAAAATCCAGCTGAAGGCAGTAATGGAGAATACAACCGTTACCAGCTTTTCGGCTTTTGATATCGGTCCCAGTTTTTGCAGTTCCGATTCAATTAGTTGTTCGGAGCCGGCAAGCTGCTTCAGCCGGTGAGGGAATAATACCCGGGTGATGATAAAATAAGTTAAAAATAATAAAACGAAACAGGTTGGAACGCCAATCAGCAGCCAGCGCCCGAAACTCATCTCCATCCCGGTAAATTCTCGGATATAACCTACCATCACCACGTTAGGTGGAGTTCCAATAAGTGTGGTTGTTCCCCCTATGTTTGCTGCGTAGGCAATTCCCAGCATCAGCCCGAGCGCAAACCGCCGGTACGGCGTATTTTCCATAATTTCGTCGCCCGATATTAGCAGATTAATAACCGAAAGAGCAATGGGTAGCATCATTACAGAGGTGGCCGTATTGGAAATCCACATGCTTAAAAAAGCTGTTGACAACATAAAACCCAGGATAATGCCATTAGCTGATGTTCCGGTTAAGCGAATAATACTAAGTGCAATACGACGGTGCAGGTTCCTTTTTTCCATTGCCAACGCAATAATAAAACCACCCATGAACAGGAAAATAATGGGGCTGGCATAAGGGGCGGTAGCATCGCCCATGCTGAAAACACCCGTAACGGTAAACAGCACCATCGGCAGCAGGGCCGTAACCGGGATGGGCACAGCGTCGCTTACCCACCAGCTGATCATCCACAGCCCCCCGGCAATTACGGCCCCGGCGCTGGGCGATAATACGGAAGATTCGAAAAAAATAAAGGTTAACAGGAATAGCAGGGGTCCGGTAACAAAGCCGGTCCTTGAGAGGGAAAACTTTACAGAACTACTCAAAATAGAAGCATTTGAAATAAAATTACCCGGATTCCACTACCCGCATTTCAGGGCTATTTATCTTTTTCATGCTACAGCGAACTATATTTAAAAGAATAAACTGAAGTAACCCTGCTTTCCGGTTAGTTTACCCGGTATTAACAAGCAGTAACAAGTATAAACAAAATTTTCCGGCTTGTTAATGAAGGTTTTCATACTATTTTTGCTGCCAAGCAAGTAATTAATCTAAACTATGAGTGTATTAGTAAATAAAGACTCTAGAGTCATCATTCAGGGGTTCACCGGGTCGGAAGGTACGTTCCACGCCCAGCAAATGATCGACTACGGTACCAACGTGGTAGGTGGTGTTACCCCCGGTAAAGGGGGCCAAACCCACCTGGATAAGCCGGTATTCAATACGGTAAAAGACGCCGTTGAACAGGCAGGTGCCGATGTGTCGGTGATTTTTGTTCCCCCTGCTTTTGCCTCCGATGCTATTATGGAAGCTGCCGACGCCGGAATAAAGGTAATCATCGCTATTACTGAAGGTATTCCTACCAGGGATATGACAATCGCCAAGGCTTACGCAAAAGAGCGTCATGCCATACTGGTAGGCCCCAACTGCCCGGGCGTAATCACTCCCGGGGAAGCCAAGGTGGGTATAATGCCTGGTTTCATCCATGAAAAAGGTAACATTGGTATTGTTTCCCGTTCCGGTACGCTTACTTACGAAGCGGTAGACCAAATTACCAAGGCCGGCCTGGGCCAGTCGACCTGTATTGGAATTGGCGGCGACCCCATTATTGGTACCACCACCAAAGAAGCGGTTGAAATGCTGATGAACGATCCCGAAACCGAAGGAATTATCATGATCGGTGAAATTGGCGGAAGTATGGAAGCCGATGCCGCCCGCTGGATAAAAGACAACAACAAAAAACCGGTTGTCGGGTTCATTGCCGGCCAAACAGCCCCTCCCGGAAGACGAATGGGTCATGCCGGTGCCATCGTTGGTGGATCTGAAGATACGGCCGAAGCCAAAATGAAGATTATGGCCGATTGCGGTATTCACGTGGTTAAATCACCTGCGGATATCGGTGAAACCATGGTTCAGGCACTGAAAAAATAAAACCCAATCCGTTATCATCATAATTTAGCGTTGTAGAATCGAGTTGTGTTTGTTTTGTAATTGTAAGTTCGAATCCAAGCTGAAAGTAACCAAAACGGTCATTCGTCGCTGCGCTTCGAGATGACCGTTCTGTAATTTTTTTTGCAAACTTACGGGTATTTAACAGGCGGTACCCGCCTTTGTGGTTTCGTATTAATGATACGCTTTTTTGTGCTTCGAACTTCAGCATGCAACCTTGTAATTGTTTATATTGTCTTGCCTACTGTTACTAACCAGTTACAACTATCCTATGCGTTCTTTATTAGTTACTGTTATCCTGCTGCCGATTATGATCCTGTTAGGGTTTACCGGTTGCACCGACAAGGTGGAAATGACTCACACTTACGTGAAATTTTCCCCGGTTACCATTCGTACCGACGACCTCCGTTCTGCCGTGGCAGTGGAAGCCCCGCGGCCCCTGCAAACCTCCGGAAAAATATATTACCGCGCCCCGTACCTGTTTATTAACGAACCCGGTGAAGGCATTCATATCATCGATAACTCCAACCCTGCATCACCAGTAAACCTTAGTTTTGTTACCATACCCGGAAATTACGACATGGCCGTGGTAGGCGATTACCTTTATGCCGATAGCTACATCGATTTGCTTACCCTCGATATTGGCAACCCGCAACAAGTGGAACTTATTAACCGGGAGGAAAATGTGTTTCCAATGTATAATTCCTGGATGCCGGTTAATGAAACTTCGCCGGTAATTATTACCGAATGGACCGAAGAAACGGTAACCGATACGTTTATCGGCGATGCCGACGAAATTGCCGATGGCGTGTGGCAACGAAGTACTAACACGTTCTTCCCGCAGATCTTTGTAGCGATGGACGACATGGCTTCCATGAGCACGGCCGAAAGCATGATGACCAGTGCCGGCCCGCAAGTGGGTACCGGGGGTTCGATGGCCCGCTTTGCGGCTACCCTTACCAACCTGTACGCTGTTAACGATCATCAGCTAAACGTATTCAGCCTGCAGGATAAAAGCAACCCGGAAGCCGGCACAACAATTGATATAGGCTGGGGAGTGGAAACCATTTTTCCGTTTAAAGAAAATCTTTTTATCGGTTCGCAACAGGGCATGTACATTTACAATATTGCCAATGCCGATCAGCCTGAATACGTTTCGGAATTTCGCCACATGCGGGCCTGCGATCCGGTAGTGGCCAACGACAGCCTGGCTTACGTTACCCTGCGGGAAGGAAATGCCTGCGTGGGGGCCCAAAACCAGCTCGATGTTATTAACATTGAAGAAATTACAAACCCCTGGCTGGTAGAATCATACAGCATGAACCACCCCCACGGCCTGGCCATCAGCGGCAACACTCTTTTTATCTGTGAAGGAGCTTACGGGCTAAAGGTTTATGATGCCACTAACCCCAGGGCTATCAGTAGTAACCAACTGGCCCACTTTACCAATATTCATGCTTACGACGTAATCCCGATTGGCAACGTAATCATGCTGATTGGTGATGACGGGCTGTATCAGTACGATTTTTCCGACCCTACGGATATCCGGCTACTCAGTACCCTGGACTTTGTAACGTTGTAGCAAGTTTTGTATGCTGATATTCTGTTTTCTAAGTGCGTACGCACAGCGGGCGTGTACCAGCTGTACCCTCGGGCCCGTGCTGTTCTGCTACCTGCTTTCACTCCCTGTATTCTCCCAGGAACAGGAAGCCCTGTCACAATTTACTCGCAGTAAAGGCTACTTCAACTACTCGGAAACTGGTCTGAACGTGGGAAGAAATGAATTTGGAAGCGTTGCAAATTTATACGTTCATACGGTTAATGGCTATGCGTTCACCCCACAACTGATGGCCGGGGCAGGCACCGGGATCGATAATTTTAATAACATACTTGTTTTGCCGGTATTTGCCCAGATCCGGGGCAACCTGGATGTAAATCCACTGGGCGGAGTATTTGGTTTTGCCTCGGCCGGATCGGCCATTACCCTGTCGTCTGAATTCATTGCCGTAGATGAAGAAAATATTTGCAATGGTATTTACCTGTATACCGGCGGTGGGATCCGGTTCCGGTTAAAGCACCTGGCAGCTTTTTTGGGAGCCGGGTATAAAAGGCACCGGGTTACTTCTGCTCTCGAGTTTATCGATGGCTCCACCCTGGAAGAAATCCGTACGATTCAGAAAATTACCCTGTTATTCGGTGTAGCCTTTTAACTACCGTACTACCGTAACCGAACCAGCAGCGCGACCGATGTCTTCGCTGCACGAAATCACGTAATAATAAACGCCCGGTGGTACCGGGTTGCCTCCGTTATTGGTGCCGTCCCATCCGTTTCCGTTATCGTAAGGCAGGGCCTCGTACACCCGGTTTCCCCGGCGATCGTAAATCGTTACCGTGCAGTCCTGGAACAGCTCAATTCGCCCGATAGTCCAGGTATCGCGCCTTCCGTCGTTGTTGGGGGTAAATAAATCGGTGGCGTTTACCTGCAGGGTTCGGGTAACGTTAATCCGCACAGTGGCAGTGTCGTAGCAGCCATCGGTACTGAATACCCGCACGTGGTACTGCCCGCTTAAAATAGGCGATACCAGCGGGTCGGGAGCAAAGCGGTTGCTGATTCGGATGTTGGGCGACCATTCATAACCTGTACCACCTGAAGCAGCAATCTGAACGGTATCGCCCAGTTCCAAATCCAGATCGGGAGTTGCTACTTCAGCAACCGGTACAATGCCATTTTCTACCATTACCTCGCTGCTTACCGTACAGTTTTCATGGGTAGTAATGGTTACGCCGTAAGCCCCGGCTTCTCTCACCCGCAGATCGCGGGTTTCGGTTCCGCCCGTCCATACGTAGGTAGCAAAACCGTTAGGTGTAGACAACAGCACCGAAGAATCCGGGCACAGGTTTACGGCTTCCGGACGAGTAATTTCCACGTCGGGAACCTGGATTACGTTTACCGGCTGCTCGTATGTATCGGCTACCTGGTTGTTATCGTCGAATACCTCCAGCGTTACGGTGTATTCACTTCCCGAGGAATAATCGTGTAACACTGAATTGCCTTCGGCCGAGTTGCTATCACCAAACAGCCAGTTGTAGCGTACCCTTTCTCCGTTCAGGCTTTCCGGGGCCACGCTGAAAACAACCGTTTCGTTACTGCATTCCTGTTCCGGAACCGCAATATCGGCCAGTGCTACTTCCAGCTCGTTGCTAAACCGCTGGCACCCGTCGCTGTTAATGATACTCGATCGGTATATCCCGGCATTGGTTACTTCCAGCGAAGGAGAGTTCGTATTACTAATGTCCTGTTGATTACGCTGCCACTGGTAAGTGCTTCCATCTACATTTGCTACCTGGAATTCCACACTTCCCCCGGGCAAAATAACCGGGCTACCTACCGCATCGAGGGTAATTTCTTCGGGCATACTCACTTTAATATCCGTAAAAGCAGGCTCCGATTCGCATCCCCCCTGGTCGGGATTGGCCTGTACAAACACTTCGTAGGTTCCGGCATCTTCGGGCCCGATACTATCCAGCTGCAAGATCCGCTCACTAACCCCTTCAATGATGTTGCCCTGCGGGTTGGTCCAGATGTAATTAGCGTTTACCGCTTCGGTTTCAATGGTCAGTTGCCCGTTAAAGCAGATGGGTTCTTCCGGATTTGGGTTAATGATCACCGGCTGGTCGGGTACAAAGCCCGTGGGACGAATAATTTTTACCGGGTTAGAAGTGTTACCACAGGCAAAAAAATCGCTGGTTTCGGTTACCGTAACCCGGTAGTAATTTTCCACGGAGGTAACGTATACAAACGAATCGGCATTACTTACCGGGGTAAAATCCTGTTCATCGGGCGACTGTTCCCACTCGTAGGTTACGCCAATGGCCCCGGTTGCCTCAAGCGGAAAGGGCAGGGTATCGCATACACTTAGCCCGTTTACCGGCTCCAGTACCGGTACAATACAGTTCCGGTTCAGCAGCACGGAAATTACATTGGAATCTGTACCGGTATACAGAATATCGGGCTTACCGTCGCCATTAACGTCTGCTCCCCGTACACTGATGTTCACTTCGTCAGTACGAATAGTCCGCTTCAGGCTAAAATCCAGCCCGGTAGAATCTGAATTGTTCAGTAAAGCAGAAATTCTTCGCTGGCTGCTGATGGTTCCGATAAGGATATCGGGCTGGGAATCCCCGTTCAGGTCGGCAATATCCATTCCTTCGCGTCCTTCCGCATTCCGGTCGAAACGGACTTCCGGGGCAAATGCTACGGCACTATCTGCTACTGATGCATTTTCAATCAGGGCCACGTGAGTAATGGTAGCCACGATAATTTCCGGGAAGCCATCGTTATTCATATCGGCTGCCCGCAGATTGGTAGTGCTACCGGGAGCGTTTACCTGGATGGCACGGTTGAAAGAAATGGAACCGTTGGCACTATTTTCCAGTACGAAAATGTCAGACTTTTCATCGCGACCGGCAATTACTTCCGGATAACCGTCTTTATTTAAATCTGCCACATCAATACTTCCCAGCGAAGCATTCGGTAGGCCCAATTCGGGGAAAGGTTCGAAGGCCACCGGGTTAAACTCAATTGTTCCGGGAGAACTGGTGTTCTCGAATATCGAAACAGCGCCGTCGCGATCGGAAAAGTCGACCACCACGATTTCCGGCTTACCGTCTTTATTCAGGTCACGGATGGCAAGCCTTGAAATATTATCGGCCGGAATGGAATATTTCATTACCGGGGTTACTTCATTATCGGCAAAGGTAATATCACCTCCCGGCGTACTGGTATTGCGCACAATAACAAATTCGCCGGTACGACCCACGTTATTGGTAGAAGGCGTAAAAACCAGGTCGGGCAGGCCATCTCCGTCGAGGTCGCCGCATCGTACGTATCGCGACTCCATATCTATTTCAATAAACAGCCGGTCGAAGCTAACTGTGTCGGTGTTAGCCGTGGTATTCTGAAAAATAGCTACTTCATCGCCCTGGGTATCGCTGGTGGCCACGTCGTTTAGCCCATCCAGGTTAAAGTCGCAGGTGCACAGGTTATTTAAATCGAAGCCTCCGGTAGAAAACTTATATTCCGGTTCCAGTGCATTGGTGGAAAAATTACGCCCGTCGTAGCTGAGCGAAAAGGTTTCAGAAGAATAAGCCGTATACCCACTGCTCAGATTGGTTACACTCACGCTGCTGTTGGTTGCACCGGCTGGTACCTGCACCACCAGTTTACGGTCGGTTACCGACACAATATCGCGAGCTTCTGCCGCACCAAAAGTAACGTGTAAGTTAGCCGGGGCATTTCCAAAGCCGCTTCCGTACAGCGTAATATTTTCCAGTACGGTACCGAAATTTTTGCTTAAACTATCAATGGTAATGAATTGAGCATTACTTTTTTTTAAACTAACCGGCAATAGTAAGGCGGTTAGTACCAATACGCGCCAGATTACATTCATGAATACCTGAAATATTAAATTCAATTGTATTCAAAAATACGTCGATAAAATGCGATCTTGAACCCAATATGCACGCGTTGGTAACATTGTAATGTTTTACATTTTTTAAATCCTTTTTAACCGGGAACTCCTGTTCCTTTTGCTTTGCTATTTTAATAAAAGGTTAACTATGAAAGCTCTAATACTGGTAGATATCCAAAACGACTTTTTACCCGGCGGCGCCCTGGAGGTAAAGGAAGGAGATGCCGTGGTTCCGGTGGCTAATAAACTTTCGAAGCAGTTTAACCGGGTAGTGGCTACCCAGGATTTTCACCCCGAAAATCACGGTAGCTTCGCATCTAACCACCCTGGTAAACAACCGGGAGAATACATTGAACTCAACGGACTGGAACAGATTCTCTGGCCCGATCACTGCGTTCAGAAC
Organism: uncultured Roseivirgaceae bacterium; assembly: GCA_964542855.1. Lineage (GTDB taxonomy): Bacteria > Bacteroidota > Bacteroidia > Cytophagales > Cyclobacteriaceae > CAZIWJ01. The sequence goes on from CAZIWJ010000062.1 coordinate 8,725, forward strand.
ACCCGGGGCTCGCAATTTGCCGATACCCTGGACATGGAACCGGTAGAGCGGGTGTTTGTAAAAGGTACGGATCCTGAAATTGACAGCTACAGCGGTTTCTTCGATAACGGGCACCGGAAAGCCACTGGTTTGGGCGATTACCTGAAAAATAAGGGGGTAAACGAAGTGTACATCGTTGGACTGGCCGCAGATGTGTGCGTAAAATTTACGGCCCTGGATGCAGTTAAGCTGGGATTCACTACTTACCTCGTTCAGGACGGTACCCGGGCCGTTAACTTGCAGCCCGACGATTTCAGCAAGGCCCTGGAAGAAATGAAAGCCGCTGGGGTAAAGCTGGTAAACAGCGAAGATCTACTGGATTAAAGTTCCGGTACCCGTTGTTAACTGGCATGTAATAAGGAAAGCGGGTACGCATATTGTGTAAGTTATACCCGCTTTACGCATTCATTTATAATTGCACGGGGTTGTTCACAAGCTCAGGCGCATCCTGGTGTAGTATAATTATTAAAATATAGCTGAATGTTTTACCGGTAATATCTGTACGGATTACGAGTAGAAATTATCCAGTTTCTTTTGCTGTTTTTTTAAAAGCTTTCCCATCTTTTAACAGGGTTGCTGCTGGCTCCATGAAAGCTTATCACTTCTTCAAAATCCGCACGCCCTGGTAATTAATATTTTCTGTTATCCATTTTATGGTTTTATGGTAGTCGGTTTAATAACCTGGCTGTACCCGGTTGCCTTTCCGTTGTATATCTTAAGAAAAATGGTTATACTCATGTGCGTGCGATTCTGATGTAATTACCACATTATTCCATTTCTGTTTGTATTAATTTAGTTTTTTAATGACCCAACAACATGAAATATGGTAGGTACCTCTGTAAAGAGTAGCTTTAGTGACCTTTTTTTCGAACTGGCCGATGTGCCTATGCTGCTATTGAATCGGGATTTTCAGATTATCGAAGTCAACCCGTGTTTAGCCGGCATATTTAGTGATACCCCGGAAAGCATCAGGGGGAATTCATTCTTCTCTCTGCTCGATCGCCCGTCTGCAGCTCTTATCCGGCAATCATTGAATACCCCGGGGCATAACCTAAGTACCAGGCAGGTAAACGTAACCCTGCAAGTTTCTGGAAAAAATTCTGCTTTACCGGTTCGGGTTGGCGTAAAAAAACACGAAGAACTGTTTTTTCTAACTTTCCACAGTACAGACCCAAACGAGCCGTTGCATCATCTTTCGGATGAACCTTCCACCCAAAGTAACCATGGAATTAATACCCTCCTGAACCAGCCTGCCCTGGCCCGGAAAATTGTAGAAAAGGTACCCGGGCTGTTCTACGTATACGATTTTGATACCTACCAGAATATATACACCAACCAGGAAGTTTACAGCTTCCTGGGTTACACCGAAGATGAAGTGGAGGCCATGGGGAGTGATTTTCTGAAGTTAATTATTCACCCTGACGATTATTCCTGGTTTGAGTCGGAAAGAAGAGAAGCCCTTCAGCAACTCGCCCCCAATGATTCACTGGAAGTAGAGTACCGGCTACTGAGTGCTAATGATGAATGGAAGTACGTAAGAAGTAAAGAGGCCGTTTTCAGTTATAGCCCTTCCGGTGAAGTGAAGCAGGTTATCGGTATAGCATCGGACATTTCAAAGCAAAAGGACACGTTCTGGAAAGTGGAGAAGTTGAATGGCATTAATTCAACCCTTCTTCACTGCGCTAGCCGTTTGCTGAATGCCGACTCTAACAAGGTAGACCGGGAAATTAACCACACGATAGCGGAACTGGCAAAAGTGCTGAATTACGATAATATTAATATTTTCTTGTTTGATGAAGAAAGCCAGCAGGCCAGGCTTACTTACGAATTTACGAATGACCCGCAGTTCCGATTACCGGAAAAAGCGCACTACTTTCCTTACCACGACGTGAAATGGTGGATCGATACGCTGAGGCAGAACAAACTGATTATTGGTAATGATCCCCGTACCCTGCCCGATGACATTGAAGAGCTACGAAACCTGATCCTGGAAATGGGAATCCGCTCGTTTATTACCGTTCCTATTTTACACCAAAACCGGTTAATCGGGCACATTAACTTCTGCTACTTTCGCGAAACCGCAGCAACTGATGAGGGAATAGCCACTCAGCTTACGCTGCTGGGCAACATCCTGGCCAATACGCTGAAAAGAATCGAAACCGGTAAAAAACTGCAGAATAGCCGCGATGATTACAAGATGCTGGCCGATAATATTACCGACATGATGTCGCTGCACAGCGAGGATGGTACCTGCTATTACTCAACCCCTTCGGTGGAAAATGTAACCGGGTACACCGCTGAAGAATACATTGGTATGCAGGCCCTGCAGCTTTTCCATCCCGACGATATACCTGTAGGCATAGCAAACATTGGCAAAGTGCTGGAAGGAGAGCAAGTTCAGTTTCAATATCGTTTTTGGAATAAGGCACATGGGCAATACCGCTGGGTAGAAACTACCGGGAAAGCCATTGAGCACCATCAAACTGGTAGCAGAAATATCCTGGCCGTTACCCGGAGCATTCATGAACTGAAGCAGAAAGAAGAGGCCATTAAGTCGTCGGAGGCTTACCTGCGCGCCGTACTGAACAGCGGCAATCGGGGAATATTTGCTTTTGATACCGAAAGCAAACTGATTTTTGCCAACGATTTTCATCGGGCCGTGATAAAAAAGGTAACGGGTGAGGAACCAGAAGTTGGGCAAAGAATTAAAGATTATATGCCCGAATATCTGAAGGCTCTTTACAAGGAACAAAGCAACCGGGTGTTAAACGGGGAAATTTTTACCGATGAAGCGCGGATTGTTCAGGCCAACGGGGCTGTTCACTGGGAAGAATACTACTACAGCCCCATTATTATTGATAAACAGGTACAGGGAGGAGTAGTTATTGCCCGCGATATTACCCGGCAGAAACATAACCAGCAAGAAATAAAAGATACCCGCGACCGGCTAGATATGGCAACCAACGTGGCAGGTATTGGCATCTGGGAAATTGAGTTATCAAACACCCGAATTTACTGGGACGATACCATGCGGCAAATGTTCGGGGTTCAGCCATTGGAAGAAGTAACCGCTGATACGTGGCAAAATTGCATTCACCCGGACGACCTGGAAAGCGAATTAGCTATTTTAAACCAGGCGGTAGCAGAGAAGTCTTCTTTTGAAACTGAATTCAGGATAAGGAAGAAAAATACTGGGGAAACCCGCCACATTCGGTCATTTGCCCGGGTTGTCGTAAACGAAAATAATGAAGCCCAGTCATTAATCGGTGCCAACTACGACCTTACCGATATCCGAAAGGCCGAGCAGGAACTCCTTACGACTAATAATGACCTGAAGAAAATCAATACTGAACTCGACCAGTTTGTATACAGTACTTCTCACAACCTCAGGGCACCGCTTACTTCTGTACTGGGCTTACTGGAATTATTCAAAAACGAGGAGGCCGACGACAGCAAGCAGTACATCGGCCTGATTGAGAAATCTATTCATAAACTCGATGAAACGATCCACGAAATCATTGAATATTCCCGAAATAACCGGGTGGAACTAGCCGTTGAACCGGTTGATTTTAAATTCATGGCCAACGACGTAGTGGAAAGCCTTTCGTTTATGGAACAGGCCAGGAGTATAGACATACAGGTTGAGGTAAACCAACCGGTTCCGTTTTATTCCGACCTCAGCCGGCTTCGGGTCATTTTCCATAATCTGATTTCAAACGGAATCAAGTACTGCGACCTCAACAAGCCGGAAAGTTACCTGCACATTTCGGTAACCAGTAATTCCCGCGAAGCAGTGATAAAAATAAAAGATAATGGGATTGGTATTGACGGGGAAGACCTGGAAAAAGTATTTTCCATGTTTTACCGGGCTACCCTTCAGGCCAGCGGTTCCGGACTGGGACTGTACATTCTGAAGGAAGCAGTAATTAAACTGAACGGTGTGGTTAACGCCAGCGGACAGTTAGGCAAAGGGGTAACTTTCACCATACAAGTGCCTAATTTACAGGAAAGCTAACCGGTGTAAAGTTAGTAGTTTGTATTATTAATTATAATTAAGTAATGTTACTTTAATAAAATTAATAGTATTCACGCAGCCAGCCCCTTCCCAATGGTGAAGTACCCAGATGTAGTTGTTTTTTTAATTCTTTTAACCTGCTCCTTTCATAATTCCACTGCACAAACCCACGAAATTGGTGTTCGGTTAAACAGCTTTGAGGATTTCGATTTCATTTACAAGAAGGAAAGGAATGAAAATTCTTATATGCGCTACCGGGTGGCCAGTTTGCAAGCTGGTTTAATTGATGCAGGTAGTAATGGAGGAACACTTACCCTGAACCTGAATTTTGCCCTGGGCTGGGAAAAGAGAAAGGATATTGCTGAGAAGTTGCAGTTCATACATGGTTGGGAACCATTTGTGCAGTTGGCTTTTATAAGCGAATCTTCAACGGTTGGAGCCGGTATAGGTTACGTGCTGGGGTTTCAATATAATTTCTCCGAATCCTTTTATCTTAACCTGGAAACCATTCCGAGCCTTCGGACAGTGGTTGTCAGAGAAAGTGCCAGCAGTTTGATTGCCGATTTTAACTCTAACGCTATAGCCCTCACCCTGGCCTATCGGTTCAATGTTAATAACAATGAAGAATAGCCGGTATTATCATTTGCTGCAGTAAGTGCCCGTCAACAGGAATGCCAGGACGATAGAAAGGCTTTATCATGCCCAAACTTTTGATGATTCCGACACTCAACACAGTTCATTAAACACTCCCATGCAAATTTATCGCACATGCGAGTGTAACTTTTTTTATTGTCTTTCTTCTGCAAGCCCCCGCGGGACTGTGGGTGTGGGGGTAAATAGAAAGGTAATACGGCATCGGGCAGCACACCCTGAAATTAAATCTTGATTCGCTTCCTCGTTGCAAAAAGGTTATTTAAAAATTTATTGTGCGGGTTACTGATTAAGGCCGAGGAGTTTTTATTCATTTTAGTGTGTTTACGTTAAGTTATTAAACTAAGTAATAATACAACAAGATACTACCATGCATTTGTAGCCTTTACACTATAATGATTACTTTAGTCCTGTTATTAACCTAACCCTGTATCCCGATGATCAGAACCCTGTACCTACTAACCCTGCTTTCCATTACAACAATAGTTAATGCCCAAAAGCACAATCCTTCTTTCGAGGAAGTGATTTCCCTGAAAGTGCCCTCAGGCGTACAACTCTCGCCCGATGGCCGGCACATCGCCTTCCAGATCCGGGGTAGCGAATGGGATAATAACCGTTACGACACGGAAATTTACGTCTCGCGCGACGGGCAGGAACCGTACGCCCTTACCAATAACCCGGGTGGCAGCAGCAACAGCCCGCAATGGTCGCCCGATGGTAAGTGGCTGGCCTACCTGGCTGCTTTCGACGGGAAAACCCAGGTGCACGTCATGCCCGCTTCCGGGGGTGCAGCTTTCCCGGTAACCCGGAGCAGTGAAGGCGTAAGCAGCTACCAGTGGTCGCCCAACAGCAATCAGATTGCTTTTACCCGGTTGCAGGAAAAAGATGAGAAAGAACGAAAAGAAAAATTCGGTGAGTATGCCGTGGAAGACGAGGAGTACAACCTGGAGGGGCTGTACCTGATCGATTTCAAACCCGGGCAACTCGATGCTTACCCCATGCCCAGTGACTCTACCGTGAAAAACGAGCCCCGCCCGCTGATCGACTCGGTGGAGTTTACTGTATCGGGTATTCACTGGTCGCCCGACGGACAGAAAATTGCGTTTAACCGGCGTCCCGACCCGTTAATTAACACATTCTTTAAAACAGACATTGGGGTATACAACCTGGCCGACAGCAGCTACCGCATGGTAGTGGAAAACAGCAGCTACGATAGTTTTTTGGACTGGTCGCCCGACAGTGAAAAGATTATTTACGAATCGGACGTGGATAATACCAGTTCGAATTACTACACCAATAGCCGGATATTTATTGCCAGTGCCGACGGCGGTGAAACTAAAGAAGTGGCAGAGCAGTTCGATGAAAACCTGTACGGTGTAACCTGGAACGATGCGGGGATATTTGCTTCTGCTTTCCAGAAAACCAACCGCCAACTGGTTGAAATTAACCCGCGAAACGGTAAGGTTTCAACGGTACTGGCTGATCCTGCCCGCATTCGCGACTGGTCATTTTCTGCCAGCGGCGATCAGCTGGCTTTTATTGGGGAAAATGGCGACGGCCTGCGGGAGATATACCGCACCCCTTTCCCGGTTCGGGCGCAGAATGTGCAACAGGTAACCAATTTTACCGGTCAGATAACCAACTGGAAGGTATCGGACAGTGAAATGATCAGTTGGAAGAGCAAAGATGGCACAACCATTGAAGGGGTTCTGCATAAACCACAGGATTACGATCCGGGTAAAAAATACCCGTTGCTGGTTATTATACACGGCGGGCCTACCGGCATATCGGTTCCCGACCCCACCCCAGCTTATGTGTACCCGATTTTGCAATGGCTGAACAAGGGTGCCCTGGTTTTGCAACCCAACTACCGTGGATCGGCCGGTTACGGGGCCGATTTCCGCAAGCTGAACGTACGCAACCTGGGGGTTGGCGATGCCTGGGATGTAGAATCGGGAGTGGATTACCTGGTAGAAGAAGGACTGGTTGATGCAGGGAAGGTCGGGGCCATGGGCTGGAGCCAGGGCGGTTACATTTCGGCTTTTTTAGCTACGAACTCCGATAAGTTCCAGGCTATTTGTGTTGGGGCCGGTATTTCCAACTGGATGACCTACTACGTGAATACCGATATTCACCCGTTTACCCGCCAGTACCTACAGGCCACTCCGTGAGATCGGAAGAGCGTCGTGTAGGGAAAGAGTGTAGATCTCGGTGGT
>CAZIWJ010000063.1:0-15543 GCA_964542855.1 uncultured Roseivirgaceae bacterium
ATTTTGAAGTTGGTTACATGTATCAGGTTACTAAAATGATAATTATTCAATAATCAGTCTATTCTATTAAATAATTAACAAAATAAAATGCTATTCATACACAATAAATTTATCTTTTCGGCGTTGTTCAGGTTCTGAATTTTACGGGTAATGGTTAATGGTAAGGTACTGGGTAGCAGGAATGACAAAAAGCATTTAACGTTCTTTTATTTCCCGCTGATATCCTGTTAAAAGCCGGCAATTCAGTAATGCTGATAAAAAATGCAGTAGCGGGTCAGCTACATATAGAAAAATGTGGCCGTTTCAGAAACTGCTAAAAGGCATGTAATTAACTATCAGCTTTACCATCCGGTTAGGTTACCTGGTCTGGTTATTGTTCCGGCTTAAAATGTTGCCCATTGAGGGTAGTATATTTAAAGTTACCGCTTTCGCTAAACCGGGCACCATCCATGCTGAATGGATCTTTAAATTTGGTATACTTGAAGTTAGCAAAATTATCGAACTGCACGTCTCTGAAATTAACCCCGGCAGTAAACTTGGTATATTTAAAATTTGCCTCGTTGTAGAAAGCAGCCTGTTCAAAATTCACTATTTCTTTAAAATCGGTATACTTAAAGCACGCCTCATTATTGAATTCACTTTGGGCAAAATTAACCGCCTGAGCAAACGAGGTATATTTAAACTGGGCATAATCAAGAAAACGGGTATTGCTGAAGTCAGCCTCTTTTTCAAATTCAGCGTACTTCATCAACATTTCCCCTTCTACCGTACAGTTTCTGAATACTACTCCCTGTTCCATGAAAGCGTTGAAAACCTTGCCTTCTTCTTCAAGATTTTCGAACCCAATTATATCGCCAGTAAAGGTACAGTTTTCAAATAACAGCGGTACTTCTATAATGCAGTGATAAATATCTTGAGAATCGTATATATTAGAACGGCTGTTCTCCAGGTACTGGTTGGCCACATCAACCAGGCGTAAATTGCCAGTAATGGTAACGTCCGATAGCTTAACGGGCTGGTAACTATTAATCTGGTTAATGATCTGGTCGGCTGATATCCTTTGTTGTGCCGAAAGCGGTAGCTGAAAAATGAAAACAGCAAACAACAGGGCTATTGAACGATTTAATGAAGTTTCCATATGTTTGTGTCTTAGTTGCAAATTTCAATATGTAACAAAATCTACAAAAATTCAAATTTAGCAGATAAATCAACTTTTAGGCTAGATCAAGTAAAAAGCCATCCAATACCCGCAGGCTACCGTTTACAAAAGTAGAATGAACTGATTTTTATGCACTCACTATATCGCAAGTTGTTTGTTTTCATTGGCATTTCGCTCGGGTTAATCTTACTGCTATTCATCATAAGCAGTATGTTAAATGTAGGGCGCTACCTGGCTAAATTTCATCCTTTGGCCGAAATTGGGTTCTACATTCTTTCCGCAGTGCTGTTCGTGGTTCTCTTCGTTTACCCGGTTGCTTCGGTGTGGCTAACCCCCCCTATCCCGGTTCACCAGTTAATGGAGGCAGATGAAACCTATAGTTTTAGCTACCACCGGCAACTGAAACGAATTTCCAGGAAGGTGAGAAGCAGCAAAAAAATTGATTCTGAAAACAGAGCTGCCCTTAAAACCCTGAAAAACCAGCCTGAGGCTTTACAGAAAAAACTGGAAGAGATATTTAATCACCGGCTGGAGGCGCAGAACAAAGTAATTCACCGCTACGCCAAACAGGTATTTGTATCAACGGCCCTTTCACAAAGTGGCCGCCTCGATGCCCTCATGGTACTGGTTATTAACCTGAGAATGGTGCAGGCCATCATTGAGGAGTACGGCTACCGTCCGTCGCCAGGGCAGTTAATTAAAACGTATACCAACGTTTTTCTTGCGGCACTGCTGGCAGAAGGAATTGAGGATATTGAGTTTGCAGAAGTGTTTCCTGCCCTGAGCAAAGGGTTTCTCAGTGCAATTCCCGGCCTGGGCATTGTATCATCTTCGCTGTTGCAAGGTACAGGAAACGCATTTTTTACGCTACGGGTTGGGTTAATAACCCAGCAGTTTTACTTACAGGGAAGCAATAAATTTAACCGCTCTAAAGCCCGTAAACAGGTTACCGGCAGAGCAATAAAACAACTGAAACTAATTGTGAGGGAAGGACTAACTATTTTTCCGAAAGAGCTTCAGCGCAAAGTAAAGGATGCCTTTAAAATTAACAACCGAACCAAAAACAGCGAAAAGTTGACAGAAAAACCGTATTCTCCTGAAACTAACCCTTAAAAAATTGCGCCGGGCAAACCCGGCGCACAGTTCATCAATATTTACTATACCTATTGTAAGCCATTCATTCGTGGCAAAAGAAATTTCACTGCTTTGCAATCCAGTCTTTAGCTTCTTCCAGCGTGCTAAAATACCGGGAAGTGAAACCAAGGTCTTTCACTTCGTTCATAATATCTTCTACGGTCATTTTACTCAGCACATCATCGCTGATTACCACCCCCATGTCTTTAATACCAGAATGAATAGCGCGGGGAAACCAATCCTGGTTGGCCCAGTCCTGATCGTTAGGATCGATCATTCCCAGTTCCCGGGTGTCGCCAATCCATTTGGTTGCACCATGCTGCCGGGCGAGTTCCAGACCGTGGTTCAGCACCGTTTTAAACTCGTGCGAGTTGGGAGTCATGAACCATTCTACAATAACCGCACGGGTTGCTTCGTCAAAGCCCACTTTCACCAGTTGGGCATTTACATCAATTGAGCTCATAAGCTATCTATTTGGTTTAAGTTACTCCCAAAGCAGCAAATGCGAGCCCTTTCTGTATTTGAAAAATGAATATGGAATGATAAAAATTACATCGTAATTTAATTAACGGATTTTATCCTCGTACCAGGAACTTTCAAACGTTCTGGGGCTTGGTGTTCCGTATCTGAGAATTCTGTATACCATCCAGATTAAGAAAAAAGGCAGAAAAGTAAATAGCCCTAATATTACTCCTAAAGGCACAGGAGATTGGCATACTATTATTAAAACGAATCCATATATTGCCAGCGTGGTAAGTGGAATTTTGCAGGTTTGCATATTTCATTTATTATGCAAGTTAGAACACGTACAAACGGGCATTGTTTATAAAACTGATGATATAATCTACCAGGTTACCAGGCTTTAATCATTTTTTCGTATTATCCTGCGTTTAATGAATCCTAACGGCGACAACATTCACGATAACAAGGTGCCCCGATATTTTTTCCTTGTACTAACAGTTCTCAGTACGATGATTCTGATAGTGGGTGCCATGTTTTTCAGAAGTTACTCTGATGAACTCATTAACGTGGTTATTCAGGAGCGCCTGAAAACCATTAGTAAAGGGCGTTACGACATCGAATACCAGGGTATTTCCTATTCCCTGAACGAAAGAAAACTTAACCTGAGCAACTTTACCGTGTCCCCTTCCCCGGGCACTCGTCCGAACGACAGTTTACGTACCCTATACGAAGCCAGCATCCCTAACCTGGAAGTAACTTTTGAAAGCTACCTCGATCTTTACTTTTTCCGGGAACTTAAGCTGGTGGGCATCCGGGTTGAGAAACCGGTACTGAATATCAACCGATACCCACTGGAAGGAGAAAAAACCAGCTTATCGTTCGAAACCGGGAACCTCTACAGCAACATAGAAGATTACCTGAATGTATTTGAAATAGAAGATTTTTTTATCTCCCATGCCCTGCTCGACTACACCCAGTTTCTGCCGGAAGGCAACCGGAGTTACCGCATCAATGACCTTAGTTTTGAGTTAGATGACTTTCGGCTAAACCCTGAATCGGTAAAAGACAGTTCGCGGGTATTTTACACGAACAACATTGAACTTAACATCAGCAACCAGTCGTTAATTCTCCCCGACAGCCTGCACCAGTTTTCCTTCGACCGGTTAAGTGCTTCAACCAGCGACTCGACGGTTACGCTGGAGAATTTTTCCATTTCCCCTTTAAATACCCGGGTTTTTGAAGACCCCAACGCCTTCCAATCCTATAATTACTACAACATCAGGATTCCTGAATTTAAAATGATGGGAATTGATTTCAGTCGTGCCTATAACGAGGATATCCTGGTAGTACAAAACATTTTACTGAACAACATTTTAACCCGTTTGCAGAGTAATACCGGTGCCCGGGAAAAAAACCGGAACAAAGTAACCAATACGCTACCCGACATCATTACTTACGCATTTACCGAAGTGCTGGTCGATACTTTCTCGCTCAACAATGGGAAGTTCGATGTGAACCGGCAGGACCGGGAACGATTTCAAACCGATAAGCTATACCTTCAGCTTGCCGGTTTTAATGTGGATACCAGCACTAAAATATTCAACGAATACACCGATTTTTATTCCAGTCTGAAACTGGAACTGCGCGATATTTCCTACGAACTGCCCGATAGCGTGCATGCCCTGAGCATCGGGCGGCTGGGTATTTCAACCACCGACACTGCTTTTTACGCCGATAGCATCCGGCTGGTTAATAAACTGAACCCGGGCAAAAAGCCCCGTTACGCGGTAAATGACCGCCTGTTTGCCGAAAAAGTGAATATTAACCGGGCCTGGCTATCCAGTTTCAACGTGGCCGGGTCCAGTAAAAGCCGCGAGTTCATCCTGGAAAACCTTTCATTTAATAAGCCGGATATCCGGTTCGTCAGAACACCTTTAACTGCATCTGAAAGCCAGCTAGCGGATTCACTGGCGGAAAGTAAGCCGGGCAGTGGTGATTTTAACCCCTACCAGTTGATTACTCCCTTTGCGGAGGTTATGAGCCTGGAAAAGCTGAATATCGAAAACGGAAATTTCCTGCTAGCTGAAGGGCAGGACAGCACGGTTTATTTTAAATCTTTCGATGTGGAAGTAAAAGATTACCTGCTCGACAGCCTTACGCTGAATCGTGAGGGGCGATTTTACGGTGGCCGGTTTTTCGAATTTTATGCCGATGCCCTGAACCTCGATTTCCCGGGTTTGGGACACGAATTGCTGCTGAACCGAATCAGGTTATCGAACCAAACCCGCAACCTCATGGCCGATGGACTTACCATACAGCCCCTGGGCCCTGACGTAGGAGGAAACCGCTTTATCATTGAAGCCGATACCCTCATGGGTAATGACCTGGATATGATTGCCATTCTGAAAGGAGACAGCCTGGTTGCCAATTCTATCTATCTGCAAAAACCGCGAACCTACCTTCAAACTATCCGTAAGCCCAACACCGGAAAAAAACAGCAGAACTACCTGATGTTTAACGTGAATGCCCTGAATATTGAAAAAGGTTCTTTACTGTGGGAACGCGACGGTGACCTTTTTGTCCGCTCAGACAGTTTAAAATTTAATGCTTTTAACCTGATGTCGCCGGGGGCACCCGACAGCATCTTCTACGACAGCCTGAACCTGAATACTGAGCAACTGGCCTGGCGCATGCCCGACCAGGTGCACCTGGCTACCGTTCAGAAGCTGTCCATTAATTCGGGCGACTCACTGCTCGTTTTGAATGAACTGAACGTTGTGCCACAATTTCCCTCCCCTTCCCGAACCCCGAACCGATACAACATTAATTTGCCTGCCATGCGAATACGGGGAGTGGATGTAACCGGCCTTCAGGGTAAGGCTCAACTCGTTGCCAACAACCTGCGCCTGGAAATGCCCGATGTGGAATTAAAGATTTTCCAGGACGAAAATACCAATACCCGTCATTTTTCACTCGATAACCTACCCAGGGTGTTGTCGCCTTTTCTGGATACTGTTCGGCTTCAGTCATTTCAAACCAGTAGGGGTAAAATGAGGCTGTCATTGATCAGTGCTTCAGAAGACTCGCTATTATTTTCGGCGGAAGAAATAAACCTGGGCCTGGATGGTTTTAAACTGGATACCCTTTCTAAACTCACCAACGATAATTTCCTTTTCGCCGACAGTTACTCCCTGGGTTTCAGAAATTTTCATCACGAGAATACCAAAACCGACAAAACCCTGCAAATTAGCCGGGTTAACTACATTTCTTCCAGGAAAAGACTACTTGTTGAAAACTTTACCTGGAAGTACCGCGAAGGTTATGCCAGTACACAACCTTTTAATGTTAAACTTCCACTGGTTGGTATAAATGGTTTGGAACCTTATGAGCTTTACAGGAACAAGATCCTTGATGCCGGTGTGGTTAGCCTGGACAACCCCAATGTAGTGCTGGGAGTGAAAGATAAAAGCAACAGCCAGTTCACTGGTGAAATGGAATATCCCCTCGACACGGCTTTTTTAAAAGGGATCGACATCAACCACTTTCGCTGGAAAAAAGGAGATTTATTTGTTGCCAATGTACTGGAAAAAAAACCTCTGTCGCTGAAAAACCTTACGCTAAACCTGGGTGGCCTGAACCTTTCTCCCGGAAAATCGGGCGATAATTTACTCTTCTCCAATAACTTCAGCGTACAGATAGACGGACAACAGTTTGTATTGCCTGACAGCCTGCACGAAATCGGGTTTGAGAATATCATCTTTTCTTCCGGCCAGCCGAATATTGTGGTTAACGGTTTCCACTACAACACTATTCTACCTAAACACGAATACGGGAATACCCTGGGAGCACAACGGGCCTGGCTGGATGTTAAAAACCGCAAAATAGAAATTTTTGAACTGGACTACCCGGCACTGATTGATGAAAAAAACCTCCGGGCTGACAAAATAGTGAGTACCGGCTTTCAATTAAAAGGATTTAAAGATAAACGCCAGCCCGAGGACCCGGCCTTTCGGCCTCCGATGCCTTCAGACTTAATTCTTTCCATTCCCAACCAGGTGGTTGTTGATACGATAGAACTGGATAAAGGCGGAATAAATTTTGAAATCCTTCAAAAGGGAGCTAACAAACCGGGTTACATTACTTTTACCGATTTGAATGCTGAAATTTATGGGCTTACCAATAAAAGTGAGTTGCTTCAGGAAGATCCCATCGTTAACATGCGCACCCAGGCAACGGTAATGAATGAAGGGTTCCTGGTTGCAAATTTCAGGTTCAACTTCCTGGAACAAACCCATGCTTATAATGCGGTGATGTCGGAAATGAACCTGCAGGCACTGAACCCGATCCTGGCCCCGGTCGCTTTTGTGCGCATTAGAAGTGGTAACATGAACTCTTTACAGTTTAAAGCAGAAGCCAACCATTCCTACAGCAAGGGGGAAATGAAATTCAAGTACGATGGCCTGAAAATATCAGTGATTAATAAAAGCAAAGTTGGCGAGGACGATCCGCAGCAAGAAAACGCAGCAATTGCCAGCTTCTTTGCCAACACCTTTTTGGTGAACCGGAAAAACCCACGTTTATTCTCGTTCAAAAAGGGGAACATTTATTATAAACGCGATTCTACCAAGTCGATATTCCATTACTGGGCCCAGTCGGTCATTACCGGCATGATTAGCAGCATTGGTGCCAAGAGTTACAAGCGACCACTGAAAAAAGCGTTAAAGCTGGAAGAAATTAAAGTGGAAGAAGCCGACAGCATCAGGCTGGAAAACGGTGAACCAATCAGGAGGTAAGCATTACACCACAGGCGGGTTGATTTGCCTGCCATAATCAATCAACAAACCGCCCTGGAGATTAACCTGCTTATCTTTTTCTTCCCCGGGCGGGTTTCTTGCCCCCGTGGCCCCGGGAATTTTTCCTACCTTTACCTTTAGTAATTTCAGGAGTTTCACCCAGTTCTTCCGGCACTTTTGCCCGGGTTAGCTTCTTATCCAGGAATTGCTCTATCCGGTGCAGCTTGTACTGGTCGTCTTCGTTTACGAAAGTAAAGGCTGCCCCTTTCGATTCGGCCCGGGCTGTTCGGCCAATCCGGTGCACATAATCTTCTACGTCGCCGGGCACGTCGTAATTAATAACCAGTTCTATTCCGGTAACGTCAATTCCTCTTGAAAGCACGTCGGTAGCAATAATGATCGGGAGTTTCTTGTTCTTAAAATCGCGCAGGATTTTCTCTCGCTCCACCTGTTCAATATCGGAATGAACCGCTTCTGCATTCAGCGACTGTTTTTGCAGTTGGGAAGCTAACTGGCTTACCGTAGACTTACGGCTACAGAATACCAAAACACTTTTTAGCTCGCGGGCAGTTAGCAAGTACTGAATGAGAGGTACTTTCTGGTTTTCGTAAACCGAAAAAATAACCTGGATAATATTTTCCGCAGGCTTAGAAATAGCAATGTCTATTTCGCTGGCGTCTTCTTTTAAAAGTTTTCGGGCCAGGGCCCGGATTTTTTCCGGCATGGTGGCCGAAAACATTAGCGTTTGCCTTACTTTCGGCATGTAACTGTTAATACGCATAATGTCGTCATGGAAACCCATGTCGAGCATGCGATCGGCTTCATCCAGGATGAAGAAGCCTACTTTATCGAGCTTAACGTAGCCGAGGTTCAGGTGCGTCATGAATTTACCCGGCGTGGCCACGATGATATCGGCCCCCTCTTTCAGGCTTTGCATTTCCCGGTCGAACGAACTGGCATCATTACCCCCGTAAACCGGTTTTGAGCTAACTCCAGTGAAATAGGCCAGCCCTTCAATTTGCTGGTCGATTTGCACTGCTAGCTCCCGGGTAGGCGCTATAATTACACACTTGATGTGGGCATCCGGTTGCTGGGTAATATGATGAATGACGGGTAAAAGGTAGGCGGCTGTTTTTCCCGTTCCGGTTTGCGCGCATGCAATCACATCCCTGTGCTGCATAATTGCAGGAATTGCCTGTTGCTGTACGACTGTGGCCTGTTTGAAACCGATGGCCGACAGCGCGTCGAGCAGCGTACTGCTCAATCCAAAATCTTCAAAATTCAAAGGTGCTTACTTTTCGTTTTATTACTAAACCACAGGTAATGGATATCCTGCAGTAACTAACTAAATGTTCTGGCTAATTGCAGATGTAATAATAAAAAAAGCCAACATCAGCACGAAGGTAATCTTCGTGCCGGTGCTTTTATTAGGTTTTATACGTGCAATACTACTGCAATAGTAACACATGCTAATACGAAAAGCGAATAAGGATTACTATTGTTTAATTATCCTTACGTTCCTGGGCCATTTTCAATAATTTGGCAATAATTACGTCTGAGGGCACGTCGTGGGCAACCTCATCGGAGATTACCTTTACGAAATCCTCAACAAAGTCGGTTCTCAGGCCCATTCGGGTTGCCAGCACCTTGCAGATTTGAAGTTCACGCTCGTGAATTTCACCGTCGATTAGCATGATGCGAACCAATTGGTGCATCTGGTCGAAGCGCTCCCGGTCACTACTCGGCGGATCATATTGAACACTGCTCGTATTTTCCTTCAGTCGTTTCACTTCGGCCGGAGAAATATTAAACCGTTTGGCCAGCGCCAGGATGAAATCAATTTCAATGTTATCCAGTTGCCCATCCGACATCGCTACCTCAATCAGATTTTTTAAGTGCGCTTTGTTGCGCTTCT
This sequence comes from uncultured Roseivirgaceae bacterium, assembly GCA_964542855.1. Taxonomy (GTDB): domain Bacteria; phylum Bacteroidota; class Bacteroidia; order Cytophagales; family Cyclobacteriaceae; genus CAZIWJ01. The sequence continues at coordinate 9,464 of CAZIWJ010000063.1, forward strand.
TTCTTCCGGTTAGTAAATCTAGTACTTCCATTCTTTCACAATTAAATTTGACTGCTTTGTAAATCAGCAGCAAAATTTATACATATTTAAATGTACCACCTAAATAACAGGTGCCTGCACCGGGGGGTGGCTGTAATGATGGCTCGCTATTCCGGGTTGCACCTGGTGTTTTGTTGGGAAATTGTATATTCAGTACAGGGAAAGGCCGGGGCGGAAAACCAGAAGAGCTCAATTTATATGTTGTTGAACTTGTAGCATTTACACGGGTATTTGTGCTTTTGGGCCGTCATTTTTTTTAAAAATCCTTACATTTCACAAAATTTGCGTTTTAATCAGTATCCAGTAGCATGTTCGATAATTTAAGTACAAAACTTGACCAGGCGTTTAAAACGCTTAAGGGACAAGGGAAAATAACCGAAGTAAACGTGGCCACCACGGTGAAAGAGATTCGCCGTGCCCTGCTCGATGCCGACGTTAACTTTAAGGTTGCTAAAGATGTAACCGATTCTATCAAGGAAAAAGCGTTAGGAAAAGACGTACTCATTGCTGTTTCCCCGGGCCAGCTGCTTACCAAAATTGTGGAAGAAGAGCTAACCGACCTCATGGGCGGCGAACAGGAACCTATTGATATTAAAGGCGACCCGGCAATTATTCTCATCAGTGGATTGCAGGGTTCCGGTAAAACTACCTTTACCGGTAAACTGGCCAGTTACCTCAAAAAACAAAACCGGAATGTACTGCTCACCGCCTGCGATGTTTATCGCCCGGCTGCTATTGATCAGTTAAAAGTACTGGGGGAACAAACCGGGGTGGAGGTATACGCTGAACCCGAAAACAAGAACCCACTGCAAATTGCCAGCCACGCTATTGAGCACGCCAAAAAAAATAACAAGAAAATTGTTATCGTGGATACCGCCGGCCGCCTGTCGGTAGATGAGGAAATGATGAACGAAATTTCTTCGCTCAAGGAATCGCTCAACCCCAGCGAAACACTGTTTGTGGTCGATTCCATGACGGGGCAGGATGCGGTAAATACAGCCAAGTCGTTCAACGACCGCCTGAATTTCGATGGCATTGTACTCACTAAACTCGATGGTGATACCCGTGGGGGTGCGGCCCTTTCTATAAAAACGGTCGTAAACAAGCCCATTAAATTTGTAAGTAACGGGGAGAAAATGGACGCGATTGATGTCTTCTACCCCGACCGGATGGCCCGCCGGATCCTGGATATGGGTGATGTAACTACCCTGGTGGAAAAAGCGCAGGAAGCTTTCGACGAGGAGGAAGCCGAACGGATCAGCAAGAAAATCAGGAAGAACAAGTTCGATTTCGAGGATTTCCTGAACCAGCTTCAGCAAATTAAAAAAATGGGAAACGTTAAAGACCTGATTGGTTTGCTGCCCGGAATGAATAAGGCGCTGAAGGATATGGATATTGACGAAGACACTTTTAAACCCATCGAAGCCATTATCCGGAGTATGACTCCTAAAGAACGATCAAACCCTGAGCTGATGAACGCCAGCCGCAAGCGACGTATTGCCAAGGGAAGCGGCACCAGCGTGCAGGAGGTGAACAACCTGTTGAAGCAGTTCGACCAGATGCGCAAAATGATGAAAAAGATGAACAAGATGTCGGGCAAGAAAGGTGGGGTTCCCAATATGAACCTGTTCGGCTAACCCATCGTGGTGAAAGTATGAAATTCGGGTATTTCCGTTACGATGTGCCCCCTGCCCCGGAAATAACCCGGGGTTTTTACTAGTTATGAACAACTAACCAGGCTTGTATTGAGCTGTTTTACAATTTATGGGCTTTATTTTCTTCAGGCATTTTTAAATACTTTTCCAACTGTTCGATTTACCCGAACCGGTTACTTTGCAGTTTTCATTTTTTAACCTCACTACTCATGGAAAAATACGATGTTATTATTATCGGATCAGGGCAGGGTGGCGGCCCACTGGCAGGATATTGCGCTACCCAACAAGGGTTGAAAACGGCCCTGATTGAAAAATCACACGCTGGAGGCACCTGCGTGAATACCGGTTGCACGCCTACCAAAACCCTAATTGCTTCAGCCAAAGCCGCCCATACCGTACGTGAGGCTGCAAAATACGGTGTTCATTCCGACAACCTGCGGATTGATTATGATACTATCAGGGGCCGCAAAGATAAAGTGGTTGACATGTTCCGGTCAGGATCGCATAAAGGCCTAACCACCAAAGAAAACCTGACTTACATTGAGGGGCACGCCCGGTTTACCGGCAAAAACACCCTGGATGTTAGTAAAGGCAATGAGCACCGGGAGTTGCAGGCCGACAGGATATTCATTAACACCGGCACCCGCACGTTTATACCGCCGGTGGAGGGTATTGATGACGTGCCCGTGCTGGACAATGCCTCTTTGCTGGATTTAGAAGAGTTACCCGCGAAATTATTAATTATCGGCGGCAACGTAATCGGGGTTGAATTCGCCCAGCTGTTTCAGCGACTGGGCAGCGAAGTGCAGTTGTTTCACGCGGGTTCCCGCCTGGTGGAAATTGAAGACGAGGATGTTTCTGAAGAACTGGAAAGAATTCTAACCAGTGAAGGGGTGAAAGTTTACACCAACTGCCGGATTAGGAAAATTAGGCGCGAAGGAAATGAAATCATTCTTTCTGACGAGCGTAACGACACCGTGGAAGATTTTCGCTGCACGCATATTTTAATGGCCCCCGGTAGAACCCCTAATACTCACGACCTGGGGCTGGAGCATACCAACATCGAAACGGATGGTAAAGGGCACATTATTGTAGATGACCACTATGCCACGACCCAGGAAGGGGTATACGCTCTGGGCGATGTTACCGGTGGCATGCAATTTACCCACGTTGCTTATGATGATTTCAGAATGATCAGGGACCAGCTGTTTGAAGGTAAGCAGGGTAATGTAAAAGATAGAATTCCAACCTACACGGTTTTCACCGATCCGCAAATTGGCCGGGCCGGGCTAAATGAACAGCAGGCCCGGCAACAGGGAATCCGCTACGAGGTTGCAAAACTGCCAATGAGTAGTGTGGCCCGCGGAATTGAAACCGAGCATACCGACGGGTTTATGAAGGTGCTGGTGTCTCCCGAAAATGGGAGCATCCTGGGTGCCACCATGTTCATGGATGAAGGAGGAGAACTGGCTTCTGTACTGCTGATGGCCATGATGGGTGGGCTTACCTACCACCAGATCCGCGAAGCCATGCTCCCCCACCCTACCTACGCAGAATCGCTGAACAACCTGTTTTCCAGTTTAGGTTAGGCGCGAAGTACCTAAATCATATAAATAATTAATTTTACAGGAAAATTACCCAATATCATGAAAAGGCATTTAACGATTTTGTTTACGCTGTTTGTGCTTCCCTTTACGCTTACAGGCCAGAATTACTACCCGGATAACGAATGGGAACGAAAATCTCCGGCCGAATGCGGATTGTCTGGTACCGGCATTGAAAAAGCAGTAGATTTTGCCCGGAATAACGAATATAGTGGATCTCGCGATATGAAGCAGGCGATTTTAAAAGGCTTTGAACGCGAACCTTATCACTACCTTGCCGGCCCCACCAAAGAACGGGGAGGCCCCGCCGGATTAATTATTAAGGACGGCTACATCGTTGCCGAATGGGGTGACCTAAATCGGGTAGACATGACTTTTAGTGTTACCAAGAGTTACCTTTCCACCGTAGCCGGGCTGGCAATAGATGCAGGCTTAATTGAAGATGTGAATGATCCGGTGCATAAATACGTATGGGACGGTACTTTTCAGGGTAGCCATAACCAGCAAGTTACCTGGAACCATTTACTCACGCAGTCTTCCGACTGGCAGGGTGAATTGTTCGGCATGAAAGACTGGGCCGACCGCCCACCGCGAGAAGGAAATATTGATGACTGGAAGTACCGGCAGCTGAATGAACCCGGTACTGTATTCGAGTATAATGACGTGCGGGTGAACGTGCTGGCCTATTCCCTTTTACAAGTTTGGCGCCAGCCTTTACCGAAGGTGTTGAAAGAAAAAATTATGGACCCCATTGGTGCTTCCACAACCTGGCGGTGGTACGGGTACGATCATTCTTTTGTAAATGTAGATGGGGTAAGCGTACAGTCGGTTAGTGGTGGCGGCCACTCGGGCGGCGGGGTATTTATTAGTACGCTGGACCATGCCCGGTTCGGGTTGCTATTCCTGAACGAAGGAATTTGGAAAGGGGAGCAATTAATTTCCAAAGAATGGGTAGAAGCAGTGCAGCAGCCTTCAGGGGCAAATGCCAGCTACGGATACATGTGGTGGCTAAATGGCGGCTCAAGAGCCATGGAAGGCGTGGGCGACAACGTATATTACGCTGCCGGTTTTGGGGGAAATTTTATTATGATTGATAAAGAAAATAATCTGGTTGCCGTTACCCGCTGGCTGGAGCCTTCCGAACGGGCTGAATTCTTTAAACTGGTTAGTGAAACTGTAAAGTAACCCGTTGAGAGCTTACCCATACCCATTGATCAGCTTGGTTATTCCCACGTTGAATGAGGCTGATCAAATCGGCTCTCTCATTAACTATCTTTGGCAGTTAAAGCATATCGACCAGGCGGAAATTATCGTTTCCGACGGAGGTAGTACCGACGATACCATTCAACGGGCAACATTAGCCGGGGCAAGAGTAATTTCCTCATTCCGAAAAGGAAGAGCCCCACAAATGAACTATGGCGCCTTAAAGGCAAATGGAAAAGTTCTTTATTTCGTGCATGCCGACGCCAGGCCGCCCGCTTCTTCGTTGCAGCACATCATTAATCTTCACTACCAGGGCATCAGGGCCGGGTGCTTTTCTTACCGGTTCAGTAGTGACCTGTTAATGCTGCGCTTCAACGAATGGTTTACCCGCCGACACGGGCCCTGGCAGGGTGGCGGCGATCAGACCCTTTTTATTGATCAACAGCTTTTTCGGCAATTAAATGGTTTCAATGATTCCTACCCGGTTTTTGAAGATTTCGACCTGGTTAAACGGCTTAAACGGGCCGGTCATTTTAAACTGGTAAAAGATGATGTGAAAGTATCGGCCAGGAAATACCGGCACAACAGCTGGCTCCGGGTAATGAGTGTAAATACATTCGTCTTCCTGCTTTTTCGCTTAGGTGTATCGCCGGTTAAGCTTAAGAATATATACAATTTATTGCTCCGCAGTAGCTAGTTTTACATTAACATTAGTTACAGGCACATCTATGAAGCCGTTGTGGTTGCTGGCCAGCCAAATGCCCTTGTATTCCTGCCAGCCTTCCCAGCTGTATTTAAGCCCGGGAACCGGAACAATATCCACCCACATACGCCAGTACTTAGGGCGAAAATTTTCGTCCAGCACCCATAAATAGCTGTCACCGGGTGTTACGCCCCCGGAAGTATAATGAACCAGCAAACCTTTCCCGTCTGCAGTTTGAACAAACTCACGGGTCGTTCCAGGGTCGCGCACTTTAAACGGGGCGAAGATCCAGAAAGAATCGTTGGCATAATACTCCCAGGCCGTTTGAATAGCTTCTTTTAACGCATTGCCCTGAAGTTCATTATTAGATTGCCTTGCCGTACCAGATTTCGTTTCCGGATTAAGTTGAACGGTATAATCGTCCCATTGAACCTGCACAAGGTTTTCTTTCTTATTCCACCTGTAGTGATGTTCGCCGGCAAAGGTCCAGGATATTTCACTGGCCACCCGGAACCGCTCGTAATTTAAGGCCATCAGCATACTGTCGGCCAGATTTTCTGCCTTTTTACCGGGTTCACCTTCCGGTTTCGGTACACAGCTAACGTGTACCAGTAGAAAAAAATAGAGAATCCACTGCTTCATGGTATTAAAACAGCACCGGATTAAATGTGTTTTTAATTGCCTGGTTAAACCATTACCTGCTCCAGGTAAACCCTACCTGTGATGTTCAACAGGCGGCGGGGTACTAGTGGTACTATAAGCGGATTGAGAACTTACTTATCGCTTGTCCGATACCAAGCTGTGTGGAATTATTAAAGGTTGCTTACATTCTTTAATGCATTATGTTAGCAACAGGTAGTAGCCGTGTTGTTTCCT
>CAZIWJ010000064.1:0-15391 GCA_964542855.1 uncultured Roseivirgaceae bacterium
TGGAAGGAAATGTGAGCCTGCGGGGCAGCCAGAACGTTCGGGTGCTGGTAAACGGTAAACCCTCCGGCCTGGTAGGGCTTGGTGATACTGAGGCGCTTCGTTTGCTCCAGGGTAACCTTATTGAGCGGGTAGAGGTCATTACTAATCCTTCTGCCCGTTACGATGCTGAAGGGGAAGTGGGTATTATTAATATTGTCCTAAAAAAGAATAAGAAGAAAGGCATTAACGGTTCTGTTGATGTTACAACTGGTTATCCTGATAACTACCAGGCTGGCATTAATATGAACTACCGCCAGGGTATAGCTAATGTATTCGCCAGCTACGGTTTTGGCTATAGTAACAGCCCGGGGTCGGGAAACAATTCACAGGAAATTACTTCTGCTGATACTGCATTTATTTACAACAGCGAAAGTGAAAGGCAGCGCCGTGATTTATCGCACAACATTCGTTCGGGAATAGATCTTAACTTCAACCCGGAGAATCAGCTCAGTGCTTCTGTTGTTTATCAATATTCCGATGGTTTTAACACTAATGATATTGTTTATACCGACCTGAACGAGCGCAATGAAATTATTCGGCAAAGTAGTCGTAGGGTAGAGGAAGACGAGAGCGACCAGGACATTGAGGTTAACCTGAGTTATAAACGAACATTCGACAAAAAAGGGCAGGAACTTACCATCGATGCCAAATGGGTGGACACCGATAATCCTGAACGGGCTACCATAGAAGAAAATGTGATAACAGCCGATGCCGACCCACTAATTCAACGCACCGATAACCAGGAAAATGAAGCTAATTTTCTGTTTCAAACCGATTACGTACACCCGTTTGGCGATGATGGTAAATTCGAAACTGGGCTAAAAGCTACCTTAAGAGTACTGAATAACGATTTTCTGGCTGAAGAACAGGACCCCGATACAGAAACCTATTCAGTGATCCGCGACTTCAATAACAATTTTATTTACCGGGAAGATGTGTACGCAGCTTATGCCATTGTAGGTGATAAATTCAATAAGATTGGCTGGCAGATAGGGCTGCGGGGAGAGTTAACAGACATCGGCTCGGAATTAGTAGTAACCGGCGAAAATAACGATCGATCCTACTTCAACTTGTTTCCCAGCGCTTTTTTATCTTATGAATTAACCGATAATAATTCCCTTCAGTTTAGTTACAGTAAGCGCCTGAGCCGGCCCCGCTTTCGCTGGTTGCTTCCTTTTTCCAATTTTAGCGATAACAGGAGGCAGTACCGGGGTAATCCTAATCTGAACCCAGAATTTACTGATTCTTATGAAATTACGCTGGTTACTAATTTTGAAATGGGGTCCTTTCTTGCCAGTGCCTACCATCGACACCGCGAAGGCGTTGTAGAAAGAATTGCCTTAACTGATAGCGCTGGTTTTATTACTCGATTCCCGGTAAATCTTTCGGTAGAAAATGCAGTAGGTATTGAATTATCCACTTCGCTTGATATCACCAGCTGGTGGACCATAAATAATAACTTTAATTTTTATCGCTCGGTAATCAATGGAACCTACGAAGAACAGGATCTGAACAGTGAAACTTACACCTGGAATAACCGCTTTACCTCCAGGATGAAAATAAAAGAGCTGTTCGAGTTCCAGGCACAGGCATACTACCGGGCACCCCGGATTCAACCCCAGGGCAGAGATTTAAGTGTTTATAGCATTAATCTCGGGCTGAGCAGGGAAATACTAAAAGGGAAAGGTACACTTAGTTTGAGCGTTCGCGACCTGCTAAATAGCAGGAAACGGCGCTCGATTATAAATCAGGAAGAACTGGTATCGAGAAGCTCTTTCCAGTGGCGGGCCCGGCAGATACTGCTTAGCTTCAACTACCGGATTAACCAGAAGAAAAGTGGAAAAAGCAAAAGTAAGAGCTATTAAAATTATGAAGAGCAGGTTCAAAACCTACACGTTCATGTTATTCAGGTAATATTTAAGATTTCTCGTAATTTTCCTCTTTTTATTCTCTTCCGGCAAGGAAGAAGAATCTTTCACCTCTACCCTCAGCGTAAAGAATAACCCACGCAGGGTATAACGGCGAAAACATAATCCGTCCAGGTCTAAAACCCTCGAGAAATAATAGTCTAGTCGCTTCCAGTCGGCTAACTGTTCCTTGTTCAACGGCATGAAAGACCTGAATACCCCCGGGTCATTAAATGAAAGCCATACCTCCAGGTCGTTGCCCTTTACCGGCTTCTCGTACGTGTGATAACGCCAGGTATTTTTATTAAAAAAAAGCTCGTATTCTTCAGTTACCATCTTCCAGTCGAGAATAGCTTTTTCGGTACTTGCTGACTGTCGGGGATAGCGGCTTCTTAAAATACCTTCATTAGAGTGCATAAAAAAATAATTGGTCTTTTCAACTAACAGTATTTGCTAGTTTTATTCCCGGTAATTGTTGAATTATCTTGTAAACGGCATGTAATATCTGCTGGAAGGACGAACTTTTAAGGTTAATTTTTACAACGGTTCACCCGGATGATGGTAATTCCGGATGAATTAAAAGGGGTAGCCAATGGCTATGTTGTAAACCAGGTTATTTCGCCGGTAGGATCGGTTGAGCGGGTTAAATTCATCAATAACCCATCGCTGGCCTTCCGGGCGATAGGGAATCCGTAGCGGAACCCCGATATCGAGCCTAATCACCACAAAATCGGTATCGAGCCGTAAACCCAGCCCGGTTCCTACGGCCAGCTCATCGGTAAAATCCCGGAAGGAAAAAACAGCTCCTGGTCGATCTTCGTCTTTGCGAAATAACCAAACGTTACCAACGTCTAGAAACGCAGCGCCTTTCACATAACCAAATATGGGAAACCGGTATTCCGTATTCCATTCCAGCTTAATGTCTCCGGTTTGGTCGAACTGAAAAGAAGAGGATGCTCTCAGGCTGTCTACGTTAAATGAACCCGGCCCCAGCCCACGGGCCTGGAAACTTCTGATGCTGGATACCCCACCAGCTGCATATTGCTTTACAAAAGGTAGGGCAGAGGAATTTCCGTAGGGATAACCAACACCGGTAAACAGGCGCGATACCAGCCGCTGGTCTTTTCCTGTTTGCCAGTAATGCCTGAAGTCGGTTTGTAACCGAACGTACTGGGCGTAAGCTGCTCCGAAAAGCGTAAACGGTACATCATTCTCAGTTGGTTGTACGGCCGACTGGAATACATTTAACAAGTTGCCCGATACGCTGGCATTGCCTTCGAAGTAGAAATTATGCCTGAGTTTTCGGTTTTGGGGGTCGAGTAATGACTGGTATACAAAGTTATAGCCTCCTCCCACAATAAACTGGTTGGCAAAACTTTCAGCAAAAAAAGGATTAGCTGCCAACAGCGAATCAAATGCACTGGTAGTTTTAGTAGTTTGTACGAACTCCAGATTAACAGGAAAAAACTGGTGCCTACTCGTTTTACGTTCTTTCCACGAGTAACCAAAAGATAAATTAACGGCGTTTAGTTGAAACAAATTAACCCGTCTTCTAAGCCGTACGCCAGCATCTATTTCAGTTTCCGGAACGAATTGCAAACGGGAAAAATGAAACGGACTGATGGTACGCGGAAACTCCAGCTTAGTGGAGAGGCCCAGGCCGAAAGAACTAACATTTTCAATACCTACCTGTTTGGCCCCCAGTTGATACTCGATACTACCATCGAGAGAAATTTCCAGTTGCTCGGCATTACCAAATACATTGCGGTTTTTATGTAGTAAACTGAGCGTAGGGCCCACGAAATTATTCGATTTTGATACCGCCTGCAGTTGTACCCTGAGCGACCGGGGCATGTAAGGGGTCAGTTTAATGGTAGAAGCCAGGGTTGAATCGGAAGTAGCCTGGTAACGGATGGTTATAAACTGGAATACATCCAGTGCCGATAATCGCCTTAAAGATACCTCATAGTCTCTTCTGCGGTAAGGCTCTCCTTTGTTAAAACGTACGGAGCGGGCAATTAGCTCCGGGTTGTACCGGTTAATACCCTGGATAAACCGAATGCCTTCAAACTCCTTTTGCCAGCTGGTATCTGACGATTCAGCTATTCTTTGGTATTCAGGGTCAACCAGAATATCCTGAATGGTGTATATGCGCCGGGCCTTATCAGGTGTATTATCTTTCAACCCTACGTACAAACTCACTTTTCGCTCCCCGCGTGTGGTATCCGCATCGTAGATCAGGTAATCTTTATTGAAGAAATAATAACCCCTGTTCCGGAGTAGCTCTTCAATTCGTTGATTTTCTTCTTCCAGCAGGGTTAAACTGAAAATAGCATTATTTCGGGTTAAAGAGCTGCTGAAAAGGGCTGAATCCTTCGCCAGGGCCAGCAAATCCTGTTTGTAAATTACCGAATCTATGCGGTAAGGCTCCCGGATACTTACCTGGTAATTCACCCTGGCTGTTTTCTTTTTTTTGATAATTTCCCGGGTAGCACGCGCCTGAAAATACCCTTTATTATAGAGCTCGTTTTCTACAGACTGCCTGATTTGTTCTGTTCGGACATTCCGCAACAGTAAGGGAGGTTTACCTACCTCGGTTTTTAGCCAGTATTTTATTCCTTTTTCTTTTTTTAGGGTATCAATAAGATTATAAACCCAGAGCCGGGGGCGGGAACCAAGAATTGTAGCATTTACATCCGGTAATAATTTGCTTTCAAGCTCCTGCTCCAGGTTTTTCTTGCCTTTTAGCGCTTCCGATATACTCAATGTAGCCCCCGTATACAGGAAACTCCCTTCAGGAAGTTTCCTTACCCCGGTACAGTTTATCAGCATCAGGGTACAGGCCAGTAAGGTGATGATCTGCAAAGTTGGCTTGTGCTTGTATACGAAAGGCATCTTATTTGAAATCCGGCTTTTTCTCAAGGTTAAATAGTTCATTAATTTTATCGTACTCCCTGATAAAAGTAATACCCACACCGGTTTCTATTACTTCACCGTCAATATCTACCACGTCGCCCTGTTCGCTTTTCCTGAAAGCAGTAACGCGGTAGGTTCCATCTTTGGTAAGTTTGTATTCAATAAGTACGTCTCCGGCCAGGTCTGAAACCTGTTCGTCTCCCTCCAGGTTTACGTTCTTCTCAAAACTTACTGTTAGCCGGTTATCCAGTAATTGCTTGGAGAGGCCAATTTCCAGGTCTGTCCGACCCGCACTACCTTCATTTCCAAAGGTCTGGTACGAATTTACATTCAGGTTCAGGTTAATTCCGGATATACTATTCGTTAATTTTCCCAGCTGGCTGTTCAGTAGCTTGCTTACACTGCTGCGAGCTACGGCCTCAGTGCCGGCCCCTTCACTGCCAAATGCACTTTGCGATAAAAAGCTTTTTAAAATAAGAAGTGAGAACACCTGTTTATTTAATTCAGAAGGATTATTGTTGATCTGGCGAATTGCTGCATAGGGTTTACCGTTTACAACCCGCTGCTTCTCCTCCGGCATGTCGAGGCTAAAATTCAGTTTGGGCTCCAGTAAAGTACCACTTATGCCCAGGTTAACCAGGAAAGGCTGAGCCTGCCGGAGCCTTTCGTCGGTATTACCCGGAAAAAGATCGTACGGAGACGCACTGACCCGGTAAACGGCCGTTAGGTTTGCTCCGGGGTTGTAAGGATCGCCAAACCAGGTAATAGTACTACCCGATTTAAGTTCAAACGATCGCTTAACCACTTCGTAGAAGGTGAAGGTGTAATTCCCTTTGTTTACCTCGTAAGTACCGGAAAGAGAAATGTTACCGGTCCGGTTCATGTTAAGGCTCAGGTTCGCCGCCCCGGTTACCTGAAGCTGATCGCCCGCTTCCTGGTCTATAATAACGGTAATATCAGTTGAGGGGGCTACGGCAACGGTAGTATTCAGTTCAATGCCACTGATATCAGTATTCGATGATAAACTATCCTGAGTAGTTACCGATGAGTTAGCCGGTGTAGATCGATCAACAAACCGAACCAGCTCTTTGCGTTCAATAATAGCATCATCCTGCTCCGGCACCACGTAAGTTAACCGGCTGCCTTTGGCTACATTCAGCGATAAATCAATAACAGGTAAGGAAGTAGTGCCCCGGATGGTGCCTTTGCTATCCAGGATTATTTTACCGTAATACAATTCGTTATCACCCGGCCCAGTGTTTAAAGCCATAAAACTACTGGCATTCAGGCTCAGGTTCAGGTTGTACTCGTTAAAGTTGTTAGTGAGTAGTTTACCTGAAATGCTAGCTGTATTTTTTGCCTGGTCCTGAACCGTGAAGTTATTCAATGTTATTCCCTGCCTTGTAAAGCTGATTTCCTCACTAGCTACTGTTAGTGGTACACCGAGTACTTTTGGTATGCCCCCCACATCAGCCAGTTTAACCGACCCCCGCACTTCCGGGGCTTCCGGTTGCCCGAACACCCTTAAGCCACCTTTTACCATTCCCTTTAACTCAGTTATGTAATCGGCTACAATATAGTTGAACCGGTCCAGGTTTATCCTGGCAATAGATAAGTCAAGCTCAAGGTTGCCGCCCAGGGTATCGGCCATGTACCGACCGGTTACGTCCAGTTCGTGTGCTTCCCGCAGTTGAGCAGAAATATCGTAGGTATTTGGCTCTGGATTATTAATCCGGGCAGAAAAATTTCCCAGTGTGTCAGTAAGATAGGTTAACTGCTGAACAGAAGTGGTGCCTGAAAAAATAAAATCCTGCCTGGGGAAAAGCTCAACGTCTGCTTTCAGTGTTCCTCCCAGCAGGGGTTCGTCGGTTAAGTTTAGGCTTTTTAGGGAAAAATCGGAGATGTTAACCACTACCGACTCATCATTCCGGGTTTGTATAGCAACCTGCCTGTTATTTTGCTTAACCAGGAGCGTTCCTGTATAATAGTCGGCAGATACAATTTGTATGTTTCCGGTATCTACTTCCCACGGTTTGTAATTAACCACCAAATCTGAAAAACGGTTAATCACAGTGTCTTCGCGCTGTTGAATATTTCCTATTAGCCGGAAACGAACACTATCTGTATTCTTCCGGTCAATAGAAGCATCATAATTTAGAATGCCACTTGCAACATCCAGGTTTACCTGGTTATTCCGAAAGGTTAAGGAAGGAGAAACAACCTGTTTAACCGACGTAAGGGCTTCGAGTGTATTTGCTGTACCATTTACAGTTAACCGGATTGAGTCTACAGTATAGTTGTCGTAAACCAGCTCGGGTATGGTAAACTGAAGGTCCAGCCTCCTGGGATGGGAAGAGAAAGTTGCCTCCAGTTGATTGAGGGTTAGTTTATCCAGATTAATAGGTAGCATCCGGGTGGCAAAATCAGCATCTTTAATATCAGCTTTCACCTGCAACGTATGGTTTGCGGGTGCTGAAGGCCTGGCAGTTGACGAATTAGTCTGCATTAACTCTTTGCTGTACTGTGTTAGTTGTTCGGTAAAATAATCAGGAGAAGCATCGCCATCTACCGTTAGTACCAGTTCGGGCGACTTCAGGGCAAGCCGGGTTTGCTGTTCGTTGTTGTTGGCTTCCACCGACCAGTTTTTTATATCAATAGTTTTTCCCCCTGTACTAATTTTCGCTGTTTCTGCAGCGAGTTGCCCACTAAGCGTAGTGAGTGTATTGCCTTTAAAATTACCGTTAAACCGGGAAGATAAAGCCAGGGAATCATCTGAAAAGTTCAGGGCTTGCAGGTCGAGGGTATCAATGACGGCCTTTACCTTATATGCTGGAGTATCCAGTTGCATATTTCCTTCAATTTCTCCCCTAAAGTTTTTGTCGTTAATCTTTACATCAGCTTTGAGCCGGTTCTCACCGTAAACGGTTGCTAAACTGATGTTCCGGTAAGTATACCGGTTAAATTGTGCCCGGCGTACTGTACCTTTAGTTTTCAGGTTAACTTCTTCGCCTTTCAGTTCACCGTTAAACAGAGTAGAAAAATCAGTACGGCCCAGTTGCTGGCTTTGAAGCAGGTAACCTAAGTTTAGGTTATCTGCAGTTACTTTGCCGTTAAAACGACTGCTGTCGCGAGTAGCATCAACGTTAAGTTTTCCAGCTTCCGTATCGAGAGTGAGTATCGACTCGAAAGAAACTATGCTTCCTGTCAATTCAGCCTGCAGAGTCATTCGGCCAGGTAATTGCACGGGAAGCAGCGAATCGGGAGTAAATTGTTGTATTGCCTTCCTGCTGGTAGAAAAATCGAGGGTGAGGTCAGTACGTAATTTATCCGCGTCTGGTAATCCGTTCAACTTTCCATTAACGGTTAAGTGAGTAGCTGTGTCCAAGCTGGCAGTTAGTTCAGATAACAACAAGCGGTTTAACGGTCCGGAAACCCTCCCGCCCAGGGTAAAAGCTACCGGTTGCTGATTATACGGGGTAAGTAACGACAGATTCCTGATGGCTGCATGAAGGGAGTCGGGAGCATAGTATACGCTATCGGCATCGAGGTTCAGGCTGCGGATAACCAGGTGATTGGGATCGAATCCTTTGGTAACCGGTTGCTGCTGATCGTGATAAGAAAAGGTGTTTTCGTTGAACAGTACTTTGCTAACCTGTACCGACCAGCCGCTACCACCAGCATTCCCGGTTGTAGCTGTAGGTTTATTTACCGAATCCGGTAAAGCAGCTGTTTGCTGCACCTGACCCTGGCTAATTTCAACGCTCGTTTTGCTGATGCGGAACGTACCAACCGACAGGTGTTTCTCTTCAAGCTGAATAATGATGTCCTCAACCGATAAATTCGTCGATCGCGTGTAAATCTTCTGTCCGGCAGGTAAGCTCTGGTAGCTAAAGTAGATGTTTTCCAAATTTACAGTGCCCAAATCCAGGGTAGTAAATGAACCGGTGGTTGTATCGGATTCAGCACTTTTTGTCGTGTCGGAAAAAGCATTGATCACCGGATCGAGGTTCAGCGACCCGTCCGGTAGTTGTTTTAGGTTAGCCGTTGCTGACCGAAGGGTTACATCACTGATTTCCAGTTCTTCTTCCAACAAGGATAGCAGGCTGATTCGTACCGACAGGTAATCGGCGGCCAATAGGGTGTCCTTCTCCAGATCACCCAGGTATACTTTTTCCACGGTAAAATCGTAAGGCAGGTCAATGTACACTTTTCCTATGGTAGCGGTAACCGGCAGCTTTTTTTCTAACCAGTTATTGGCAGTACTTACAATACGCTGCTGTACGGCGGGTAAATGAAAGGTGGCAAGTAGTAAACCAAACAATATCAGTAAAAGAGCAATGCTGCCAATAATAAACCTTGGCAGATAGCGTTTAAGAAACCTTTTGATAAGAGATTAGCTTTAGTCTGTATATATTTACGAAACTTTAATTATAAGTTATTTCTTATCAAAAGTAATTAATTATTCAACTGCCTGTTTACTGCATTGAAAAGCAACGAATAAGATGAAACGAGTGTTATCGGAAATGAATACAAGGAACTAATTGAATGAAATTACATAAAGAGGGGTATAAGATCATACTGGTTATATTTCTGCTGTTGGCAGCGATTAATACCGGTATTTATTTACTGGTGAGTGGGCAACTCATTATTATGACTGTACTGATTGTATCGAGCTTAATGTTTTTTGGTTTTGTTGTTTACTTTTTTCGCGATCCACAAATTAACATCGATGCCAACGACAAACTGGTGCTGGCCCCGGCCGATGGAAAAGTGGTGGTGGTTGAAGACACTGATGAAGATGAGTATTTCAAGGATAAGCGCCTACAGGTTTCTATTTTCATGTCGCCCCTGAACGCACACATTAACCGCACACCGGTAGCTGGAAAGGTAAATTATTACCAGTATCACGAAGGAAAATACCTGGTGGCCTGGCACCCCAAATCGAGTAAGGAAAATGAACGGACTACCACGGTACTTGAGCATAAAAACGGTATTGAAGTACTGGTAAGGCAAATTGCCGGTGCAGTAGCCCGGAGAATATGCAACTACACTGAATTAAATAAACCCATTGCCCAGGGGGCTGAATTTGGTTTTATTAAATTCGGATCCAGGGTAGATGTTTTTCTACCCGTTAACGCAGATGTAAAAGTTGAAATCGGACAGAAGGCAAAAGCCGGACGTACCGTACTCGCAGAATTACCTGATTAACTATGACCACCCCTCCCAATATTACCGACATTCGAGCAGCTGCCGAACGAATTAAGCCCTTTATTCATCGTACACCCGTACTGACCAGCGAAAGCATTAACCAGATCGGAGAAGCAGAGTTCTTTTTTAAGTGTGAAAACTTCCAGCGGGCCGGGGCTTTTAAAATGCGTGGTGCTGCCAATGCAGTGCTGTCGTTAAGCGAACAGGACGGTGCCAAAGGAGTGGCTACCCATTCTTCAGGAAACCACGGCCAGGCGCTGGCCCGGGCAGCCCGCTCGGCCGGTATACCAGCTTATATTGTGATGCCTAACACAGCACCAAAAGTGAAACAGGCGGCAGTAAAAGAATACGGGGCAGAGGTTATTTTTTGCGAACCCACCCTGCAGGCTCGGGAAGATACGCTAAATGAGGTTGTTGAACGTACCGGGGCTACTTTTATTCATCCGTATAATGACCTGCGCGTAATAGCCGGCCAGGGTACAACGGCTTTGGAACTGATTGAAGATACAGATCATCAGCTCGATGTGGTTATTGCCCCGGTAGGAGGAGGAGGGCTGTTGGGAGGTACAGCCATCACTACCAATTCTTTGCTCCCCAACGCTACTATTCTTGCCGGTGAACCGGAAGGTGCCAATGATGCATTTCAGTCGTTGCAGAAAGGAGAAATTGTTCCCTCAGTACAACCGGATACCATTGCCGATGGCCTGTTAACTTCTCTGGGCACAAATACTTTCCCGATTATCCAGGAACGGGTAAAAGAAATTATCACGGTAAACGACCGGGAAATTATTGCCAGTATGAGGCTAATTTGGGAGCGAATGAAAATTATTATTGAACCTTCGTGTGCGGTACCCCTGGCAGCTATCTTAAAAGAAAAACATCGTTTCAGCAATCAGAAGATCGGGCTTATACTAACCGGGGGAAATGTTGACCTGGAAAAACTTCCTTTTTAGGCTAGATCAATGGCTGTTTTCTTTCAGCCACTTAACTGCCTCTTCGTACGACTGGCACAGTTTAATATCGAGGATACGCTTGGCTTTGGAAGAAAAAATGGCAGCCGAAAGGTTGGCAAACACATCCGGGGAGACCACGTGAGCAAACTTCTTTAATCCAGCCGCTGTCATTTTGGGAAAGTGAACATTCTCAACCCAGTCCATTGCCTGATCCCAGACGCCAATAACTTGCCGGTTGTCATTTATCGTTTTGGTTAGCCCGTACTGCTTAACCAGATCAATACCGTGTAAGGATCCCTCTTTAATCTGCCCTTCCGATAAATTACAACCTTTCCAGTTACTGTACAGAATGCCATCATTAGGAATGGGGGTTAGTTCGAGATAAACCATTCCATCATTATCAGTAAGCTTTATGGATTCTATGTATTGATAGTTGTTTGATCGTCCGGGCATAACGAGTGGTTAACAAAAGGTTATTAGCTACAAAAAAGGTATAATCAACAAATATATGGTAGAAAAAAGAAAGGATATCAAAGTATTTTTTCTAATATGTTCCCAACAAAATAGGAAACCAGGGCAGCACCGGCTCCTAGAATCAGGGTTTCACCAATACTTTTTACCTTATTGCTTTGCGTAACGTACGATTTTAACCAACCAATAGCTATAAAACCCAGTGAAGTAAGTACACAGGACGTAACGAAAAGGTTGCTGAACCCTGCCATGTAATCGAGTATATAATAATCTAGCACGTAGGAAATCAGGGGGATTATCCCCATAACCACGAACGATAGGTAGGTAATGGCTCCCATAGCCACAGGCGATTTACTTCCTTCTACCATGCCCAGTTCTTCTTTCATCATTATATCCACCCACCGGTCTTTATCCGATGTTATGGTGTCAACTACCTGTTCCAGTAGTTCACCGCTGAAGCCTTTTTCCTGGTAAATTTCGCGGACTTCCTGGCGCTCAACTTCCGGTAAGTGGTTTACCTCCCAGTATTCCTGGGTTTTATTCTTCTGATAATTTTCCAGTTCCGACTTATTGGATAAATAACTGCCTACCGACATGGCGAAACCATCGGCCAGTAAATTGGCAAAACCGAGAATAATCACAACAGACGAATCAAGACTGGCTCCTACCGAGCCGGCTACTACGGCAAAAGTAGTTACACTGCCATCAATGCCCCCATAAACGAATTCGCCTAAATACTCCTGAAACCTGTAAAATAATCCTCCCCGCTGATGTATATTTTCCTCATCCTGTTTATGCGTTTTCAGATTCATAATCCTTGTACTTTTAACCTGTTACCGATCAGGAATAAATTAAAGGATAATAAATATACTATTTACGTAAACCGCTCCTTTTGTTCAGCTTCTTGTGGCTGGTTCTTTTTTTGTTGCTGTAAAAGTAATCCAACAAAGTACCCCATAAGGTTGAACAGCAAAATAATTAATGGCGGATAAATCATTACCCTGGGCATGGCCAGTAAAAACAGGTTTTCGCCGCTGTGCAACAGCGCCGGATTAAGTTGATAACCCAGGAACAGGACAAGAGCAGTTGAGAAGAAAATATATTTAAGTGCGCGCATAAAACAGTGAGGTTTAACAGGTTAATGATACCAAATCCTGTACCGGGTTACACTGATCTATATCACTTGCTTATTCTACTTATTATCAATTTGCTGTTTAACGGTATCGAAATCGACCTGGCAGCCAGAGCATCCTGATCCGCAGGATGGTTTATTACTGCCTGCGAACCTGCGGTAGAGATAAACCAGGGCACCGGTACCAATTAACCATACTAGAATATCCTGTATCATATGCTTGCATTATTTAATGAAAAACCTGGTAAACGAACAGTGCGCTGAAGTAAGCCAACAGGGTCATGTACGTTAATTGAATTAACGGCCATTTCCAGGAGTTCGTTTCTCGTTTTACCACCGCCAGTGTACTCATACACTGCATGGCAAAAGCATAAAAAATCATCAGCGAGAAAGCTACCGCGGGGGTAAACCGTTTCTCCCCGGTTTCGGGCACTGTTTCATTGGCGAGTCGCTGTTTAATGGTTTGCTCGTCATCATCTCCTATACTGTACAGAGTAGATATTGTACTCACAAATACTTCCCGGGCAGCAAAGGAAGTAATCAGGGCAATGCCAATTTTCCAGTCGTAGCCCAGGGGCTTAATAACCGGCTCAATGGCTCTGCCCATAATTCCGGCATAAGACTGTTCCAGCTCTTTGGCTGCCAGCTTCTTTTCGTATTCAGCTTTGGTAATACTGCCGGTATCCACTTGTTCAGTAAGTTCACGTTCTATCTGCTCAATTTTATCGCCCGGTCCGTAACTGGCCAGCAGCCATAAAATAATAGAGATGGCTAAAATAATTTTTCCGGCCTGAATAACGAAAGCACTCGATTTCTCATAAATAGTTATCCCTACATTTTTCCAGCGCGGAATCCTGTAATCCGGCAGCTCCATGATCAGGAAACTGGATTCTTTCAAATTCACCAGGTAGCGGGCAACCAGGGCAGTAAGTAAAGCCATTACAAACCCTAACAGGTACATGGCCATTAAAACCAGCCCCTGCTGATTAATGAAGCCCAGTACAGTTTTATTCGGTACAATCAGGGCAATGAGAATGGTGTACACCGGCAGGCGGGCCGAGCAGCTCATGAGCGGGATTACAAAAATGGTTAGCAGCCGATCTTTCCAGCTCCCCACGTTACGGGTAGCCATAATTGCCGGCACTGCACAGGCCACCCCGGATATTAGGGGTACAACACTCCGCCCGTTTAGCCCGAAACGGCTCATCACCCGGTCCATCAGGAAAACCGCCCGGGCCATGTATCCACTTTCTTCCAGAATGGATATAAACAGAAACAGGAGGGCAATTTGCGGAATAAAAATCACTACCCCGGCAATACCGGGGATAATGCCTTCGGTGAGTAAGGCATTCAGGGGGCCTTCTGGAAGCATTTCCTGCAGGGAAGCCCCCAAACTGGCGAAACTCCAGTCAATAAAGTCCATGGGTACCGTTGCCCAGGCAAATATAGCCTGGAAAATGACGGTCAATACCAGGAAAAAAATAACGTAACCCAACACCGGGTGTGTTACCAACTTGTCTAACCGCCCTGTAAACCGTTGCTTCCCCGGCTTACCTACCTTTTTCGTTACTTCCTGCAACACGTCGCCGATTTTCCGATAGCGATCGGACGTTTCGCGGGTTTGAAGCGAAAGAGCCTTAAAACCGCTTTTGGCCCTGGCATCAAGAACAGCCGATTTTTCTTTCTCGCTTAACCAGGAACTGCTTTCCAGGTGCTGGGCACACAAGTAGGCCCGATAATCGTTTTCCAGGTTTAAAGTTGCTTTAACGGTTGAAACCAGCTCCGGGGTGTACTGTAAAATATCTGTAAAAGGAATAAATGGCTGCTGACGGTAATTGGCAATGGCAGATTTTAGGTGATCAATACCTTTTCCCTCGCGGGCGTTGATCCTTACTACGGGTACCTTTAATATTTCCGACAACTGCTGCTCATTAACCCGGAATCCACGCTTTTCAGCGGTCTCGACCATATTCAGGGCAAGAATAACCGGTACGCCCAGGTCATAGATCTGGGTAAATAATAACAAGTTCCGTTCCAGGTTGGTGGCATCAGCCACTACAATAACCAAATCGGGAAATGATTCAGAGGAGGGGTTAGTAAGAATATCAAGAACTACCTGTTCATCGGAAGTATGAGGATAGATGCTGTAGGTACCGGGCAGGTCAACAACACGGGCTTTTATATCCCGGCTAATAATACTTTTTCCTTCTTTGCGCTCTACTGTGATGCCGGGAAAATTACCAACCTTCTGGTTCAGGCCGGTTAAGAGGTTAAATAACGATGTTTTACCCGCATTGGGGTTACCTGCCAAAGCTATTGACCAGTTTTTCCTTACAGTTGTTGTATCGCGCTCTATTGTTTGCGACATACTTTATGCTAATTCTACCATGGCAGCTTCGTCTAATCGCAAAGAAACCGATGAGTTGCCCAGGTTAATGACAATAGGCCCACCAAAAGGGGCTGCCAGTGTTACTTCAACTTCTCTGCCGGGTAGCAGCCCCATCTCGATAAGGCGTAAAGAAAAGGCACAGGGCTTTACGACCTGGATAATTCCTTTATTTCCAACACCAAGCTGCGATAGTGTTTTCATACTTATTTGTGTTAGTTAGCGAAACTAATGCTAATTTAGAATTAATAGAAATAGTAAGCTTTTTAATTTTACGAATCCTTCAATTATCAGGTTTTCAGGGTATTTCTTATGATTTTCCTTGT
This sequence comes from uncultured Roseivirgaceae bacterium, assembly GCA_964542855.1. Lineage (GTDB taxonomy): Bacteria > Bacteroidota > Bacteroidia > Cytophagales > Cyclobacteriaceae > CAZIWJ01. Next base: position 15,339 of record CAZIWJ010000064.1, read on the forward strand.
AGTCTTACTTTGTCCTCACGTGCTACAAATCGCATATTTTCCGAAAAAATCTT
>CAZIWJ010000065.1:0-15150 GCA_964542855.1 uncultured Roseivirgaceae bacterium
GCTTAAACCGGTCTTTCCAGTCGAGCGCTCCCCGCTGGGCAGTGGTGGAGCAGTTAGCATACATCCAGTCCATCCCGTTTTCACCAACCAGCTTAATTAAGCTTTCGGTAAGTTCTTCTACAGTTTCGTTAAAAGCTTCGCTCGGGGTATGGCCTTTGCCGCGTAACAACTCGTACTGGGCTTCCATCATACCGGCCAAAGCACCCATCAGAACCCCCCGTTCACCGGTCAGGTCGCTGTATACTTCCTTTTGAAAGGTAGTTTCGAACAGGTAGCCCGATCCTACCCCGATACCCAGGGCCAGAACCCGCTGCCGGGCATTCCCGGTAGCATCCTGATGAATGGCGAAACTGGAATTTATTCCCTTTCCCTGAACAAATAATCTTCTTACGCTAGTACCCGAGCCTTTGGGAGCAACCAGAATTACATCTACTTCACTGCCCGGATCAATACCGGTCTGTTCGGAGTAGGTGATGCCAAACCCGTGAGAAAAAACCAGTGCGTCGCCGGGCTTCAAACGCTCCTTGATGGACGGCCAGGTAGCAATTTGCCCGGCATCCGACAACAGGTTAACAATCACGGTGCCTTTTTCGGTGGCCTCTTCCACGTTGAACAGGTTTTCTCCTTCTTTCCATCCGTCTTTAAGGGCCTGCTCGTATGATGAAGACCCTTTGCGCTGGCCAACAATAACATTGAAGCCGTTATCGCGCAGGTTTAAACTCTGGGCCGGGCCCTGAACCCCATAGCCTAACACGGCGATGGTTTCATTCTTTAACTCTTCCTTCGCCTGTGCCAGCGTAAATTCCTGGCGGGTGACGACAAATTCTTCAACGCCACCAAAATTTAATTTAGCCATAATTTTTTTCGTTTAGGGTAGGTAATTAGCTTAACATCACAAAAAGTTAAAAGTGGTGCTACATTTAGTATGAACTATAGTTTTTGGTATGATTATTTTCGTGAAACTCATCGAGTGAATACCAACCTTCTGGTTCCAGATTTTTAGCGTACTGCTCCAGTCGTTGCTGATTACGAACCACCGCTACCCGTCCCGATTTTACAAACTCCTGCACGTTGTGCGGTTCGAAAAGATGTAGCATTGTTAGTAATTCGTCCTCGTTCCCGGTTTTTTCCACTACAAGGTAATGATCGTTGCTGAATGTAATCCGGCAATGGTGGCGAAGGGCAATATCCATCACTTTTTCCCGTTCTCCCGGATTTTTGGTTGCAATTTTGTAAAAGGCGATCTGACTGGTAATGACCTGGTCTTCCTCGTTCTGGAATACCGATAGCACTCCTATAATTTTCCTGATCTGCTTAATCAGGGGTTTAATGAGGTTATTATCGAGTACAATTACGATAGTGAAGCGGGAAATACCCTTGCGCTCGGTTTCCGAAACCGTCATACTTTCAATATTAATTCGCCGCCTTGAGAAAATAATGGTTATCCGGTTCAGTAAACCAAAATTATTTTCGGTGAACACTACAATCGTGTAGCGTTTTTCCCTGGTTTCCATGCTTAACTGGTTTTTGTATGGATTGAATTGGTTAGTTTAATGTGGTTTTAATCGGATCACTCCAGCCGGATTTCATCGATCCTGGCTCCGGAAGGAATCATGGGAAATACGTTCCCTTCTTTTTCAACGCAAACTTCCAGCAGGAAGGGACCATCGTGCTGCAACAGGGTATCTACGCTTTCTTCCAGCTTATCGTGGGCTTCTACCCGTAGTCCGGGTATTCCGAATCCTTTGGCAATGGTAATGAAATCAGGGTTTTGTAATTCTACCGAAGAATAACGGGTATCGAAAAATAATTCCTGCCACTGGCGCACCATGCCCAGGAAATTATTATTCAGAATTACAATCTTTACGTTTGCTTTATTCTGAGCTATGGTACCTAATTCCTGCAGAGTCATCTGGAAAGCCCCGTCACCGATAAAGGCAACTACTTCGCGGTCGGGAGCTGCGGTTTTTGCTCCAAAAGAGGCGGGCAGGGCGTAACCCATGGTTCCCAGTCCGCCGGAACTAATCCAGCTATCGGTACGAAGGAAATCGGAATAGCGGGCAGCCGACATTTGGTGCTGCCCCACGTCGGCAACCACTACGGCTTCACCGTTGGTTTTTTCGCTGATCATTTTCACTACCTGTCCCATTTTAATCAGGTTGTCTTCCGAATAAAAGTCTTTGTCAATAACTTTCTCCTGTTCAACTGCATTAAAATCTTTAATCCGGTTTACCCATTCGGTATGCTTACGGGTATTAACTGCGGGGATCAGGGCCTGCAGGGCAGCTTTGGCATCGGCCAACATGCCTACCGTGTAAGGCACAACTTTACCCAACTCTGCCTGGTCTATCTCAATGTGGATAATCTGGGCATTTTCCAGGTAACCGCTTAAATTACCGGTAACCCGGTCGTCAAATCGCATTCCTATGGCAATAACCACATCGCACTGGTTGCTTAACTTGTTAGGGCCATAATTACCGTGCATGCCAAGCATACCCACGTATTCGGGGTGGTTGGTAGGAAAAGATGACAACCCAAGCAGGGTAGAAGCCACGGGAATTCCGGATTTGTTTACAAACTCCACTAATTCCTCTTCAGCCTTGGAAATCATCACACCATGACCGGTATAGATGATTGGTCGCTCGGCATTATTAATAATTTCAGCTGCCCGCTCAACGTCGGTTTTCCTTGGAGTATTGGCTGGCTTGTAGCCCTTGATTTGGGTACGGTACTTGTACTCGAAGGGATGCGTGGTTTTGGCAAACTGGGCACACTTGGTAATATCTATTAGCACCGGCCCCGGACGACCAGAGCGGGCAATATAAAAGGCTTTCGCGATAATAGAAGGAATTTCATCTACGTCAGCAATCTGGTAACACCATTTGGTTATTGGCATAGCCAGGCTCATAACATCGGTTTCCTGGAAGGCATCCGTTCCGAGGAACCTCTTTGGAACCTGGCCGGTAATGCAAACAATAGGCACTGAGTCCAGCATGGCGTCGGCCATTCCGGTAACCAGGTTGGTAGCTCCCGGACCAGAGGTGGCAAAACAAACGCCGGGTTTTCCTGCCAACTGGGCGTAGCCATCGGCAGCATGGGTAGCTCCCTGCTCGTGGCGAACCAGGATGTGTTTAATGTAGTCCTGATAGTTTAGCATGGCATCGTAGATAGGCATAATGGCACCCCCGGGGTAGCCAAATATCGTATCTACTCCTTCCCGGATTAGGGAAAGAATTACGGCCTCTGCTCCACTTACCGGTTTATTGGGTATGGCTGGTAACGTAACAGCCTCCGTGGCTGATCGAACTGGGTTCATAACATTGGTTGGTTATAAATTATACATCGGTTACGCATCCTTCCGATGCTGATGAAACGGTTTTCATGTATTTATAAAGGACCCCGCGCTTTACCCGGGGGGCAGGTGCCTGCCAGTTTTTTCTTCTGCGATAGAGCTCTTCGTCATTAACGTTTACTTCTATCAGGTTTGTGGTAGCATCAATGTGAATGGTATCACCGTCTTCTACCAGGGCCAGGTTTCCGCCCGTGTAGGCTTCCGGTGTAATATGGCCCACCACGAATCCGTGAGTGCCTCCTGAAAAACGGCCGTCGGTAATTAATGCCACCTTATCGCCCAGTTTGGCTCCCATAATTGCCGAAGTAGGTTTTAACATTTCACGCATGCCGGGACCTCCTTTCGGGCCTTCATAGCGGATAACAATCACGTTTCCGGCTTCTATTTCGTTGTTGAGTATGGCTTTATTAGCTTCCTGCTCGCTATTAAACACCCGGGCGCTTCCGGTGAAAGTTTCTCCCTCCTTACCGGTAATCTTGGCTACGGCACCTTCCTGTGCCAGATTGCCCCGCAAAATTTGCAGATGACCGCTAGGTTTCAGTGGATCGGCCGGAGTGCGGATAATCTGCTGCCCGGGTTCAAGGGGCTTTACCTCCGATAAGTTTTCAGCAACAGTCTTCCCGGTTACGGTCATACAACTGCCTTCAAGGTATCCTTCCTCTAATAGCAATTTCATTACGGCAGGAGTTCCGCCTACCCGGTGTAAATCTTCCATCAGGTATTTACCACTCGGCTTCAGGTTGGCCAGGTAAGGGGTTTTGTTGCTGATACGCTGAAAGTCATCAATGGTAATTTCCACCTCAACGCAGCGGGCCATGGCAATTAAGTGCAGAACCGCATTGGTTGAACCGCCCAGAGCCATAATAAGGGTGATAGCATTTTCGAAAGCTTCGCGCGTCATAATATCTCGTGGCTTCAGGTCAGCTTCCAGCAATGACTTCGAAGCCAGCCCGGCTGCAAAGCATTCCTTCATTTTATCCTCGCTATTAGCCGGGTTGGAAGAGCTGTAAGGCAGGCTCATGCCCATAGCCTCTATGGCCGAAGCCATCGTATTAGCGGTATACATTCCCCCACAGGCACCGGCTCCCGGACAAGCATTTTTTACCACTCCTTTAAAATCTTCCAGGCTCATGTTCCCGGCCAGGCGGTTTCCCAGCGCCTCGAAAGCCGAAACGATGTTTAAATCTTCTCCCTTGTAATGACCGGGACTGATGGTTCCGCCATAAACCATTAGGGCGGGGCGGTTTAACCGACCCAGGGCCATCATGGCTCCAGGCATATTTTTATCGCAACCGGCTACGGCAACCAGGCCGTCGTACCACTGCGCACTGGCAATTGTTTCTATGGAATCGGCAATTACATCGCGGGAAGGGAGCGAATACGACATGCCGGCGGTACCCATCGACATTCCATCACTAACCCCGATGGTATTAAAAACGAACCCGATCAGGTCCTGGCCCAGCACCCCTTTTTTTATTTCGGCTGCCAGTTTGTTCAGGTGCATGTTGCAGGTGTTGCCATCGTAACCCATGCTGGCAATACCCACCTGGGCTTTTTTCATGTCTTCTTCAGAAAGCCCTACCCCGTAAAGCATGGCCTGCGCTGCGGGTAAAGAATCATCCTGTGTAATGGTAGAACTATACTTGTTGGTTTTCATTGAAAATTAGCTTACAAAAAAAGCCCTTCTCGGAGTGAGAAGAGCTTCATTAATGAAATAAGAATGCTGTTCTCACCCCGATGGTGCGGAAATAATAATCAGGACGGTAATAAACAGGTCATTCATATATTTATATGTCTTTATTATTTGTAATATTCTTTGAACTTAGGAATTATGATTTTCGATAGCAACAAAAATCAATTAATTTTTTTAAATCCCGGGTGAATAAACTAAAGATACCGGTCAGGATGATTTAACGTAGTGGGCAACGCGTTCCCCAACTTCGCTGGTTGTCCGGGGTTCGTCGCGGTTCAGGTCTTCGGTTACGTACGCTTTTGCCAGTACCTGGTCTACTGCTCGTTCAATGGTATCGCTCTCTTCGTGGGCATCGAAACTGTAGCGAAGCAGCATGGCCAGCGATAAAATAGCTGCCAACGGGTTAGCTTTGTCTTTTCCGGCTGCCTCCGGGTAGGACCCATGAATGGGTTCAAACATTCCCACGGTACTCCCAATTGAAGCCGAAGGCAGCATACCCAGCGACCCGGGTATTACCGAAGCGGCATCGGTAATAATATCACCGAACATATTTCCGGTTAATACCACATCGAAGTAAGCCGGTTGCTGGATAATTTTCATGGCCGCATTGTCTACAAACATAAAATCCAGTTCCACGTCTGGGTAGTCGCCTTGCATACTGCGAAGCGTCTCTCTCCACAAACGGGAGGATGCCAGCACGTTGGCCTTGTCGACCAGGGTCAGTTTTTTACGCCGGCTTTGAGCTGTTTCGAAAGCCATTTTAGCCACCCGGGTAATTTCATCCCGCGTATATAGCATGGTATCAAAAGCCTTATTACCATCTTCGCTGCGTCCGCGAGGCTCACCAAAATAAATTCCTGAAGTAAGTTCACGAAAAACCACGAAATCAACACCCTCAATAATATGGTTCTTCAGGGGGGAAATTGCGTGCAACAACGGGTAACTCTTTACCGGACGTACATTGGCATATAGCCCCAGCGTTTTGCGCATTTGTAGCAGCCCCTGTTCCGGACGTACTTTCGCGTTGGGGTCATTGTCGTACCTGGGGTCGCCAATAGCACCGAAAAGAATAGCCTCGGCATTGCGGCACAAGCGCTCGGTTTCTGGTGGAAAGGGATGACCGGTGGCGTCGATGGCGGCTGCACCTACCAGCCCCTCCTTACGAGTAAACTGATGACCAAATTTTTCTTCAATAGCATCCAGCACCCGTAAAGCTTCTGCTGTTACTTCCGGGCCGATGCCATCACCGGCTAAAATAGCCAGGTTCTTCTCCATGGTTTAACTTGTTATTGGGTTGACTTGGCAAAGCGGCTGCCTTGCTCGTAATTGGAAATATCGTCACTGATACTCAGCAGGTAGTCTATATCGTCGTAACCGTTTTGCAGGCAGTATTTTTTGTAGGAATTAATGTCGAAAAACTCCCAAGTGTTGTTAATTGTTATCGTTTGGTCATCCAGGTTTACCGTTGCTTCTACCGCCGGGTTGGCTTCCCGGGTGCGAAACATTTCCTGCAAAAACTCTTCACTAACCTGTACCGGGAGCAGGCCGTTGTTTAGTGCGTTATTTTTGAAAATATCGGCAAAGAAACTGGAAACGACTACCTTAAAACCATAATCGTATATCGCCCAGGCAGCGTGTTCCCGGCTGGAGCCACTGCCAAAGTTTCTGCCAGCAACCAGGATTCTTCCTTTCATGCCGGGCTGGTTCAGTACAAAATCTTCTTTTGGTTTACCATCTTCATTGTACCGCCAATCGCGAAACAGGTTTTCCCCAAACCCTTCCCGGGTGGTGGCTTTTAAAAAGCGGGCGGGAATAATCTGGTCGGTGTCTATATTCTGACCGGGCATCGGTACCAGCGTACTGGTTAAGGTACTGAATTTTTCCATCAGGCAGGGGTTTCTTCGGTTAACAGGGTTCGCACGTCGGTTATTTTACCAGTAATTGCTGCTGCCGCCGCACTTAGCGGACTGGCCAGGAAAGTGCGGGCTCCGGGCCCCTGACGGCCTTCAAAGTTACGGTTGGAAGTGGATATGCAATATTCCCCTCTTGGTATCTTGTCTTCGTTCATTCCCAGACAGGCTGAACATCCGGGTTCCCGTAACTCGAACCCGGCAGCTTTGAATATATCGTGCAGTCCTTCCTTGCGGGCCTGCGCTTCCACTTGCTTAGACCCCGGTATAATAAGTGCCTGTACATGTTTGGCCCTGGTTTTTCCTTTTACAATGCTGGCTACTACGCGCAAGTCTTCAATCCGGGCGTTGGTGCAGCTTCCGATGAACACGTGGTTTACCGTCCGGCCCAGCAGGGGAGTTCCGGGTTCCAGGTCCATGTATTGCAGCGATTTTCCGAACGACTGCCGTTCGCTTTCGGGCAAAGAAGCCAGGGCCGGAATGTTATCTTCTATGCCCATGCCCATTCCCGGGTTGGTACCATAAGTAATCATTGGGGTAATATCGGCGGCATCGAAGGTAAGTTCACGGTCGTATTGCGCTCCCTCATCAGAAGGCAGTGTACGCCAGTAGTCAATGAGTTCATCTAGGTTATCGGGGGTAAACTCCCGGCCTTTTACGTATTCGTAAGTAGTTTCATCTGGTGCGATCATTCCCCCGCGGGCACCCATTTCAATGCTCATGTTGCAGATGGTCATTCGGCCTTCCATAGTTAGGCTACGGATGGCCGAACCGGCGAATTCCACAAAATAGCCGGTGCCGCCACTGGCCGATATTTTAGAAATGATGTAAAGCACCACGTCCTTGGCTGTTACGCCGGTGCCCAGTTCACCCTCAACCGCAATGCGCATGGTTTTCGGGCGCTGCTGCATGATGCACTGGGTAGCCAGTACCTGTTCCACTTCGCTGGTACCGATGCCGAAGGCTATGTTTCCAAAAGCGCCATGGGTAGAGGTATGGCTGTCGCCGCACACAATGGTCATGCCCGGCAGGGTAATCCCCAACTCAGGGCCAATAACATGAACGATGCCCTGGAAAGGGTGCCCCAGCCCGTACAGTTCAACCCCGTGGTTCCGGGTGTTTTTAATGAGTTTATCTACCTGCTTTCGCGAAAGCGCTTCGCGGATGGGCAGGTGCTGGTTCTTGGTAGGTACATTATGATCGGCAGTGGCAATGGTCTGGCCGGGGCGCGCCACTTTAATTCCCCGATTGTCGAGCCCGGCAAAAGCCTGCGGACTGGTTACTTCGTGAATAAAATGGCGGTCGATATATAATACATCCGGACCTTCTTCAATAGAGGATACAACGTGGGCATCCCATATTTTATCGAATAGTGTTTTTGGCATGGTTCAGCATCACAAATTTTAGGTTACGCTCGCTGCACAGGGATCGGTTCCATCATGGTAAGCAGGTCTTCGTCCTGAACAATCCTTTTTTCGTCAGCGAGTGCAAGAAATTTCTGGTAAATGGGTTCTAGCTCTTCTTTTTTGAATACAAACCCCAGGTTTTCCAGTTTGAAGCGCAGGGCATTTCTTCCGCTGCGGGCGGTTAATATAATGCGCGATTCGGTAACCCCGACTTCAATCGGGTCAATAATTTCGTAATTCTCCCGGTTCTTGATAACCCCATCCTGGTGAATGCCAGAAGAGTGTGAAAAGGCATTCTTACCAACCACTGCCTTATTAGGCTGGATAATCATGTTCATCATTTCAGATACCATTTTACTGGTCATGAAAATCCTTTCGGAGTTGACTCGGCTGTAAGCATTTAACTCGGGGTGTTTCTTAAGCGCCATCACTACTTCTTCCATGGAGGTGTTGCCGGCCCGTTCCCCGATTCCGTTAACCGTACACTCAATTTGGCGGGCGCCATTCTGGATAGCCGTTATGGCGTTAGCCGTAGCCATGCCCAGGTCGTTATGACAGTGGGCGGAGATAATTGCTTTGTCAATGTCCTTCACATTTTCCTTCAGGAAGCGGATTTTTTTGCCGTAGTCAGAAGGAAGGCAAAAGCCTGTTGTATCCGGAATATTCAGTACGGTAGCACCGGCAGCTACGGCCGCTTCACAAACGCGCGCCAGGTATTCGTTGTCGGTACGGCCAGCATCTTCGGCGTAGAACTCCACGTCGTCGACGTACTTCCTGGCGTGGGCTACTGCTTTGGAAGCTCGTTCCAGGATTTTCTCTGGTGTTGTATTCAACTTGTTGTATATGTGTTGTTCAGAGGTGCCGATTCCGGTGTGAATTCTTTTTCGTTTAGCGTATTGCAAGGCTTCAGCTGCCGTATCAATATCTTTTTCAACTGCCCGCGATAGTGCACAGATTACCGGGTCTGAAACCGCTTTTGAGATTTCTACAACTGATCGGAAATCGCCGGGACTTGAAATGGGAAATCCGGCTTCAATAACGTCAACGCCCAGCGTCTCGAGAGCCTGGGCGATGACAACTTTTTCTTCGGTATTCAACTGGCATCCGGGTACCTGTTCGCCGTCGCGAAGGGTAGTATCGAAGATGTGCACGTGACTTTCCATAAGCATTAAATTACCTGGAGTTGGTTAAGAGTTCTGGTATCTGTTTTGCTAAAAAAGGCGACTAATGAGGTAGAAGCAAGGGTAAAACTAATTCAAACAGGCAACTAATCGGCTCACTTCAATCGCCGTAGTTATTTTCAATCGGTTATCATAAACCGGGGTGTTTACAGGATTTAGTGAAAAATAACTTCCAAATTATCTTTTGAAGTAGATTAAAGAATTTTACAAAACAAAGCTCCTTTACAATATTTTGCAGCAAAAGATACGATTTTGTTTACGTAGAAATATATTACTTCGAAATAAGTAGGTAAAATTGCTGCTGAGTAATCGGGAGGTAGAATAGGGGTTACGGGCAAACAACTGGTTTGGTAAGCACTAAAAATCTGCCGCTGTTTCTCGTAGAGTTAAGATAGTGTTAACCGGCTTTAAAATACCTTTCCCCGTGCAACTACATCTTGCGTGCACCTTCTACAACCCCGGTTTGTTACAGCGTAAGGAAGCCCGGTAGTGAATGAAAGATAACCTTTATTTTCCTAATCAAGCGGAATGGCAAGGGTAAACGTACTGCCCTGGTTAGGGGTGGATTGAACGGTAATATGGTAGTTGTGCATGTTGGCAATGGAGCGTACCAAATGCAGGCCAATCCGGTTACTTCTACTTTCCTCGTCCTTTAATTGTTGAAATCCTTCAAAAATATGCTGTAAATCTGCCGGGGCTATGCCTACTCCTGTATCTTTTACGTGGATCAGCAATTTATCTTCTCGCTGTTCCGACAAAATACTCAGCTTACCTCCCGGGTGGTTGTATTTAATTCCATTACTTACCAGGTTCTGGAAGAGGGTAAATAGCAACGATCGGTTTACTGGCCCAAGGGTAATCTTGGGGTCGACGTGTATTTCGGTGGTGACCTGGTTATTTTCTATGGGCATTTCCAGATAGGTTACTACCTCTTCCAGCAATGCTTTCAGGTTTACCGTGTCTTCTTTTACGTAGTAGTTATATTCTACTTTCGAAATCAGCAGGAGCGAACGGATAATTTTATTCAACCGGTAAAGAATATCCTGCGATTCTACAATTTTACGACTTATATCTATCGGCGTATCGTCGGCGGCAATAATATTTTCAAAGCGGTTGTTCAGAATGGCCAGCGGGGTCAGCATTTCGTGGGAGGCATTGCCTACAAACTCCTTTTCTTTACGAAAGGCTTCTTTTAATTGGGCCATCATGGTATTCAGCGACTCATCGAGGTACTGAAATTCGCGGGTAGACGTATTTATCCGCCGGTAATCGTATTGCTCCGGGCGCTGAATATTATTCAGTTTCTGGTTTATGGCCTGCAGGGGTTGAATGGTACGGGTGGCAAATTGTAAATCGATAACCAGGATAATAAAAGTCAGCAACAACAATCCGATCATGGCGTAACGAATAATGGCTCCTTCCAACTGGGCAATAGCATTTAGGCTCTGGCCCACTTCAATCTGGAAGCTTCTCCCGTTTACGTTTACCTTCTGGCTCAGTACCCGGTAATCGGTGATGGCCGACGCCGACTGGTTTCTTCCGTCAGGCAGGGCCTCTCGCCGGCTTCTTTCGGCAGGAACCACCGAATAAAAATACACCAGCCCGTCATCGTATTCAACCTGGCGTTGCAAGCCTTCCGGGTTAATAAACCGGGCAATACCTTGCTGCTGAATGTACTCAACCAGTTGGTCGCGGGTTTGATTTAACTGCTGGTCGGTGTGCTTATACACGAAGTAACCAATTAGGTGCGGAAGCACCAGCAGCAAAGCAGCGATTAATACCAGCTTGGGAAGGGTATTAAATAGTAAAAACTTTTTCTTTAGTTTCATAATTAAGCATTTACCTTGTAGCCCACGCCCCGCACAGTTTCCAGCCAGTCGATAGAAGTATGGGCCGATAATTTTTTTCGCAGGTTTTTGATGTGCACATCTATGTAATTGGAGTCCAGGTCGCTGGCCAGGTCGTTGCCCCACACGTGCTCCAGCATCTGGAAACGAGTAAGTACGCGGTTCCGGTTAATCATCAGGTAGTAAAGCAGATCGAACTCCTTCCGGGTGAGGCTAATTGCCGAACCATTTACCGAAACCATGCGGGTATCGAGGTTCAGTTCAATGTCGTGCAACTGGAAAACGTTATCGGTCATATTATACTTCCGGCGGGTAATCGCCAGCATGCGCGCTTTCAGTTCCAGCAGGGAAAACGGTTTGGGGAGGTAATCGTCGGCACCCAGGTCCAGCCCCCGAACCCGGTCTTCTACCTGTCCGCGGGCAGTAATAATAATAAAAGCAGTACCTGATCGCTGGTCTTTGTGCTGTTGTAGGAGTTTTAGCCCGTCGCCATCGGGGAGGTTTAAATCGAGCAGTACAAACTCATACTGATTAAAAATCAGTTTGTCGCGGGCCTCCTTACCGTTGCCGGCATGGTCGCAGGAATACCCTTCCTTCCTGAGAAAATCCAAAATTTCAGCAGAGAGCTGATCTTCGTCTTCAATTAGTAAAATGTGCACAGCTTTTTTATTTAACGATTACGAAATTAATCTTTTACAAGATATCGAGTGCTGAACAAAAACATGTCTAGAGCGAATTCCTGCCGTTGAAAGTGGAAAATTTAAAGAAATCCGATAAATTAATGAGCTAATCCATCTACTACAAAACAGCACGAATTATGAATAGTACATTAAGTTACCTGAGTGGAACCAGTGAAACGCCTTTACTGGGCATTACTATTGGTGATATGCTCGATCGCATTACAGAACAGTACCCAAAAAATGAAGCTTTAGTCGTAAAGCACCAGAACGTTCGCTGGACCTACGAAGCGTTCAACCAGCAGGTTAACACTTGCGCCCGTGGTTTAATGGCCATGGGGATCGAAAAAGGCGACCGGGTAGGAATGTGGTCGCCTAACCGGTATGAGTGGACGGTAGCCCAGTTTGCTACGGCAAAGATTGGGGCCATCCTGGTGAACATTAATCCTAACTACCGCACCCAGGAACTGGGCTACGCCCTGAAACAGTCGGGATGCAAAATGATTATTACGGCCGAGCAGTTTAAAAACTCCAACTACGTGGAAATGGTACAGGAACTGGCCCCGGAGCTGGAACATTGCACGCCCGGGCTCCTGAGTTGCAAGCGGCTCCCCGACCTGAAAATTGTGGTTAAGCTGGGCAGTGAAGAGGTGGCTGGCATGTTTAACTGGAAAGATATTTATCAGCAATCAGACCAGCTTAGCGATGAACAACTGGCAGAACGCCAGGGGTCACTGGCTTTCGATGATCCCATTAATATTCAGTACACCAGCGGTACAACCGGGTATCCGAAAGGGGCTACCCTCAGCCACCATAATATTTTAAACAACGGGTTCTTTGTTACCGAAGCTATGGCTTTTACCAGTAAAGACCGACTCATTATCCCGGTTCCGCTGTACCATTGTTTCGGTATGGTGATGGGCAACCTGGGCTGCATGTCGCACGGGGCCTGCATGATCTATCCCAGTGAAGGCTTTGAACCGGAAGCAGTACTCAAAGCCGTGGAAGAAGAAAAGGCAACGGCAGTGTACGGGGTTCCAACTATGTTTATTGCCGAACTGGAACATCCGGATTTCGATCGTTACGATTTACATAGCCTTCGAACCGGCATCATGGCGGGGTCTCCCTGCCCCACCGAGGTGATGAAAAAAGTGCAGACTGCAATGCACATGAAAGACGTACAGATTGCCTACGGCATGACCGAAACTTCACCGGTGAGTACCCAAACCCGGATCGGTGCCCCACTGGAAAAACAGGTGAGTACGGTAGGGCAAATCCACCCGCACCTGGAAGTGAAAGTAATTGACCCGGATACCAACGAGGTAATGCCACTGGGCGAACCGGGTGAATTGTGCACTCGCGGATACTCGGTGATGCTGGGATACTGGAATAATCCGGAACAAACGGCTCACTCGATCGACAGTGCCCGCTGGATGCATACTGGCGACATGGCCACTATCGATGAAGAAGGATACGTAAACATCGTTGGCCGCATTAAGGATATGATTACGCGCGGAGGAGAGAATATTTACCCCAGGGAAATTGAGGAATACCTGTATACCCACCCACAGGTATCGGATGTGCAGGTGATAGGGGTTCCCGATCATAAATACGGAGAGGAAATTATGGCCTGGGTAAAGCTGCAAAAAGATGCTGAACTGAGTGAAGAGGATATCCGTGAATTTTGCCGGGGAAATATATCGCACCACAAAGTGCCCCGTTACGTGAAGTTTACCGCAGAATTCCCGATGACCGTAACAGGAAAAATCAGGAAAGTTGAAATGCGCGAAAAGAGTATCATTGAATTGGGGCTGCAGGAAGTATCCCGAATTCAAACCGCCTAGATTTTTAGCCTTTACCCCCAATAGCCAAACCGATGCGTGGCCCACTCCGGGCTGCGCATTTTTTATTTGCGTGCTTGCGAATGCGTGATCTCGCAAACCGGCGCGCCCCTCTACGCCCATTCGTAAAATAAAGTAGTTTAGCGATCAGCATAGCACAAGGTTCACATGTTATATCATCAGTGTTTGCCCTTGCCCCCGGTTGTTATCCGGTTTTAATTTTTCCCCGCCCGGTTCATCACCCGATTCCCGGCCATTTGGGCGTACCGCTATCCGAACTGAGAAGCCCGAAGATCAAACATATTGATTTACGCACTGTTGTAGATACACCATAGATATCAAACAAAGGTATTGTTGTCTATTAATTCGGTTTGTAAAGCAAACCTGTAACTTTATTAATTCAACTAAAATCCTGTTATGTTAAAATCAAAATTTACTTTAATTCTTTACTTGCTGGCTATTCCAGTGTTTTTCACCTCTTGCGACGACGACAATGAGGGTGAAGATATGGTAATGCCAACGGGTAATGAAACAGAGTATAATCTTACTTCCCTGACCGACGAAAATATTTCGGGTACGGCTACTTTTATTGAAAATGAAAACAGTACAACCGTTGTGCTGAACTTAAGCAACACTTCTGGTACGGAAGTGCATCCCGCCCACATCCACGCCAACACGGCAGTAGAAGGCGGGAACATTGTTATCAGCCTGGAGCCTGTGGATCCGGCTACGGGTACCAGTTCAACTGAAATCACTGCTACCGATGCCGGTGACGCAATTACTTACGAGCAGTTAATCGATTTCGACGGATACATTAACGTGCACCAGAGCGAAAGCGACCTGGGAACTATCCTGGCCCAGGGTGATATTGGCCAGAATGATCTTACTGGCACTACTAAATCATACGAACTTGCCGAAAAAGCAGTTGAAGGCATCAGCGGTACAATTACCTTTGCCGAACGGATTAATGGCGAAGCACTGGCAACTATTGATCTGGAAGGAACGCCCGACGGCGGTGAACACCCGGCCCACATTCATTTTAACTCTTACGTGGAAGGCGGCGGTATTGCCTTAAGCTTTAACCCGGTAGATGGCAGTACAGGCATGAGCCAGACGAACGTTGCTGAACTGGACGATGGAACGGCAATCACTTACCAGCAAATATTAAGTTACGATGGTTACGTGAATGTACACCTCAGTGCCGAAAACCTGGCTACGATTGTAGCGCAGGGAGATATTGGCG
>CAZIWJ010000066.1:0-15114 GCA_964542855.1 uncultured Roseivirgaceae bacterium
GTTTAACTTAAACTATCAAAAACATAAACAAGACCGGATTCAATCCGTTTAATTTTTTATGAAAATAGCTGTATATAGAAAAGAGCATTTTAATGCTGCCCACCGATTACACAACCCTGAATGGTCTGATGAAAAGAATCAAAAAGTCTTCGGGAAGTGTAATAATCCTAACTTTCACGGTCACAATTACAACCTTATCGTAAAGGTTGCTGGAGAGCCTGACCCGCAAACCGGGTACGTTTGCGACATGAAAGTATTGAGCGATGCCATTAAAGAAAATGTCACTGATAAATTTGACCACAAAAACCTCAATATCGATGTACCAGAATTCAGGAATGTTAACCCAACTGCAGAGCACATTGCAGTGGTTATTTGGAATATTTTAAGAGAAAAAATTGATAACAAACTCGATTTAAAAGTAACGCTATATGAAACTGAACGGAACTTTGTTGAATACCCCGCAGACTAACGGAGCAGAAAAGGAAATAGGCGACAACCACGTGGGTACTGCTTATGAAACCCCCCTTCGCCCCGATGCATTTGAACAGGACGATGCACTTAAAATAGAGCTCATCGCCAAACACTTCAAAGAAATCATGAATATTTTGGGGCTTGATTTAACAGATGACAGCCTGCAGGGAACTCCTCAGCGGGTTGCAAAAATGTACGTTAACGAAATTTTCAGCGGTTTAAACCCTGAAAACAAGCCTTCAATGCGCTTGTTCGATAACAAGTACCAGTACAATGAAATGATCCTTGAAAAGGACATTACTTTCTACTCTCACTGTGAGCATCATTTTGTTCCTATAATAGGTAAAGCACACGTGGCTTACCAGTCTGGTGGCAAAATTATTGGTTTATCTAAACTCAACAGAATTGTTCAGTATTACGCAAATAGACCACAGGTACAGGAACGACTAACCATTCAGATAGCAAATGAATTAAAACAGGCCCTTGATACCGAAGATGTGGCCGTTGTTCTGGAAGCAGATCATTTATGTGTTGCGATGAGAGGTATTCAGGATGTGAATAGCAGTACAGTAACAGCACAATACTACGGCGCTTTTACAGAAGAAAGTAAAAAGCAGGAGTTTTTAAAGCTAATCTACAATAAATAAACTGCCTTACAGCAGTTAACTAAATATAGTATACTAATCTTTATGGCAAAATTTACAGATAAGAATATACTGGTTATTGGCGGTAGTTCGGGAATTGGGTTAAATACCGTTAAGCGGCTATTGCTCGAAGATGCTAACGTATGGGTCGCATCGAGAAGAGAACCGGAAGTAGCCGGTATTCAGTATATCCCCTTCGATGTTGATAGTTTCGATAAGGCGTCTTTTAACAATCTTCCAGAAAAATTGCACGGACTGGTTTACTGTCCGGGTACAATAAACCTGAAACCTTTTCAGGCATTGAAGCCAGAAGATTTTCAGCGTGACCTGGATATTAACGTAATAGGTGCGGTTAAAAGCCTTCAGGCCTGTTTGAAGCCATTAAGAAAAGCAAAGGGAGCAAGTGTGGTTTTATTTAGTACTGTAGCCGTAAAGGTAGGCCTGAATTTTCATGCTTCGGTTGCCACGGCTAAAGGAGCACTTGAAGGCCTGGGGAAATCGCTGGCTGCTGAATTTGCCAGTAAACAAGTCAGGGTTAATATAATTGCCCCTTCACTTACCGATACTCCATTGGCTTCCAACCTGCTGTCGTCAGATGAAAAAAGAAAAGCATCCGACGAACGTCACCCCATTGGTAGGGTAGGTACTACCGATGATATTGCAACCATTGTTGAATTGCTCCTTTCCGATGAAAGTTCCTGGATGACCGGGCAGGTACTGGGAGTTGATGGTGGATTATCGACGTTAAAACCGTTGTAACAACTTAAATTTGAGCCAGGAAACCTTAAGGTTTCCTGGTTTTTTGGTAAAGTAAGTTAAATCTTATTTACCGGACAGTTTTCTGTAAAAAAATTAAACTTCATGCCTATTTAACGGTTGTTATGTATGAATATCCTGAAAAGGTGTAATTATTTTGGAATATGAAGACCCCACCTGAAGCATACTTAATATTCAGAGAGGAACTGAAGAAAACGGAGCTGGAAAAAGAACGCTTGAAGGCGGTCTACGATTTGAAGCTTCGGGAAGTTAATAAGGAGCTTGCACTACTTAAGGAACAAATTGACTCTCAACAAACCATGCTGCGATCTACGCTGGATTACGCCACGCGACTGGAAGAGGAACTTGATAACCTACAAAAACGTATACACTCAGACAAAGAAGATCAAAAACGCAGTTTTCACTAGATTTCACTTTTCAACAGATGAACGATCCTGTTACTCCTGTTACTCACCCTGAAGTTGAAAATTTTCAGGCATATTTCGACGACCGATTTGCTACTGTTTACTATAATAGCGACAAAGGCATTATAATTTGCTCACTTAAAACGGATTATGTTCCCATTGACTCGTTTAAGTATACTTTCAATAAAATTGGTGAACTGGTAAAGTCGGGGGTTAATAATAAATTTATTTTCGATAAACGTTCCCTAAGGGCATTTCATCAACCTTCTATGGAATGGTACTTTACGGTTTGGAAAAAAGAAATGCTAACCTCGGGGCTAAGTGCTCATCGTAAAATTTTACCGGATCTACCCTGGTTCAAGAAAGCAGTAGAAATTGCTCGCGGCCAGTTGGAAAAAGACCATACTGAGTTATTGAGTAAACTGGATATCCAGTATTCTACCACCGTGAAAGAAGCCGTTAACAATTAGTTTTGGG
Source organism: uncultured Roseivirgaceae bacterium (assembly GCA_964542855.1). Classification (GTDB taxonomy): domain Bacteria; phylum Bacteroidota; class Bacteroidia; order Cytophagales; family Cyclobacteriaceae; genus CAZIWJ01. Next base: position 2,774 of record CAZIWJ010000066.1, read on the forward strand.
AAACCTTTCATTTCATTCCAACGATTTTCCTGAATTAGATAAGTATTACAGGCGAAACCTGATTAACAGCCTCACTGGTTATAAGAGCGTCAGCCTGGTAGGAACTCAAAATGAAGCAGGAAAAACAAACCTTGCAATGTTTAGCCAAATTATTCACGTAGGAGCATCTCCTCCATTAATTGGAATTCTTTTCAGGCCGCACGTTGTTCCACGCCATACTTTAGAAAATATTCTAAATACGGGCTATTATACCATTAATCACATTCCTTCCTCTCACGCCCGTGAAGCCCATCATACTAGTGCCCGGTGGGAAACATCTGAATTTGAAGCTTGTGGCTTTACACCAGAGTATACTAATCATCCTGCCCCCTATGTGAAAGAATCGCCTCTACACATCGGTCTTCAATTAGAAAAGTCCTACCCCATTGATTTAAATGACACAGTACTGGTCGTTGGTAAAATTGTGGAACTCATTTTACCCGATGAAAGCGTGGGAAGCGACGGTTTTATCGACCTCACCAAGACAAATTCAGTTACCTGTGCCGGGCTTGACGCCTACTATACCGCTAATAAAATTGCAAGGTATACTTACGCCAAGCCCGATCGTGCACCCGGTGAAATAGAGTAGTATGGGAAACCTGATTACATTTACCTCCAGTGGGTTGTACGTTGAACGGGCAGATTGCTACATCGATCCCTGGCAGCCAGTAAAAAAAGCAATTATAACCCATGCTCATGCAGACCACGCTTACGCCGGGCATCAGTATTACCTTTCTCATTATTTGTCGGAACCTGTTCTCCGTTTACGGCTGGGAAAAGATATTAATCTCCAAACTCTTCATTACCGGGAAACAATTACTATTAACGGGGTTTTGTTTACCCTTTATCCCGCCGGACATATTATCGGTTCCTCCCAGGTGGCCGTCAGTTATAAAGGTGAAACCTGGGTAGTATCAGGCGACTATAAGCTGGCTAAAGATTCGCTTTGTACCCCTTTCGAACCTGTTCAGTGTAAAACTTTTATTACGGAGTCAACCTTCGGCCTCCCAATTTATAAATGGCCTCACCAGCAGCAGGTGATGAATGATATTAACAGCTGGTGGGCTAAGAACCGGGAAGAGGGAAAAACATCTATCATATTTTCCTACACATTAGGTAAAGCTCAGCGTATTTTACACAATCTGGATACCCGGATCGGGAATATCTACATGCACGGAGCTATAAAAAATATGAACGACGTGTTGGTAGATGCCGGTCATCCCCTTCCCGATGGAATTCGGGTTACTAACGAAATCCCCAGGAAAAACTACCAGGGAAATATCGTTGTTGCCCCACCTTCTGCCCTGGGAAGTACCTGGCTCCGGAAATTTCAGCCCTTCAGTACTGCTATTGCCTCCGGCTGGATGAGCATTCGCGGAGCAAGAAGAAGGAGAGCAGTTGACCGGGGCTTCGTGTTATCTGATCATGCCGACTGGCAGGAACTCAATACAGCGGTTCGGGAAACCGGTGCGGAAAAGGTTTATGCTACTCACGGTTATGCAGCCGCTTTTAGTAGGTGGTTAAATGAGCAGGGATTATATTCCGAAGACATTGAAACAGCTTACGAAGGAGAACTGGCTGAAATAAACGAAGCTACACAGTAAACTTAACCAGTAATTGTTAGCTATCGGTTAATTTTTCTGAGATTAGACGGTAAATTAAAAGACGTAACTCTTTAACTTATATATAATGAAGCCTGACAGTAACCCGTACAAAATAAATCTTTCCAACTGTGAGCAAAAACCCGAAAACCAGAAGACATCCTGTAATTATTTTTTCTCTTCCAATTAACCGGAAAATGTTCATAACGCCTATGAATATAGTGTAAGTGGTTATTTGGTAAAACCGGGGAATATAACGAGATGAAGAATGTAATTTATCAAATTGTCAATTACTGGTTGCGCTTAAACATGGTAACCTGCTGAACTGTACGTATTTTAAGGTTCCACGCTTCCCAAAATGCCAGAGCGAACATGTATAGCTTGGGTGTCATTTTTTAATTCTTGTTTATTATTCGGGCAACCTGGCAGTCCGGGAAAATAAAATGCGTAATACTTTTTATCGTAGTAGCCGCAAAGCTCAAATAAACTAATTTTTCCGGGGGTCAGATGCCTGCTTATCAGCTTACCATACCTGTATGATGTCGCCTGGTCATCTGTGCTATTCATGCGTGCGGAAAATCTTTTAACAATTTACTGTACGCATTTTCTCCTTGTAGTTCTTAAAAGTTTAAACCAGTTCTATTGTAAAATTACCTGTCGGTAAAAGCGCCTCTTTTTGTTGCTAGCTGAATATACTTTACAGTTTTTCTGTAACTTGTGAAAAAACAAACAGGTGGCTCTGCATTTCAACAGGAAAAGGTTAAAATTCACTTACCGGAAGTTGATTCTAACAGTGTAATTTCAATAGAAAAGATAATAACCAAAACGCTGGCCGGGTACTGTCTATGGGTAGCCAAAGATGGTAAAAATCCGGGTTATTGATCGACCAGGAAAACCCGCACCTCGTTCATTCCGGTATGAAAATCCTGAATATGCTGCAAGCCTTTAAAAAGAACTTGCAGAATAGCTCAAAACCTGAAAACAATTAATATTTTATGGCTAAAGCCGCTCATAAAGCTGGTTTCGTTAATATTATAGGTAAGCCTAACGTGGGTAAATCTACTCTGATCAACCTTTTACTGGGAGAGCGCATTTCTATTATCAGTCCGAAAGCACAAACCACCCGGCACCGGGTATTAGGCATTGTAAATGAACCTGATTTCCAGCTCATTTATTCCGATACCCCGGGCATACTCGATCCGCAGTATGCCCTGCACGAAAATATGATGCGCTATGTAGAAAGTGCCCTGGAAGACGCCGACGTGCTGGTATACCTGTTCGACATCAACCAGTCGTATGAATATTTACCCCAGCTCGAGCAAATTAAAACGTTTAATATTCCTCTCATCCTGGTTTTAAATAAAATAGATCTGGGCCGGGGTTCTCAAGCTGAGGATAAACTAAAAGACTGGGCCGAGAAAATTCAGCCTAACCAATCTGTAATGATATCGGCCCTGAATGCTACCAATACCAGTGAACTCCTGGATATCGTCCTTCAATACCTGCCAGAACATCCTCCCTATTTCCCTAAAGATGCTTTAACCGATAAAACTGAACGCTTTTTTGCGGCCGAGATTATCCGTGAAAAAATATTCCTGGGTTATAAACAAGAAGTACCCTACAGCACAGAGGTAGTCGTTGAGTCATTTAAAGAAAATAAAGATATTATCCGAATCCGGGCTGAAATCTTCGTCGAGCGAAATTCTCAGAAAGGCATTCTCATTGGAAAAAAAGGAGCTGCTCTAAAAAGCGTGGGTGTTGCTGCCAGGAAAGACCTGGAAGCCTTTTTTCAAAAACAGGTTCACCTGGAACTCTTCGTGAAGGTTGAGGAAAACTGGCGTAAAAAACAAAAACAGCTCAATCGTTTCGGTTATCATTAATAAGCTGTAACGAAAACATTTTTAACTTCGTAAGCCTAATCTTAAACTAAAGGCCATGCCGAATATTGTTGCCATCGTAGGGCGTCCTAACGTAGGAAAATCAACTTTTTTTAATCGACTGGTAGAACAGCGCAAGGCAATTGTAGATAACGTGAGTGGGGTTACCCGCGATCGTCATTACGGTTTTGCAGAATGGACTGGTCACCATTTCACCGTAATGGATACGGGCGGCTACGTTGCCGACTCCGACGATTTATTCGAGTCAGCGATAAGAAATCAGGTTGAACTGGCCATTGAAGAAGCCAGTGTTATTCTTTTTCTGGTTGATGCTGCCGTGGGCTTAACCGATTTAGATAAGAGCTTTGCCAACAAACTGAGGGGAAATAGAAAACCAGTAATAGTTGTTGCCAATAAAGCCGATAACCAGGAACGCCTGTTTGCAGCTAACGAATTTTATGAACTGGGGATGGGCACCATTTTTCCTGTTGCTGCAATCAGTGGTTCAGGCACCGGCGATTTGCTCGATGAAGTGGTAAAACATTTTCAGCATGAGGATGTAGAAAATCCGGAAGAAAATGTTCCCCGCCTGGCTATCCTTGGGAAGCCTAACGTGGGGAAATCCTCTTTCCTAAATTTGCTGCTCGGCAAAGAAAGAAGTATCGTTACCAGTATTGCAGGAACTACCAGGGATACCATCAATAACCGGTATAAGCTATTCGGAAAGGATTTTATTCTTACGGATACCGCCGGCCTGAGAAAAAAATCCAGGGTTACCGACGACGTAGAGTTTTACTCTACCCTTCGAAGCGTCAGGGCCATGGAATCGTCGGATGTTTGTATAATTATGGTCGATGCCCAAACCGGAATAGAATCGCAGGATATGAACATCATCGCCCTGGCGGTTAAAAACCGGAAAGGGCTGGTAATCCTGGCGAACAAGTGGGATTTAATAGAAAAAGATAGCAGCACGGCTGCGCAGGTTCGCAAAGCCATGCAGGCTAAACTGGGCCCTTTGCAGTACATACCCATTCTATTTACGTCGATGGTGAGTAAGCAGCGGGTATTTCAGGCCATTGAAGAAGCCGGTGAAGTTTATAAACGCATGTACCAGCGAATCAGCACCTCAAAACTTAACGATGCCATGCTGGAAGTAATTAATAAATATCCGCCTCCGGCCGTAAGAGGGAAACACATCAGGATAAAATACCTAACCCAACTTCCACCGGTACCCCCCACTTTTGCCTTTTTCAGTAATCATCCAAAGCTGATAAAAGAACCTTATACCCGTTACCTGGAAAACCGAATGCGGGAAATTTTCGATTTATCCGGCGTACCAATAAGAATTTTATACAAGCAGAAGTAATTAGCGGCTCATCAGCGAAAGGCAGGTTTCATTTTCCTTCACCTTTTCCATCAGTTCAGGATCGAGTTTAGCCATGTAAAGTGTTTTAGCCTGCGATAATTGTTCTACTGTAAGGCCTATTGCCCCACGAAGATCGGCCTTGAACAAATTGGTATTCTCCAGGTTTGTACCGGTTAAATGAGCTCCCTGCATGTCTGCTTCCATTAGAAATGCATTGGTAAGATTTGCCTTGATCAGGAAAGCCTGCTGCAAATTCACTTTAATCATGTAACAGTCTTTAAAGTTTGCACCATTAGCCATGGCATAGCTCATTTCAGCCTGGTTCAGGTTGCTATTCTCGAAGTTTGTCTGGTTAAGCCGCGTATTTTCCAGGTTACAATGAATCATGTTAGCGTTGGAAACATTAGCCGAATTAATATTCGAGCCTTTAAGCACTACATAACTTAAGTTGGTTTTCGACAAGTGGCAGTTCACCAAATTAATATCGGTAATTTTATGGCCGTTCAGTCGCTTAATGTTACCAACCGTACGAAAGGCCGCCTCTTCCGATTCCCACAAACGAAAATCATCAATCTCATCTTTATACTTCCTGATTTGCTGTCTTTTCTCCCCGTTGTTCCTCAGCCATACCAGCAAAATACCAATTACCGCAATATCGAATAACATCCCGTGCGCCTCGGCCAAAACCTGGCCCACGAAATTGTAATTGTCTTCTTCGTAATAATGGTAACTCAGGGTAAGAACAATCACCGCTAAAACCAGCAAAACCAGGAAAGAGGTAAGCATTGGTTTTTCAATGATAGAAGTGGGTTGATGGCTATCAGTCTTCTGTTTAAGCTTTTTGTAAATCTTCTGCATTTCTTTCCTTTCAGCGCGTTGCTATACCTGCTTACATCCAATTCGAAATAAATGAAAAGTAATGCAGTACCAGAAACTTTTACTGAAGCAAAAAATACATTGTATGATTCAAACAGTTTTTAGCGCTTTAATTTTATTAACCAACACTTCATTAATTTTTCGGTACGATTCGTGGGTCCATCCGCCTACATGGGGGGTGAACAGAATATTGTTCCTTGCTGTAAGGTTATTGAATATTTTAAGCTCCTCGCCCTGCAGCGAATATGGCTTTTCATTTTCCAGCACATCGAGGGCAGCGGCCAGAACTTTTCCCTCGTCCATTAGGGTAATCAGGTCGGCCAGCTTAAGGATTTTGCCTCTTGCCGTGTTCACTACCACCAGGGGTTTTGCAAATTCATTAAAAAAAGTATAATCGTATAATTCCCTGGTTTCCCGGGTCAATGGCACGTGAAAACTTACGATATCAGCTTCTTCTTTCAGTTGCTCCAGCGAAGAAGCCGCTGCAAACTCATTGGCGTAATTTTTCTTGTACTTGTCGTAGGCCAGTACCCGTACGCCAAAACCGGTTAACCGGCGGGCAAAGGCCTGCCCCATGTACCCAAACCCGATCAGCCCGATGGTTTTTCCCATAATTTCGGTTCCCCGGTTGGCCTCTCTTCTCCACTGCTTGTTTCTCACTTCAAGGTCGCTGGTGTGCATTTTATTCAGCAAAGCCAGCAGCGCACCAGTTGCATGCTCCCCTACCGCATCGCGGTTTCCTTCCGGGGCATTAAGAATGGGTATACCAAATTCAGCTGCCGCTTCCTGGTCAATTTTATCAATGCCGGCACCGGCCCGGGCAATGAACTTTAGTTTGCTGGCAGCGGCAATCAGTTCCCGGTCCAGGGTTAACTTACTGCGTACAATAATTCCTTCGTGATGCCCAATTTCTTTCATTAGTTCATCCCGGGAAATTGTTAAGGCAAACACCGGTTCATAACCAGCTTCTGAAAGCAAGCCTTCCAGGCTTTCGTGCATCTCGTCTAAAATAATACAGGTTGGTTGTTTTGTATTAGTAGAAATCATATAGAAAATGAGCAACTGTAAAATATACTCCTAAACCCAGTAAATCGTTAAAAGTGGTAATAAACGGCCCGGAGGCAAGGGCCGGATTAATGCCAAGCCGGTTTAATACCAAAGGGGTAATCGTACCCATGAATGAAGCTAACAGCACCACGCTCAGTAAAGCAAAAGCTACCACCGCCGATAACCGTAACGGAGTTCCCAGGGCAAAATTAATAGAAAAAACCAGGGTCGATAGCACAATTCCATTTAACAAGGCCACTAAAAACACTTTAATTAACCGGCTGGCAATCTTTCCTCCTATTATGGAAGGATTATAAAGCGACTGCAATACAATAGAAGATGACTGAATACCTACGTTACCGCCGGTAGCGGTAATCAACGGAATAAAAAATGCCATCGCCGGAACCATGGCAATATCTTCTTCAAAAACCCCGATAAAACGGGCACCCAGCATACCCCCGGCCATGCCCACCATTAACCAGGGTAAACGTGCCCTCGATAACATCCAGATGCTGCTGTTTTCCTCTACGTCTTCGGAAATACCCGCCATATACTGCCGCTCTTCTTCGGCAATATCGTCCATGACGTCAATAATATCATCGATCGTAATTCTGCCTACCAGCCGGTTCTGAACATCCACCACCGGAACCGCTTCCAGGTCGTAGCGCTTCATGATATCTACCACTTCCGCTTCGTTCAGGTGAGTAGGAACCGAAATAACCTCGTCGTTATAAATATCGGCCACGTGTGCCCGGTCGGGGCTAAGAATAACTTTTTTAAGCGAAACTTTGCCTACCAGCCGGTTTTGCTGGTCTACAACGTACAGGGAATAAATTTTTTCTACCTGTTCGGCCTGCCGGCGAATTTCATCGATGCACTGCTTAATGGTCCACTCCACGTTACATTTAATCAGTTCCTTGGCCATTAAACCACCGGCAACATCTTCCTCGTAATGAATCAGTTCTTTTACGTAGCGCGATTTTTCTTCATTGCGCATTAACGCAATCGACTCCTCACGCATTTGTACCGGGAGCTGGTTTACTATATCTGCCCCGTCATCGGAATCCATGTGGTCGAGCAGTTTAGATAATTCTTCCGAAGTAAAATTTTCCAGGAAAGGAATCAGGTCAGACTCGTCAACCTCAGCCAGTACGTCGGCCGCCATTTCAGGCTTTAGCAGGTTAACCACGTACTTCGACTCTTCGGTGTTTAACTCGTACAAAATGGTTACAATATCTACGTAATTAGCCTCTTTAAGCGAATGATAAACTACCGATGATTCATTCGCTTCAATAGAATCTTTTAAAAAATCGAGATACTCTTTGCTTAACTCAAATGCCGGGATCTGAGGATTTTGGGTCGACATTAATGTGTTGGTTTAATTCGGTGGGTAAGATGAATGAAATCTTTAACGCTGAGTTGCTCTGCCCTCCTGGAAAGCAGCGGATCGTTTCGTACAGCCTCTGGCAAATTTAAAGGTTTCAGTGCATTGCGCAAGGTCTTCCGGCGGTTTTGAAACCCTTGTTTCACTACCCTGAAAAAGAGGTTTTCATCGCAATCCAGCTGGTCAACGTTATTCCGGGTTAAACGAACCACTGCCGACATCACTTTGGGAGGTGGGATAAACACACCGGGCGGAACCGTAAAAAGCATTTCAACGTGGTACCACGCCTGAAGCAATACACTTAATATGCCGTAAATTTTACTGCCTTCCCGGGAACAAATCCGGTCGGCCACTTCTTTCTGAATCATGCCTACCACCTCCTGCACCTGGTTGCGGTGTTGCAAAACTGAAAAGAATATCTGGGAAGAAATATTGTAAGGAAAGTTTCCAATTACCCCTACCCCACCGGTAAATTGTTCTCTTAAATCCTGTTTCAGGAAATCAGCTTCCCGCACCTCAACATCCGGGTAATATTTTTGAAGGTAAGCAACCGATTCGCGGTCTATTTCAAAAAGTACCAGGTTTTCCAGGTTCATATCGTTCAGGTAACGGGTCAGTACCCCCGTTCCGGGGCCTATTTCGAGCACATTGGCGTACGCATTATGAAAGGTGAGTTGCCGTACAATTTTTTCAGCAATATTCTCATCGCGCAGAAAATGCTGCCCCAGGTGTTTTTTTGGTTTTACGTAGTGATTTTCAGTTGGTTTTCCTGCATTTTGTTGGTTAGGCATAAAGCGAAGATAGCTTAATTTTATAAATTTACCTTTCAAGATAAAACGTAACTAAGCCATGGAAAGCGTATTGCACCTCGCTAAACAATGCCCGGAAAAAACCAGCCAAATTATTTTACTGGAAGAAGAAGATAATTTTTCTCAACACGTATCCTCATTGCCTGTTTTGGCTAACCGGTACGAAGTAAGCGGCGCGGTAATTCCTGTAAATCAACCAGAATATCTTCAGTACCTGGTGCCGCATACCGACAAACAAAATTACTTTTTGCCCGAATATTACCGAAACCAGGGGTTCGCCTGCTATAATTTATTGAAGAAAGATAAGGTGAGTTCAGTATGCGTTACTGCATTTGTTCCTGATAAAGTTCTGTTGTTATCTTTCCTGGAAGGCCTGGCTTTGAGTTCTTATAAGTTCGAGCGCTATAAAAAAAATAAAGAGCCCTACTCGCTGCAAGAAATTACCGTGGTTCATCCGGAAATCAGTGATGATGACCTTCACGAACTTCAACACCTGGTACAGGCTGTCTTCTTCGCCCGCGACCTGGTAAATGAGCCAGGGGGTAAGTTAAGCGCAGAAGAACTGGCCGGCGCCATTGAGCAAATGGGGCAGGCCAGCGGTTTCGATACCAACATCCTCGACCTCACCCAGATTAGCAGCCTGAAAATGGGTGGCTTACTGGGTGTAAACGCCGGAAGTGAAGAACCTCCCACCTTTAGCGTACTTACTTACAAACCCGATAATGCCATTAACGACCGACCTTTCGTGCTGGTAGGCAAAGGGGTTACCTACGATACCGGGGGGTACAGCCTGAAACCGCCGCAGGGTATGCTTTACATGAAAAGCGACATGGGCGGGGCTGCCGCCGTAGCCGGGGCCATGGCCGCCGTAGCCAGTAATAATTTACCAATCTACGTGGTGGGGCTGGTTCCTTCAACTGATAACCGGGTAGACGGCAATGCTCTGGTACCGGGCGACGTGATACAAATTTCAGATGGTAGCACCGTTGAGGTATTGAATACCGATGCTGAAGGGCGGCTCATTCTGGCCGATGCCCTTACTTACGCTAAAAAATACGATCCACAGTTGGTTATCGATCTGGCTACCCTTACGGGTGCGGCCAAGGCTGCCATTGGAAAAGAGGGAATGGTAATGATGGGCTCGGGTGATCCGTTGTTTAAACAGGATTTGCAGGCATCCGGGGAGCAGGTTTATGAGCGCCTGGTTGAATTTCCACTGTGGGACGAGTACCGGGAGTACCTGAAATCGGATGTTGCCGACCTAAAAAATATCGGTAAAAGGGAAGCAGGAGCCATTACGGCCGGTATGTTCCTGAAACATTTTACTAATTATAACTGGATTCACCTGGATATTGCCGGCACTGCTTTCCTTACTGAACCTCATACTTACCGCGGAATGAACGGAACCGGGTCGGGTGTACGTTTACTTTATGATTTTCTAAAGCGGAAAGCCAGTCATTAACATGCAAAATAACCCAACAACCAAGCAAACTCCCGGTAACACCATCGCTGCCCCTCGTAAAAGTGAGCGTAATGAAAAAAAGCCGGTCATTGGAATCAGCGTTGGCGATATTAACGGAATTGGGCTGGAAGTAATCCTGAAAGCCCTTTCCGACAAGCGAATGCTGAACATGATGACCCCGGTAATTTTTAGTGCCCCGGATGTAGTAAATTTTTACCGGGGGCATCTGAAAATAAACCTGAAGTTTGATCTTTGCCATCGCCCCGACCAGATTCACCACGGGAGTATTAATGTGGTTTCCTGCTGGAAAGAGAAACTGATGGTTTCATTCGGTGAGGTAAACGAAACCGGGGGAACCAGTGCTTTTTATTCCCTGCAGTCGGCTACGAAAGCCCTGGAAAATAAGTATATCGATGCAGTGGTTACCGCACCGATTAATAAGAACAATATTCAGCGGGAAGATTTTTCTTTTCCCGGACATACCGAATATTTTACTACCCAATTTGAAGCAAACGACAGCCTGATGTTCCTCGTGAATGACGAGTTAAGAGTGGGTGTGGTTACCGGGCATATACCGCTCACCTCGGTGGGTGAAAGTATTACCCGCGAACGGGTAACGCGTAAATTAAACCTGATGCTAAACAGCCTGAAGCAGGATTTCGGCATTCAAAAACCTAAAGTGGCTGTACTCGGGCTGAATCCTCATGCTGGCGAAGAAGGTCTGCTGGGTGCGGAAGAAGAAAACATCATTAAACCGGTTATCGAGCAGGTGCGAAAAAATGGAAACCTGGTTTACGGCCCCTTTCCTGCCGACGGTTTTTTTGGAATGATGCATTACCGGAAATTCGATGGGGTTCTGGCAATGTACCACGATCAGGGGCTAATTCCCTTCAAAACAATTGCTTTCCAAACCGGGGTTAACTACACCGCCGGCTTGCCGGTAATTCGAACCTCACCAGATCACGGAACGGCTTACGATCTGGCGGGGAAAAATGGTGCCGACGAAACATCCATGCGCGAGGCCCTGTACCTGGCCTGTGACATCGTAAACGCAAGGAGACAGGTAACCTAAAAAGTTAACTGTCTGCCTTGTTTTTATTCCGGCGGCAGCGCTCGCTGCAATAAACGATGTCTTCCCAATTGTTTTTCCACTTTTTCCGCCAGGTGAAAGGTAACCCGCACACCGGACAGATTTTGGTTGGCAAATCCCTTTTCTTTCGCTGTTTCATGTCGCTAAATTAACGACGGACAGCTAACAGTGTTTTACCAGGTTGTAGTTTCAATGTGTGCTGCGGCACGTAGAATATCTCTTCTACTTACCTGGCCAATGAGTTTACCCTCTCGAGTTACGATCGGTAATCGCCGGTGGTTCATACTCAAAAATTTGTTGGCCGCATCAACAACCGTCGTATCATCATACATGCTATCAATACCGGTTGTCATATAATCAGATACCATTCGGTTCGTTAGAGCCATATTATGATAGTTGTTGTCGATAACGGTTTTCAGGCAGTTACGCTCAGAAACCATACCAAGGATTTCTTTTTTACTATTCAATACCAGTGCACCGGAAATCTGGTTCTTGAGTAGGGTATCGATTACTTCGCGGATGGTCTGATCCGGACGAAAAGTTATTAAACGACTTACCGGAACCATGTACTTGGTTACCATTTCGTAGTTGCGTCGCTCCGAAGGCTTAAGATGCTTGCGCTTGGTCGGTACTAAATTGGGAGTAAAATTCATGAGTGAAGGCGTTAATTTCGGGATACTTAATAAGTACTATTTGTTACACCTTATAATATAATAAAATTCGCAGGTAAATCCAAATTAAATACTGGGCGACTCCTTTCTTACTACACCATAAAATGCTGTTTTTCAGT
>CAZIWJ010000067.1:0-1583 GCA_964542855.1 uncultured Roseivirgaceae bacterium
CATTGGTGAACGTTTCCTCCTCACTGGTTTGCAAATTTCGGAGTACCAGGTGATGAGCATCTTTCAGGGTAGTAGAATCTTTTTCTTTCAGGTAAGCCAGGTATCCACTCCACTCGGCCGGAAGTTCAAACCGGTTTACCTGCGGAATTTTCGTTAACGAACGGTTTTCCAGGTTGTAAATTCCCAGGCTGTCTTTCGGCAGATCTGCTTTTTTTACCTTTTTTCTCCTCAGGGCATTTACCGAATCCATAGCCGGCTTAATGGTAAATACCAGGAATTTACTATCATAAGTGAAGGCCGCATTTACTCCGCGGGGCACGGTGGCCAGCTCCTCTCCGCTGTGGGTACTAACTTTCAGGGTGGCATCTCCATATCCGGGAGCCAGGCTCCAGGCTACGTATTGCCCGTTGTTACTGATCGATTCCCCTTCAATTTGCTTCCAGGTATCGAAGTCGGGATGATCGAGCGGGCGTTTTTGTGCGAGCGCCGTTATACTCAGCAGGCATAAGATTAGCGTATAATAGGGTTTCATAGGCTGTGTTTAGTTTTAAAGGAATTAATATAGCACACATAATTTAATGTAATGAATAAAGTGCCTAGTTTCTGAAAACAATGTAAAGGGTATACCCCACGTAAGCCAGTAGCAGAATAGCGGCTTCCCAACGGTCGAGACTGAGTTTTTTACCGGTATACATGGCTAGTAACAGGAAAAGTGTGCCGGCTGAGAGCACATATAAGTCCTGATTCAGAATAGGGTTGTAGTTTATCGGGTTAATCAGGGCGCTTACGCCAAGAATTAGGGTGATGTTAAAAACGTTGGAACCGATGATGTTTCCAACGGCAATGTCGGCACTTTTGCGGCTGGCCGCTACGGCTGAAGTAGCCAGCTCAGGGGCCGAAGTACCCAGCGAAAGCACAGTTAATGCTATTAGCTTTTCGCTCATGCCCAGGAATACTGCTATTTTGGTAGCATTATCGGTAATGAGGTAACCACCCCCAACAAGCCCGGCTACGCCCAGTACAATTAGCAACGCCGAACGGAATACCGGAACCTGCTGGTTAGCAGGGGTATCGTTTTCTCCTTCAGACGGGATGCGCGAAATGTAGAACATGAACAGGCCAAACAGGGCCAGCAGAATTAACGCCCCGTAAACACCCAGTTGGTTCTCATTACCGGTTAGCACCCGGTCGTTTACCAGCAGGAACAGAACAACGGCCAGTGCCAGCGAAAAGGGTACTTCGTAGGCTACCGACTGCCGCTGTACTTTAATGGGGTAAATCATTCCGGCCACCCCCAGAATAAGCAGCAGGTTGCAGATATTCGATCCGATTACATTTCCGAATACGGCATCATTTGCCCCTTTAAACGAGTTGAAGGCATTAATAGTAAGTTCGGGAAGGGAAGTGCCAAAAGCTACCACGGTGAGCCCGATAACCAGGTCAGAAACCCCCAGGCTGGAAGCCAGCAGGCGGGCCCCCTTCACCAGGGTATCGGCCCCGTATATTAAAACAATAAAACCGGTGATAAGCAGTAAACCAGCAACGAGCATAGCAGTAATTTGACGTTAAATTAAAACGATTTC
>CAZIWJ010000067.1:1683-14811 GCA_964542855.1 uncultured Roseivirgaceae bacterium
AGGTATTCATTCCCTACTTCCTCCTGCGTAAACGGGTAACCGCCCGGAACACCGGGTAAGCCAGGGCAATAACGCCAACCAGGCTGAATGCAAACAGGGTCTGTTCACTAACTGCTAATGAAGGAATTACCTTACCGAGAGCCGATATTACATTGCTTAACCCCAGCAGCACGCTAATCGCGGTTACCACGCCCATAAGTATATTCTGTAAAACGGTATTGCAGTGCTCACCCAGTTGTTCCCGACTGTTGCTTAAAATAAACAGTAACACAGCCACCAGCGGAAGAATAATACCGTTGAACGCCTGGGCTGCTACGATAACCGGAACGGGTTGAATGCCACTTAGCCCGAAAGCCAGGCCGGTAAGTAAAGTAATAACGGCAGTTAAACGAAAATACCTGCCCCCTTCATTCCATTGTGCCTGCCGGGGAAACAGCGCTTTCATGCTGATGGCAGCTGCCAGCGGGGCGGTAACCGACGAACTTAACCCGGCGGCGAACAAACCTATGCCCAGTAAGCTGCCTGCTGCCGGGCCTAATTGATTTTCCAGGGCCAGCGATAAGGCTGTAAAGGTAAACTCTTCCTGTATAGCTGTACCGGTTATTAAAATACCCATGGATATGATGCCACCCAGTAAAATAGCCAGCCCCAGGCTAATGCGCATTTCCTTTAAACGCTGCGAGTGTTTCATGCCCGCCCCCAGGAATATGTTGTAGGGAACTACCGTGGTACCAATGAGGGCAATAACCAGCAGGTTGCCTCCGTCGGGTATGCGGGGAACAAATAAACCCGACAAAACAGACGAAAAGGAAACATCCTGCAATACCGCACTGCTCACAAAACAAATGCCCATAACGGCTACAATAATTCCCAGCCATTGCACCAGCTTCCCGATGTTACGTATGCTAAGCAGGAGTAAGGCGGCCAGGCCGATGCTCCCGGTTAATGCATAAGAGGGCAAATCAGTTAACAAGGCCAGTCCGGCAACGGCCCCCAGCAGGTTTCCGGCTTCGTAGGCCACGCAACCCAGCACAATGGTTAAAATGATGAAAAATACCGCCGACCGTCGGTTTAACAACCGGTTGAAGTGGTCTCCCAGCCCGGTTCCGGATACGGAGGTTACCCGGCTGGCGGCTTCCTGCAGGATAAAACAGGCCAGCACCGAAAAACCCAGGGCCCAGAGTAAATCGGGCCCGTAGTCGGCCCCGGCTTTGGCTGCCGTGGTTACCGTTCCCGGGCCAATGAAAGCTGCCGCTATAACCGACCAGAATATAATCCGCCCGATTAAATTCATTGCAGGTACCGGGGCAAGGTAGATTCGTATAATTCAGTGGCCTCTGTGGTAGTTAACCAAACCTCGTCGTCTACAATAAAATCGCGGGTAGTTACTTTGCCCAGCGGGCTGAAAGGTACTTTTTCCTGTAACATAAACGATTCAAATGCTTGCTTCTGATCGGTGGAGATGCTTACTACCACCCGGCCCTGGGCTTCTCCGTACAGGAATGCATCTTTGCGAACGGTTGAATCGGAATTGATGGCAAACCCCAGGCCGGCAGTCATGGCACTCTCGGCCAGGGCAATGAATAACCCCCCATCGGAAACATCGTGGGCCGACCGGATTTGCCCGTTTTTAATTAGCCTGCTTATCGTTTGCTGCACGGCATGTTCTTCCTCCAGGTTGAAATACGGGGCCGGAGAGGCTTTCACCCCGTGGTAGCTGTACAGGTACTCCGAACTGGCAATATCGTTCACTGATTGGCCTACGAGGTAAATCAGGTCGTTGGCAGCTTTAAAGGGAATCGACTGGGTATTGCGGTAGTCATCGTGAATGCCCAGCATCCCGATGGTGGGGGTAGGAAACACCGGGCCGTCGTCTGACGACTGGTTGTAGAAGCTTACGTTGCCACCGGTTACCGGGGTTTGGAACCTGAGGCAGGCTTTGCTCATGCCTTCAATAGCCTTTACAAACTGCCAGTATACTTCCGGGTTATACGGGTTACCGAAGTTGAGGCAGTTGGTAACGGCAACCGGTTGCCCCCCGCTGCAAACAATATTTCGGGCTGCTTCAGCCACGGCAATGGCACAACCCTGTTCCGGGTCGGCATGAACGTAGCGGGAGTTGCAGTCTACGGTTACGCTGATGGCCTTGTCGGTACCATGAATGCGTACTATACCGGCATCGGCAGGAGAGTGGGTGGTTATGGTAGCTGCCCCGATAGTGGAGTCGTACTGTTCGGCCACCCAGCGTTTGGAAGCGATGTTGGGGTGGGCCAGCAAATAACGGGCTGTTTCAGCGTAGTTTTCCGGCTCCTGCACTGCATCAATTGAGAACTGTTGGTAGGCTTTGAAGTACGCCGGTTCGGTGTATTCCCGGTTATAAACAGGGGCTCCGCCACCGAGCACCAGGTCCCAGGCCGGTACTTCAGCCACCACTTCATCGTTCATGTAAAAACGCAGCTTTTTGGTATCCGTTACTTCCCCAATTTGGGCTGCCAGTAAGTCCCACTTTTCAAAAATCTGCTCAACTTCCAATTCGTACCCCTTTTTTAGTACAATCAGCATGCGCTCCTGCGATTCAGACAACAGTAATTCAAAGGGCAACATATTATCCTGTCGGGTAGGCACCCGGTCGAGCCAAATATCCATGCCGTGCTCGCCTTTGGCACTCATTTCCGAGGTAGAGCAGATGATGCCTGCAGCTCCCATATCCTGTATGCCCACCACGTGGCCGGTAGCAATAATTTCCAGCGAAGCTTCGAGCAGCAGTTTTTCCTGGAACGGATCGCCCACCTGTACGGAAGGTAAGTCTTTAGCCGATTCAGCGCTAATTTCCTTGGAAGCGAAAGAGGCGCCGTGAATGCCATCTTTACCGGTTCGGGAGCCCACGATATAAACCGGGTTGCCCACGCCATAGGATATAGCAGAAGCAATTTTATCGGTAGCAACCACGCCGGCAGAAAAGGCATTTACCAGCGGGTTGGTCTGGTAACAGGGATCGAACTGCACTTCACCACCTACGGTAGGGATACCAAAGGCATTGCCGTAATCGCCAATGCCTTTTACCACGCCCCGGAGCAGGTGCTGGGTTCGCGGGTTTTCCAGGCTGCCAAAACGCAGGGAATTTAATTGCACCACCGGGCGGGCACCCATGGTAAAAATATCGCGGTTAATGCCTCCCACGCCGGTAGCTGCACCCTGGTAAGGTTCCAGCGCAGAAGGGTGGTTGTGCGATTCAATTTTAAAGCTGATGGCCAGCCCGTCGCCGATATCCACCAGCCCGGCATTTTCTTCGCCGGCTTCGGCCAGCATGCGGGGAGAAGACTTGGGTAATTTTTTTAGCCACTGGATGGAATTTTTGTAGGAGCAATGTTCAGACCACATCCCTGAGAAAATGGCTAACTCGGTAAAATTGGGCGGGCGGTCCAGGATGGTATGAATACGGTTGAATTCTTCCTCGTTCAGGCCCAGTTGTTGGGCCTGCTCCAGGGTGGCGGGGTCTTGTTCAGCACTCATGCAGTTGCAGCTTAGTAGGATGAAAGCGTAAAATTAACGCATTCGTACGAACTGCAAAATCAAACCAGCGCTACTTCCCGTTCTAAAGCAATGTAGTTTACCAAATCCTCAGTTTGGTTGAACATGGGGGTTACGTCGAGCTGGCATACGTATGGCTCGCCACTTTTTCGGTAGTTCACAATTTCGTCAGTGAACGGCTGGTGGCTCATGATTTTATTTTTAATGCGCTCTTTGGTTTCTTCTTTGGTTTCTTCGCCCTGAAGTACGCTCGGGCTTTTACCGATAATTTCATCGGGGGTATATCCCGACATGCGCTTAAACCCGCTGTTTACCCATTCTACCAGTCCGAACGGACAGGTTATAACAACGGCCACTTTAGGGTCGATCAGTATCTTTGCAAAATCAAGTTCGTACTTCCAGTTATTTTGTTTAGTAAGCTGCCGTAAAGCGCTCAATTCCTGGTGATAAGCCTTTTCGGCGCACTTTGGCGCGTAAAATTCCATGCCAATTAACAGGGGGGTGCGAACGCGAATCTGGTTCCCCTGGTAAATCATCATTTCATTATATTCCCTTCCTGCACACATAATACTCTACATTCGGATTGTCTGACACATACCGTTCCTGACAGCTAAATTACTTAGCTGTTGAAAATAACCAGAAACAGATAGTCTATAATCAACTGTAAACAGTATACAATTGTTATGTTCTTAACTAAAAATTAGATAAAATGCAGACAATATTGAAGTTATTATGGTTGTAAACCTTACATTCTTCTTTTCATTTCTTCGGCAAATTCACGGGCAAAGTAAGTGAGGATGGCGTCTGCCCCGGCTCTTTTAATGCTTAGCAGCACCTCCATCATGGTTTGGGTTCCATCTAGCCACCCTTTTTCGTGGGCTGCCTTCACCATGGCGTACTCTCCACTAACGTTGTAGGCCGTTACCGGTAGTGCCTGGTTATCGCGCAATTCTTTAATTACATCGAGGTAGGCAAGAGCTGGTTTTACCATCAGGAAATCAGCTCCTTCCCCGGCATCCAGTTCCGCCTCGATCAGGGCTTCCCGCCGGTTGGCCGGGTTCATCTGGTAGGTTTTTTTATCTCCGGCCTTGGGGGCAGAATCCAGCGCATCGCGAAAAGGACCGTAAAAGGCCGAAGCATATTTGGCCGTGTACGACATGATACTTACACCGGTAAATCCTTCGTTGTCGAGTACTTTCCGGATGTAGCCCACGCGGCCATCCATCATATCGGAAGGGCCGATGATATCGCTGCCTGCCCGGGCCTGGGTAAGGGCCATTTTTCCGAGCACTTCCAGGGTAGGATCGTTTAGGATATTACCCCCTTCCACAATACCATCGTGGCCGTCGGAGCTGTAAGGGTCCATGGCTACGTCGGTCATCAGCACGATGTCGGGAAACTGCAATTTCATGGCGCGGATCGCCGATGGGTAAAGCCCTTCCGGGTTATGGCTTTCGGTAGCGTACTTGTCTTTTTTCTGTTCCTCAATAGCAGGGAAAGGGGCAAAAGTTTTAATGCCGAGCGAGTGGCAAACGGCAATTTCTTCCAGGGCCTGGTTTACCGAGTACCGAAAAATACCCGGCATAGACGGAATAGGATCTTTAATATTATCGCCTGCCACAATGAAAAGAGGGAAAATCAGGTTCTGAACCTGCACCTGGTTTTCCGCTACCATATTGCGTATTACCGCGTTTTTACGATTTCTTCGAGGACGGTGAGGTATCATTGCTGAATGGCTTTTATTTGTTCCAGGGCTTCTTCCACGGTATGAACCGGTAACTGGCAGCTTCGGTTCACGCACACATAAATGGTTGTTTTCCCGTTAATAGCCTCTCGGCCCGCCAGCAGGGGAAGGTACTCATTTTTTTCGGCTGAAGCACACACTACCTTATTGGGCAGGTAGGCCTGCTGCAATTCAGCGGCCAGCGTTGTGGCTTCGGGCCCTACTACGGCAACTTCTGCCATTGGCCGGGTTAACTCGGTTAGCAGGATGGCCCAGTTACTCAGGTACACCGGGTCGGTGATGACCAGCGCGGCCATTTTACCGGCCATGCTTTGCATGGAAGCATCGTAATCGGCATTCTCCAGCAGCAAATGCAGGTAGTTCAGGTTGCGGGCCATGGCCGAATTAGAAGCCGGTATTACATTATCGAACAGTTCTTTCTTGCGGGCAATCAAAGCCGGGTCCTGGTCGTCGGTGTAGTGGAATAATCCTTCTTCCTGGTCGTAAAAATGTTTCAGGGTATACTGGCACAGTTTATTGGCCAGGTACAGGTAATCCGGGTTAAAATTGCACTGGTACAGGGCAATGAACCCATCAATTACAAAAGCATAGTCGTCGAGGTAAGCGTTAATGGAAGCGTTTCCATCTTTGTAGTTTCGCCACAGGGCGGTTTCTCCATCGGGGGTTTCCCTAACCAGGTGTTGAATAATAAAGGTACCCAGTTGCCGGGCCTTTTCCAGCGTATTGTTATCCTGTGAAGCCAGCCAGGCATCGCAAAGGCCCCGCAAAAGCAACCCGTTCCAGGCAGCCAGTACCTTGTCGTCGAGGCCGGGGCGCACCCGCTTTTCGCGAGCATTGAACAGCCGCTCTTTGGCCTGTTCAATTTTATTACCAGCATCCCCGTGCGTCATGCCATGTTCTGCCGCAACATCTTCCAGTTGCCGGGTAACGTGTAAAATGTTTTTCCCTTCTTCCCAGTTTCCCGGCTCCGATACGTTGTAGTAGGCCGCCGGCAGCTTATGGTCCGGGCTCAGCAGCGCAGTAAATTCATCGTGGTTCCATACGTAAAAGCGACCTTCCTCTCCTTCGCTGTCGGCGTCGAGTGCGCTGTAGTACCCCCCGTTGGGCTCGCCCAGTTCGCGCTTTAGAAACCCAACGGTTTCCCGGATTACGCGCAGGTACTTCTGTTCACCACTAAGCCGGTACGCCTCGGCGTATAAACTGAGTAGCTGGGCATTATCGTACAACATTTTCTCGAAGTGGGGCACCAGCCAGTTTACGTCGGTTGAATACCGGGCAAAGCCGCCGCCAACCTGGTCGTAAATTCCACCGTTGGCCATGGCATTGAGGGTAACGAGGGCCTGTTTTTTCGCGGTTTCATTTCCGGTTAAGGCGTGGTAGCGCAGGCAGTAAATCCAGTTTGAGGGCATGGGGAATTTAGGGGCTCGCATCATGCCGCCCCGTTCTTCGTCTACCTGTTCGGAAAACTTCAGAAAGGCCTTCTCCAGCATGTTCAGCAACTGCTGATCGGTAATTGAGGGGGGCGGCTTTAGTCCGAACCGTTCGGTATCGGGAATAGCAAGGGTACGGGCAAATTCATCGGCTGTTTTGTCCAGTTCTTCCCGCTGCTGCTGGAACACATTGGCCACGTTATTAAGTACGGTAACCCAGTTTCGGGCCGGGAAGTAGGTGCCGCCGTAAAAGGGTTTCTGATTGGGGGTCAGGAATACGTTTAGGGGCCATCCGCCCTGCTGGCCCATGCTGTGGAGGGCTTCCATGTACAGCTGGTCCACGTCGGGCCGTTCTTCGCGGTCTACCTTAATGCTTACATAATGCTTGTTCATTAATTCAGCAATCGCCTCGTTTTCGAAGCATTCCCGTTCCATTACGTGGCACCAGTGGCAGGCCGAATAGCCGATGCTGACAATGATCGGTTTATCTTCTTCCCTGGCCTTGTTTAGGGCTTCTTCGCACCAGGGGTACCAGTTTACCGGGTTGTGAGCATGTTGCAGCAGGTATGGGCTACTGGCGTTTATTAGTCTGTTGGTAGGTTCAGCCATCTATTTTCGGGTTATCTGTTTTTTCAAAAGGTGAATTTCTTCGTTTACGTTAACAGGATAATTCAGGTTTTTGAGCTGATCAAGCGTTTTGTTCAGAAATTTTTGGTGTGCTGCCGATTCCGGGTGCTGAGGCCGGTGGTTCAGTGCCTGCTGAATTTTATTCCAAACCGGTAAAAAATCAAGGGCCTGCCGATCCAGGTAAGTTTGGGTAAACTGCTCCCAGATGTATTGCTCGGCCAGGGTATTCGGGTGCACAAGGTCGTTGGCGTAGAAGCGGTAATCGCGTAAATCATCGATCATGATTTCGTACGCCGGGAAGTAACTAACCCGACGGGGAAATGCCCGGGCCATTTCATGGGCTGTGACCCTTAGTACAGATTTACTCAGGCTATTCTCCGCAATGCCTTCCCGCATATGACGTACCGGGCTTACCGTTACGATAACGCGCAACTGGGGGTTGAACCGGAAAATCTCGTTCAGGTAAGTGGTAATTAATTCCAGTAAATCATCCGGCCTGGCCCGTTTTTTAAAAAACCGGCTGGCAGGCATTTTATGGTTATTGGTAACAATTTCACCGGTCGATTGCAGGTAGTAATTAATAGCCGACCCGAAGGTGAGAAAAAGGAACCGGGTTTCCTGCAGTTGCTTTCGGGTGCTGAGGAGGGCATGATTCACCCGTTGGGCAAGGGCTGCTTCCGAAGTAGCAGAAATACTGCTGTGCAAATCGTAATGGTAAAAAATACCCTCCCGCTCCAGGACCCGATCTGGTTTCATGCTAATTGCCTGCTTTAAGCTGTAGCTGAGCAAGCGGAAAATATTTTCCGGCTGAAAAACGGTGCCGAAAGGGTTTACCAGGATATTGAACTTGCTTTGTTGCAGGCGCTGGCCAATCTGGTGGGAGAAACAGGAGCCGACAGATAGCAACTTGTGTTGCAGCCCGATGTTGTAATCAGATTCCGGAATAGATATTTCGGTGCGTAGTTTCATTGGTCAAAGATAAAAAAGGAGGGGCGAACCTGTGCGTTACCCTGCGAACAACCTTCTAACTGCCGGGTTATTACTAGATGAAATAACCAATGCTAACCAGCGCGGGAATAGTTAAACCGGCACCCCGGCGCAGTTGCCCACGCCTGGGGCGTTGAAAGTCCTGAAATGAATTACATCCTGGCCATCTTAGTCGTTAGTGCTCCAGCCAGTTCCTGATCATGCGTGCACCGTGTTCGGTAAGAATAGATTCGGGGTGAAACTGCACCCCTTTCACGTCGTATTGGCGGTGACGCAGGGCCATAACGCCCCCCTGTTCATCAACGGCCGTTACAAGCAGTTCATCGGGCATTTCTTTCTCTACCGCCCAGCTGTGGTATCGGCATACCTGGAACGAATCGGGTACGCCGTTGAACAGGTAATCTTCCTGTTCGGGCAGCAGTTTGGTGGTATCGCCCACGCCGTGCAGCACCAGCGGCATATTGTATATCTTGCCTTTAAACGCTTCGGCAATAGCCTGGTGCCCCAGGCATACGCCCAGAATACTTTTGTTGGGGGCGTAGCGATGAATCAGGTCCATCATGATTCCTGCTTCAGAAGGAATGCCCGGACCGGGGGAAAGCAGAATTTTGTCGTAATCGTTTACCCGCTCAATGCTAATTTTGTCGTTGCGGTATATATCCGGTTCATACTCCATTTCCCGCAGCATATGCACCAGGTTGTAGGTAAACGAATCGTAGTTGTCCAGTACCAGGATTTTCATGTTTAATCAGGATTCTATGGTTTCGGCCACCTTAATGGCCCGGCGTAGGGCGGCCAGCTTATTATTTACTTCCTGCAGTTCGCTTTCCGAATCGGATTTGGCTACTACCCCGGCGCCGGCCTGGTAATACAGGGTATTATTTTTACTCATGAACGAGCGGATCATAATGGCATGGTTAAAATCACTGTTGAAGCCCAGGAACCCAATGGCCCCGCCGTAATAACCGCGGTTTCCGTTTTCGTATTCGTTAATTAGTTGCATGGCCCGGTGTTTGGGAGCACCCGACAGGGTGCCGGCCGGAAAGGTGTCGGCTACTACCTGCACCGGCGATACACCACCTTGCAGCTTGCCGGTTACTTTCGATACCAGGTGGATAACGTGCGAATAAAATTGCACTTCCTTGAATACATCTACTTTCACGTCGCTGCCGTGCCGGCTCAGGTCATTCCGGGCCAGGTCGACCAGCATTACGTGTTCGGAGTTTTCCTTGGGGTCATCGATCAGCTTACGGGCCGATTCGGCATCGGCTTCATCGTTCCCGGTTCTGCGGAAAGTGCCGGCAATAGGGAAGATGGTAGCGGTATCGTTTTTAATTACAATTTGGGCTTCCGGTGAGGACCCGAACAGTTT
Organism: uncultured Roseivirgaceae bacterium; assembly: GCA_964542855.1. Taxonomy (GTDB): domain Bacteria; phylum Bacteroidota; class Bacteroidia; order Cytophagales; family Cyclobacteriaceae; genus CAZIWJ01. The sequence continues at coordinate 11,375 of CAZIWJ010000067.1, forward strand.
ATAACTGCCGTAATCGAAATAAAACAGGTAGGGGGAAGGGTTAATGGATCGCAGGGCCCTGTACACGTTAAATTCATCGCCCTTGAAACGGTTCTGGAAGCGGCGGGAAAGCACAATCTGGAATACATCGCCGCGGTAGCAGTGCTCTTTACCTTTATTAATAATTTTTAAGAATTCCTGGTCGTTGTAGTTGCTGCTTTCCTCTCCGTCCAGGTTAAAATGATAAGCCGGGTAGTTTTTGTTCTTGATCAGGGAAACCAGTTCGTTTAGCCCTTCTTCGGGGTGGTTGTCATTCTCTACGGTATGTTCGAACAGGTGCAGCTGGTTTCGGAAATGGTCTATTACAATGATGTAGCGGTACGCGGCGTAGAAAATTTCCGGAATATTGCGCCTGTCGTCCTCGTTGTACTGCACCTTTACATCTTCGTAGTGCTGCACAGCATCGTAGCCCATGTAACCGAACAATCCGTTAGTGGTAAATTTAAACTCGTTAGGTTCGCTTACAAAGGAGCCGGCAAAATCGCTTAGCATTCGAATTACTTCCTGGTTGCTATTGGGCCTGTTTTTATGAATTACGTTACCGGGTAATTGCTCGGTAACCTCTCCGTGGTTTACTGAAAAGGTAGCCAGCGGGCTGCAGCAAATGTAAGAATAACTGTTATCGCTGCTGTGGTAATCGGAGCTTTCGAGCAGGATGGGGTTTTCGAAGCGGTCGCGCAGCTTCAGGTAGATGCTTACCGGGGTAATGGTATCGGAAAGCAGGGTGCGGTGTTTTGTTTTTAGCAAATACATTTGTGTATTGTTACTCAGGCTCATAGCTTAGTTTTTTAAAATAAAAAAACCTGCCGGGTAAACAGCAGGCTTTTTCTAGCGTTAGGAAAAACTTTATAGCAGTAGCTGTTTACTCGCAGTAGGATGTCGAGCAAGGCCACCAGCTTGTAATATTTTTGTAGCAGTTTCTCATTGGTTGTAAATATAACGGTCGAAATGATCATCTACAACGTAACCTCCTTACAATTTCATGGAAGAACAGGAAATTCAGTTTCAGAGCCTGAAACAGTCGGTTCAACGGGCACGAAATAAAGCCGCAACCTGGCGGGGGCTGGCTATTATATTCTTGCTTACCACACTGGCAGCTGTTGGCTATTTGCTGTATGCCGAGTACGAAGTGCCGTTGTTCGGGCGCTGGAAAAACCAGTTAACCAGTTACGATTCCCTTCAGCGGGAAATGACCAGTTTGCAACAGGAGGTCGACAGCCTGCAAAAGGCCAACGATTTAATCATGGAAACCTCGCCGTATTACACCGGGGTGTTTTATGAAGTGCAGATCGGGGCGTTCCAGAACTTCAACCTTAATGCCTACAAGGACGAACTGGTGAAAATGAATATTGAAGAGGCCGATACACTCGATCGTTTTACTATTGGCAAGTTCCGTGACTTTGAGCAGGCGCAGGCGTTTAAAAGAGACATTGCCCGCCTGGGTATAGAAGACGCCTTTATTGTAGCCAAGATCGACGGGGTAAGGGTTCCGGTAAGGCAGGCCCGGGGCCGGCAACGGAGGGAATAAAAAAACCAGCTTCCCGGAAGAAGCTGGTTTAAATAATTTAATTGATTACTAACTACTATGGATTAACGCTTGATCAGGATATCCACTGTAACTGTTGCTCCACCGGCACCGGCACGGGCGTCGGAGTCTACAAAGTTACCAGATCCGTCTACAAAATCAGGCTCGTTTTCCAGTACGTCTACGTCGTCCAGTACAGAAGCACCACCTGCTTCCAGCCAGTTGGCAACAACCTGGCCTTCTGCATTGTTAGTTACCTCGCCAGATGAAGGTGCATCGGTAGTAATACCACCACCGGTAACTTCAAAAGTTTTAACAAACCGGTCAACAAACTGGCCAAACTCTACTTCAGTAGTGATGTAACCATTAGAACCGTCACTTTCTCCACCGTAATTGGCTACCTCTTCAGAGTTAGTAGGATCCAGAACAAAGTCCAGTTCACTGTCAGTGAAATCGCTGTATCCCATGGCAATTTCACGGTACTGCCCGGTGTAGGTTACAGATTCCAGGTCGTGTTTAATATCTTCTGTGTAAGCAGGAATAGCAACAGTATAAACACCATTGGCATCGGTGGTTACGGTACCGTTAAATAATCCTGGCAGGTCGCCGTTTTCAACTGACACCTGGGCGTCCAGGTCATTATCATCACTATCTTCTGCTTCCAGGCTGGTTACCAAATCTGTGATGGTACCACTGAAATTGGTAGTTAAGGTAAGTTCAACCCCTTCTATCGGCTTGTTAATAGTATAACCCAGGAACAACTGATCGCGGGCCTGCTGCAAAGCGTAGTAAGTATCTACGTTACGGGTTGCATTTGCAACGGCTGTAGAGTCATCATCAGAAGGAGTTGTAAATAAAGTAGTTGAGTCGGTACCGTCAAGCGAGTTATCGATAATATCGAAAATATCGTCAGGGCCGGTTAACTGATCGGCAATGTCGGGAGTGTTTTCCAGTCCGAATACGCCTTCTACACCACCCATTGGCGCATCAACGGTATCCTGAATTACCCCGCGCACGGTCCCGGTTACGGTTACGTTTTCACCAAGGGGAATCAATTCAACGTCGGCATCCACAGTAACGGGATAGGCATCAATGGGCCCAAGGGTTCCACCACCGGCCAGGTCGAACTCAACATCTGAAGTAGCTTCAGGCAGGTCGATATCGAACGAAAAAGTGAGGTAACCGGCGGCTTCTACCGAAATAGTAGCAGTACCCGGCTGCAGGGAATCTAAAGCCACTGCGGCTCCGTTCTGGCTGGCCGTTACTGTAGCTCCACCGATAGTAGCTACACGAGCGTTTTCAACGTTACCTTCATCAGACTTGTCGAAAACATTTACGTTTAGCACTACCTGCTCTCTGGCAGCAGCAGATTTAACGATTTCGAAAGCAGCAATGTCTGAATCAGAAGCATCGCGTAGAGCCTGAATGGCAGCAATCCTTTCCTGGATGGACAGTTCAATACTATCAGATTGTACAGCAGACCTAACGGCCAGTTCAACGGCATCATCCAGTGAATCCAGTTGCTGATCTTTCAACAGGTTTCTCAGGTCATCCAGCGCTTCGGCAGTAGCCTCGTCGATATCGGTTTGCCGGATGGCCTCCTCAATTGCCAGGAGGGTTTCCTGCTCGGCAATATCAACGGCCAGTATAGCAATTTGCTCTTCCAAAAATGCAATATCTTCTGCATTGTCAACAGAATCGGCCTGTCGGTCGAGTTCGGCCTGTAATTCGTTAATCAGGTTCTGCGATACGGCCCGAAGGCTATCGGCACGCGCCTGGGTTTCGTCGGCAGTATTACGGATCACTTCGGTTGCCGATCCATCGGTAGTTTCCGTCACGTCTATTTCATCAATAACTTCAGGGGCACAACTGG
>CAZIWJ010000068.1:0-14774 GCA_964542855.1 uncultured Roseivirgaceae bacterium
AGCAAAAATAAATTGTAAGAGCTTATTAAAACTTTATCCTTTGGGCTGCAAATTCCTCTTTGATCGCTGTACTTAACCAATTTTATCTGCCATAGGGTCAAAGGTGCCCTCAAAAATTGGCTTATTCAGCAATTAAATCTTGAATTTTCGCTAACAAAAACAAAATTTCAACAAACTCTAAAGGAAAAAGCAAGTCATTAGCTTTAACGTTACGCTTTTAAATTCATCAACATGCCTGCTGCCAAGTCTTCGAAGGAAACCCCTTTAATGAAACAATATTACGCCATTAAGAAGAAATACCCGGGGGCCATCCTGCTGTTCCGGGTGGGCGATTTTTATGAAACTTTCGGCGAGGATGCCATTACTACCAGCAAGGTGCTGGGTATTATTCTTACCAAACGGGCCAACGGTGCGGCTTCTTCGGTTGAGCTGGCTGGTTTTCCCCATCATGCCCTCGATAACTACCTTACCAAACTTATTCGGGCCGGCCATCGCGTGGCCATTTGCGACCAGCTGGAAGACCCCAAGTTTGCCCGCGGTGTAGTAAAGCGGGGGGTTACCGAACTGGTTACTCCCGGCCTTTCGTTTCACGATAATGTGCTTCAGAAAGACCGCAATAATTACCTGGCCGCTCTCCACGCCGGCAAGCAGCACCTGGGCATTTCCTTGCTCGATGTGTCTACTGGTGAATTTCTGCTGGCCCGGGGGAGCGGAGATTACATCGACAAGCTGCTAAAAAGTTTCCGCCCGTCGGAAATCATTTACTGCAAAGATCACCAACCGGTGGTGGAAGGCTTTTTCAATGATACCCTCAGTACCAACCGGATGGAAAATTGGGTGTTTAAATACGATTATGCCTTTGAGAAGCTAACCCGCCATTTTAAAACCACTTCTTTAAAAGGGTTTGGCGTTGATCGCCTCACGGAGGGAATCGTGGCTGCCGGGGCTATTCTGAATTACCTGGAAAGTACCGAGCACCATAAAATCGGGCACATTTCTTCGGTTGCCCGAATCGAGGAAGACCGCTACGTGTGGCTCGACCGCTTTACCATCCAGAACCTGGAACTGGTACAAGCCCAGCAGGACGGCGGCGTACCACTAATCGATATTCTCGACCACACCTACACGGCCATGGGTGCCCGGCTGCTTCGCAAGTGGCTGGTGCTTCCGTTAAAGGTGCAGTCGATTATACAGGAGCGACTGAATATCGTGGAACTGTTCCTGGAACACGAGGAAATTACGGAGGAGCTAACCCGGCATCTGAAGCAGATCGGCGACCTGGAACGGCTTATTTCCAAGGTAGCCACCGGGCGGGTGAACCCGCGGGAATTGTATCAACTGGGAAAATCGCTAAAACCGATTGCCCCCATTAAGCAAATGCTACAGGCCACGGGCGCCCCGGCACTGGAAAAACTGAGCAGCCAGTTGAACGACTGTGCCTTTCTGCTCGATAAACTAGATAACGAATTAAACGACGATCCGCCTATTCTCAGTACCCGGGGTAACCTGATTAAAGAAGGGGTGGATGAGCAACTGGATCATTACCGCGGTCTGGCTTTTAACAGCAGGAGCCGGCTGGAAGCCATGCGCCAGAAAGAAGCCGAACGCACCGGCATCAACTCGCTTAAGGTGAGCTACAATAAGGTATTCGGGTACTACTACGAGGTAACCAATGCCCATAAAGATAAAGTACCGGGCGAATGGATGCGCAAGCAAACCCTCGTTAACGCCGAGCGGTACATTACCGAAGAGCTGAAAACCTACGAAACTGAAATCCTGGGCGCTGAAGAAAAGAGCATGGCCATTGAACAAAAACTGTTCAACGAATTGGTGCAGGCCACAGCTGAATTCACCCACCCGGTTCAACATAATGCCCGCATCATTGCCACAGCCGATTGCCTCAGCAATTTTGCCCGCACGGCCAAACGGCATCGCTACGTGAAGCCCGAAGTTTCTGACGGGCGCACTCTTCAGATTGAAGGCGGCCGCCACCCGGTAATTGAGCAACAACTCCCTCCCGACTCCCCTTTTATTCCTAACGATATTTGCCTCAACCCGGAAGAACAGCAGATCATTATTGTTACTGGTCCGAACATGGCTGGTAAGTCGGCTTTACTCCGGCAAACGGCACTGATTAGCCTGATGGCCCAGATGGGTTCGTTCGTGCCGGCCGATAAGGCCGTAATCGGGCTGGTAGACAAGGTGTTTACCCGGGTAGGGGCTTCTGACAACCTGGCGCGGGGTGAATCAACTTTTATGGTGGAAATGAACGAAACTGCCAGCATCATCAATAACCTGAGCGACCGTAGCCTGGTAATTATGGACGAAATTGGCCGGGGCACCAGCACTTACGATGGTATATCCATTGCCTGGTCGTTGGTGGAATACCTGCACAATCACCCGCAATTTGCACCCCGCACCCTGTTTGCCACGCATTACCACGAGCTGGTTACCCTGGAAGACCAGCTGGAGCGGGTAAAGAACTTTAACGTGTCGGTGAAAGAAGTAAATCAGAAAATTCTGTTTCTGCGCAAGCTGAAACCGGGTGGCAGCCAGCACAGCTTTGGTATTCACGTGGCCAAGATTGCCGGGATGCCCGGGCCGGTTATTCAGCGGGCTAACGAGATCCTCGCCCTGCTGGAACAGCAGAAGAACGGGAAGGAGGGCAACGATACCCAGGAAACCCTGGCCACTTTGCCGAAGAACAGCTTCCAGTTGAACCTGTTTGAGGAAGACCCAAAGCTAATGAAAATTCGTACTATGCTGGAGGAAATGGACATCAATACGCTTTCACCAGTAGAAGCCCTGCTGAAACTAAATGAAATTAAAACGGTTTGGGACAACCGGTAGTATTAAACATTACACCAGCCTTTCCAACCGGATGATACGCACGCGAGCAGGGAAGTCTATGCACGGGCAGGAATAAATTAGCGGTGTGCTTACCTGCGGCAACCTCTTTTCCCTCCCCCTCTTTTTTCTTTGAGGCGACGGATCACCATGCGGTTAAATTCCATTTCTGTTTTCGCCAGCATCAGGCTACGGCGCGGGCCCATCATCAGGCTAACTTCCTCTAAAAATGCTGCATCGATTTCAGCTTCTTTCTTCCGGGTTTCCATCAGCTTGTTTAATGCTTCTTGCGCTTCCTCATCGCTAAGCAGCGCCAGGTCGGTGTCGCTACGCATCATCCTCATTTCCTGGCGGAGGTTCTGCCGCTCTTTCTCGTGCTCGTTATACACCGGCCAGAACTCCTGGGCTTCTTCCGGGCTCAGTTCGAGGCGATCGGTAATCATAGCCACCTTTGCACTTTTAATCTTTTCGTGCCGCTCCGGGTTCATTCCCCTTTTGGCGCCAGGCCCCTGGGCGTACAGGCTAAACGAAGTAGCAGTTAGTAATGCTACCAGCAATCCAATATTTATTTTATTCTTCATCATAAGTAATCGGTTATTTCTCCCCAGTTGGCGGAATAGTTGTCTGGAATTTCTTCAGCTTCCAGCCCTTCTTCCAGAATCAGTTCTTCCTCGCTGCGGGATAGTTCTACATAATTTAACACATCAATCTCTTCTTCGGCCAGGAAGTCGGACATCTCCGTTTCCGGTACTTCGGCCATGATGGCCTGGTAATCGGTACCGCTTATACCGGGCTGCCTGCCGGGCTGAAACCAGGCAGCAAATCCGATCAGCAGAACAACCGAAGCGACTGCCAACCAAAATACCGGTTGCTTCAGGGTGAAGTGCTTCCGGTTGGTTATCCTGGTTTCCTCTTGCGAAATCCTGTTCATTACCGTTTCGGGCAATTGCCCGAAGTAACCTTCCGGGGTGCGAAAAGGATCGCGTTTATCGTGCCGTTGCAGTGAAAACTTATCCTGACTCATGGTTGATGTAATTTTCAATTTTTTTAACTGCATGATGGTAACTGGCTTTTAACCCGCCCGTACTGGTGCCGGTAATTGCTGATATTTCTTCGTACGACAGCTCTTCGAAGTACTTCATATTAAACACCAGCCGCTGTTTCTCTGGTAACAACAGCAATGCCCGCTGAAGCTTGAGTTCTACTTCGTTGCCGCTGATGAGCGGATCCGCGGTCAGCTTACCGACGAGCTCATGCTGGTAATTGAAGTTGCTGAACAGGCTCCTGCGTTTTTTCCTTTGCAGAAATCGCAGAGCTTCGTTTACTGCGATTCTGTACATCCAGGTAAACAGTTCCGACTTCCCATTGAACGTGTGCAGCTTACGCCAGATTTTTACCAACGCATCCTGCACCACATCGTTGGCATCATCGTGGTCGATCACCATTTTCCGCACAATGCGATACAGGGCTTGCTGGTATTTTTGCACCAGCAAGCTGAACGCCTCATATTTTTTAGTCTCATCCTGAAACCATACCAGCAAGTCCTCATCGGTTAGTGTTGGATTCAATAGCCTGTTTATTTGCCGTTATTCATCAGTAAGATGCCCGGAAGAAGCAAAGGTTTAAGGGATTATTTAAACTTTATTCTTTGGGCTGCAAATTCACCTTTAATTACTGTACTGTACTTCGCCAGTTTTATCTACCGTAAGATCAGGTTAGGTCAACTACGCCCTTAAAAACTGGCTGATTCAGCAGTTAAACATTGAATTTTCGCCCACCTAATTTCTTTCCAGTATTCTCAGGCCAGGTTCTTCCGGTGAAAAGTAATTCCAGCCTTCGCCGCTTACCGGGCTTTCAGGATGCTGCACTGCCTCCAGCAGTACACCGCGCGTTGTTCCTGCAATTCGGATGTAGGCTTCATTCCCGGTCAGCGGGCCTACGTTAACCGCGTGCCGCTGTGGGAGGTAGTGAACCTCATTATTTGTAAGATCAAAAACGGGGCGCAACAGGGCTGCCCGGTGGTGGGACACCCCTCCCTGCAAGTTGCTGGTCGCTGGCTTGCAGTAATCCAGTGAAGGTTAGAACCATTTATTATCGCTATCGTGAGTGGGCAATTATCCGGTGAAGAAAAATCGAAATTGAGGCATCCGGGTTATTGCTGAATGCCGACGCGGGGTCTGATAGCAGGAATTAGTCGTGACTTTTACATTACTATCAACTTCTTTGCCGATAGCAGAAAATTCAGCTGTGTGTTAGTAGCAACCTGTTTTTTGGTACCCGGGATGCGGTGTTTTGGATGCGACAAAGTATAAAGTTGCTGCAATCCACTTCGTTTGACATGCCATGCATTTTGCTGATGGTGCAATTGTAACTTACTGCCCTGAAGTTCTTTTTTCTGCCGTGTTCTACGATTTAAGGCCCGAACAGGCCAATTTAGCCACCCAATACTTCTCCTTACCAGTTGGCTTATTTCTTTCGCACTGGGATCAGTTCATTTTCTTTTTCACGATGCCAGACCAGAGGTAAAAACAATTTAGGTTAATCCTGCTAAAAATACAGGAATAAATTAGCCAGTAAGCAGACGGGTGTTATCCGGTTTATTTTATAACCACCTGCTTGTTTTCAATCTTTAGTTAAACCCTGCTGCACTCAACGCCACCCCAATTGTATTACTCATTCCAGTTCCGACTTATCTATTTGGTGTTTTCGGCCTTTCTTATCGTAGTAGTACCACGGGTTTACGCGCTCGCCCCGTTCGTAGTATCCTTCGTAGGCAATTTCACCCTTATCGGTGTAAAATCGCCACAGGCTGTCCTCTTGCCCGGTTGAAAAAAATCCTTCCTGCACCCGGGTTCCCTTTTCATTATAAAACACCCACTCGTTTTCGGGGAAGCCATTGTGGTACGTACCCGTTCTTTTTAGGATACCATCTTCGTAAAAAAATATCCACTTACCTTCGTACAGCCCATCCCGATAGTTACCCGCCTTTTCTACTTTTCCGTTCGGATGAAAATACACGGCGGTATCCTGGAGCAAGTCATGCACCCAGTATTCAACAGCCTTTTGAGTACCATCGGGATAAAAATACTGCACTCGACCGTTGAGTTGCCCGTTCCGGTAAGTTTCAATGGCATTTTGCTTCCCGTTGGGGTAGTAAAAAATCCAGGTGCCGGTTTTTTGTCCTTCCCGGATTTCTCCGTGGGCCCGGGCTACGCCACTATCATAAAAGCTGGTATCGTTTTGAGCCTTTAAGGTAGTGGGAAACAGGAGAAAAAGGAACAAAATAAAGCGCATATTACTGGGATAGGTTTCCAGTTAGATAACGAGAATGCACCTGTTTTTGCATGTTTGAATAATTAAAAGGCTGGCAAACGGGTAACAGGCAGTTACGTAGAGACAAGCTGCGCTCGTCTCTACAGGAAATGGTTAATATTTATGGCAGTAGATTACGATTCGGCCCGGACTTTCTGCACTTCCTCTGGGTTGATGGAGCTGGCGTCATTCCCCCAGTTGCTTCGGATATACGTAAGCACCCCGGCAACTTCTTCGTTCGACAAGTAGCCGTGCTGGGGCATGGCATTATTGTACGTTTCTCCGTGTACTTCAATTTCACCCTGCATGCCGTTGAGAATGATACCAATGAGGCGGGCCTTGTCGCCAGTTACCCAATCGGTTCCATTATTAATCGGTGGGTAAAGCCCCTGTACGCCAACCCCTTTGGCCTGGTGGCAGGAGTAGCAATACTGGCTATACACTTTTTCACCCACTGAGGCTACCGGATTGGCCTCCGTAGTTTCTTTTGTAGACTGTCTGGCCGTTTCCTGGCTAGCTCCCCCTCCCCCGCAGGCATACAATATACCGGCAAGAAACAAGGTAATGGCAAATGTTAACTGTTTATTCTGCACTTGCTAATCGTTTATCGTTATACGTAATTTTCCAGATTCTTCCAACGTTAGAATCAGTTATATAAATTGCGCCATTTTTATCCTGCGACAGACCCATGGGGCGATATTCTGCATCCTGCGGACTTTGGAAGTCTTTGCCATCACCGGCAAAATGATCGGCAAACTCTTCGTAATCGCCTGAGGGCATATTGCCTTCAAAGGGAACAAACACCACCTTATACCCGGCCTGGGGCTCAGGGGCGCGATTCCACGATCCGTGGAAAGCAATGAAAGCGCCGTTATGAAACTTTTCAGGCATCATATCGCCACGATAGAACATTAAGTCGTTCGGTGCCCAGTGGCCTGGAAACGCCATAATGGGAGCTTTGTACTGTTCGCATCGGCCAATTTCTTTTCCATCGCCGCCATATTCCGGGGTCAGTACCTTTTCACCCTGTAAATGATCGTTGTAGCAGTACGGCCAGCCGAAGTTATCCTGGTCGTCAATTTTCAGGAATTCTTCAGAAGGGAGTACCGCACTTTGTTCATTGTTGTAGTAGTCGGGCCACAGTTGCGAAAGCTGATCGCGACCGTGCTGAACGGCGTACAGGTTATTCACCAGGCTGTTCCATTCCAGCGCTACAATTTGCCGAATACCCGTACAGTAGCGGTAACCATCGGCTTCCTGAGTTTGGTTTAACTTGCTGTCGCTAAACCGCCAGATACCAGCATGATTTTCCAGTTGCGGGCAAGGATCCAGCCCGGGCGATCCGGGCGTACGGCTTTCTTCCTGGCAGGCATTGGAAGGGGCTCCGACCGTAACGTACAGGTTTCCTTTACCATCGAATGCGAGTGGCTTGGCCGCGTGCGATTGCTGGGAAGGCAGTTTGGCAATAATGGTTTCTACCGGGGCGGTGGGCACCAGTTCACCCTCTTTCAACGGTACGCGGTGCACCGAAGTATCGGATGAGTAGTACAGGTAGTTATTGTAGATATGAATACCCGTGCCGCCGTACTCGCCGAAGTAGGCAATGCTGTCCATGGAGCCGTTGTTGTCCAAGTCGCGCAGGGCTGCGATGCCCCCACCTTTTTTGGTATTGCGCAGTTTTACGTAGATGTCGCCGTTATCGCGCACCACGAGGTGGCGGGCCCGGCCGATGCTATCGGCAATAACCTGGGCGTTGAAGTTACTGTTTAACTGCAGCGAACCATTGTCGCTACTTGCCCGAGTAGTTTCCGAAGATTCGCCGGTTGAATTTTCAGCCGTTTGCTGTTCCTGCTGGCCGGGGTTGCAGGCAAACAGCAAGCCAGAAAGGGCTGTGATTATAAATAATGAATATCGTTGCATATGCAGTAAGTTGTTTAAGGACTCTCAAGGTTGAAACAGCATACTGTACACAGAGTTTCGGAAGAAATTAGAAATTGATACAGACTGCACCCTGATCGACCGATACAGCCGGTTAATTGTTGTTTTTTTCATAAAAATCTTCAGTTTATTGGCCGGTTTTGGTAATCCTGCGAAAGCTGTAATGAACACGAGCGTTGCCCTTTACGGCAGGGTTACTTATTGCCTAAATTTTCCCTTACCGTCATCCTGAAAGTAGCAAAGAGTCTTTTAAGGTAGTTCAACGAACGCTCTTATTTTTAAAAAAGGGATTTCATAAGTTGCGCTGCTCGGGAAATACTGGCGCAGGAATAAAATAAACATGACACACCATAAATTTCCGGAAAACACTTTACAAACCCAACCGGGTGCGCAGTTGCTGAATATCCGGATGGGTAGCGGCTTCAATAATGTGAGCCTGTTCGTAATACGGAATCCGGGAGCTGAATTTATTCAGAAAATCTTCTTCATTTTGTACCCCCTGCATCAGCGGGCGCTGCTCCTGTTGCTGCCCAACCTGCAGGCGCCGCATGATTTCCTCAACCGGCGGATTCAGAAATACAACCTTACCGGCTTTCTTCATTATTTCCAGGTTATTAAAAAAACACGGTGCCCCTCCCCCGGTGGCAATTACTACCTTTTGTAATTCCGTTGATTGCCGAAGAACCTGCTGCTCCAGCCGGCGAAAAACTTTTTCTCCTTTTGTAGTGAAAATACCGGGGATAGATAAACCGGAACGGGCTTCAATGGTGCGGTCCAGATCATGAAAGCTGTAGTTGAGGACATCTGCCAGTTGCCGGCCGACGGTAGATTTTCCTGAACCCGGTAGCCCGATTAAATAAATAAGCATGCGTTAGCGATTTGCGATGCCCTGTTCCAGCAGGTTGCTAATTTCCGTAATATCGGGCACGTCGTTGTGGTGCCACTTGCCCTGAACCGTGCCTTCATGCATCAGCACGATGCCGGGATTAGACCGGATTACCGCTTTTAACACGGTGGCATCGGCAAAATAGTAAGGCATGGCAATTTGATGTTCATGACGGAAGGCTTCAAATTTTTCTTCACCAGTGGCTGTGAATACCAATGCTTCCACATTAGTTGGTAGCTTTTCCACCAGGGCATTAATTTCTTTAAGACTTTTGCCGTCGGCTTTGTCGGAGTCGTGCACGATAACAACCAGCTTACTTCCCGTAAAGGTTTGTTTGGTGAAATCGCCTTCGTTATTCCATACACTGTAGTCGGTAATTTTAGCCTGAGCTTCGGGGTTCAGCAGTACGTAGTCTTTGTATTCATACCCCGGTTCAGAAGGGTATTCAGCGAATTCATGAATTTCTCCGTCTTTTTCCATTACGTATTTATACTTCAACTCTTCGGAAGGGTTCATCGCTGCTTCAATATCTGTACCCACCTTGTAAGCGCGAAAATCGAGGTATGGCAGGTGCTGAATGGCATAAAAGCCCACGAAAATACTCAGCGCTGTAACCCCGCCCATAGTTAAGTGGCCGGGAATTTCCGGCAACATTGCCCTGTACTGGTTGCGGAAGAAGAAAATAATGCCGACGAAGAACAGCAGGATTACATCTTTAGTAAATGACTCCCAGGGGGTGAGCTTAATGGCATCGCCGAAGCACCCGCAATCGGTTACCTTGTTAAACCAGGCCGAATAAAAGGTGAGAAAGGTAAAGAATACGATGAGCAGCAGCAGTACCCAGGCTGTGAGGTTCATTTTGTAATTCAACAGCACAGCCACGCCGAGCACAACTTCCAATACCACCACCAGCATAGCAAACTCCAGGGCGAACGGTTTAAATACGGCAAAGAATGGGGCAAAGTCGTTGGCAAATACCCCGAAGTACTCGTCCATTTTAATGGCAGTACCCACCGGATCATTCAGTTTAATCAGACCCGAGAAAATGAACAAGGCACCGACCAGTACTCTTGAAACTTGCGCTACAATATTCATGATTGCTTCTCTTCGTTTAGTTTAATTAGGGCAAACACTGCGTAATTTAACATATCCTGGTAATTGGGAGCAACACCTTCAGAAGCCAGTGTTTTTCCTTCGTTATTTTCAATTTGCTTGATGCGTAAAATACGCATTAGAATAATATCGGTAATGGAAGAAACCCGCATGTTTCGCCAGGCCTCACCATAGTCATGATTCTTCTGCTGAAACAAGTTATATGTCTCCTCAACAATTTTATCGTAGGCAGGATTCAATTCTTCCATCCCCAGTTCAACTCTTTCGTCGTTTGTTAGTTGTACCTGTAACAATGCGATAACACAATAATTAACTATTCCAACGAATTCATCCGAAATACTGTCATCTACATACTGGATTTCTTTTTCCTGAACAGATCGGATGCGCAGGGCTTTGATGTAAATCTGGTCGGTTACTGAAGGCAAGCGCATAACTCGCCAGGAAGTACCGTAATCTTTTGTTTTCTTTTCAAAGATTTCCTTACACCTGTGTATAATGTCCCGGTATTGTTCTGTGCTTTGAAGGCTCAATGTTTCTTATAAATTTTTTAAAATACTATATATTAACGTTTGGAAAATAAAAGTAATTTATTTAATACCAATAAAATACTTCGTGTAGGAGAGCAGTTAATTGATTTGTCTGGTCCACGAGTCATGGGTATTGTAAATGTAACACCCGATTCGTTCTACGACGGAGGCAAGTACAAATCAGCTTCTGCTGTTTTACAACAGGTAGAACACATGCTGGAACAAGGTGCTACCTTCATCGATATTGGCGGGTATTCTACCCGGCCGGGGGCCGATGAGCTAACGCTCGACGAGGAAAAAAAGCGGGTGTTGCCAACCATTGAACAGGTAAGTGAGCGTTTTCCGGATGCCTGTTTATCGATTGATACGTTTAACGCCCCGGTAGCCCGGGCGGCAGTAGAGGCCGGGGCCCACCTGGTTAACGATGTTTCCGGGGGCAACCTAGACGAGCAGATGTTTAAAACGGTAGCTGATTTAAAGGTGCCCTACGTACTGATGCACATGCGGGGAACACCCCAAACTATGAAAACGCTAACGCAGTACGATAACCTGGTTAACGACATTGCAGGTGAATTGCAGCAAAAGATAAGCCGGCTGCAGGCATTGGATGTAACTGACATAATTATTGATCCTGGCTTTGGGTTTGCCAAGACAATTGATCAGAACTTTGAGTTGCTCCGGCAGCTGTCATTGTTTCAACTGCTGGAATTACCATTACTGGCCGGGCTTTCCAGGAAGTCGATGATTTACAAACGATTAAAAATTACTTCCGATGAAGCCCTGAACGGCACTACTGCGTTAAATATGGTAGCCCTCATTAACGGTGCTTCCATTTTGCGGGTGCACGATGTTCGTGAAGCCATGCAAACTGTAGAATTATACAAGCAGATTTATCATTAAAACTAATATGTTTCTTTTCTCTCTGGGTTTTTTAGATTTTGATTTCAAGGATGTCGTTGATATCGCGCTGGTGAGCTTGCTGCTTTACCAGGTTTACAAACTCATGAGGGGAAGTGTAGCTTTAATTATCTTCTTCGGGTTTTTAGCCCTTTACCTGATTTTCCTGGTTGTGCGGGCCATGGAAATGGAGCTAATGAGTTCTATACTGGGCCAGTTTATGGGCGTAGGAGTTATTGCGGTCATTATCCTTTTTCAACAGGAGATCCGAAAATTCTTGTTACTGGTTGGTAAAACTACCACGTTTAACAGTTCAGGGTTTTTCAACTCGATCTGGAGTCGAAGCAGTGAGACCAATGAAATCAGCGTTACGCCTATCATCGACGCCCTGAAAACCCTTAGCGGTTCCAATACCGGTGGGCTGGTGGTTATTTCCAAAGATTCCTCCCTGAAGTTTTACTCCGAATCGGGCGATGAAATTGACGCCCGGTTATCGAAGCGGTTGTTGCTGTCTATTTTCAATAAATACAGTCCTTTGCACGATGGGGCGGTAATTTTACATCACGGCCGTATCAAGGCTGCAAGGTGTATATTGCCGGTAACCGAACGCGGGGATTTACCGGCCGAGTTCGGGTTGCGCCACCGGGCGGCCATCGGTATGAGCGAGGTTACCGATACCATTATCCTGGTCGTCTCGGAAGAAACCGGCCAGATGTCGGTAGTTAAAGCAGGGAAAATAGAACACAACCTCTCTACCAAGGAAATCCGCGCCCGCATTAACGAGTACCTGTACGACCGGTCTCGTAAGGAAGGAAGCGAGGCTACAAAAACGTTGAAGGAAAAAGAAATCTTCGAAGCCGCCCGCAAGAAAAAAACTGCAGAAAAAGGATCGGCCAAACCCAAGCCATCAGAAGGACAAACCGTAGCCGGTTAAGCACATGACCATTCACGAAAACTATTCCCTGAAACCCCTGCACACGTTCGGGCTTGATGTATATGCCCGTTACTTTGTTGCCGTTCGTTCGGCCGAAGAATTCCTGTTGGTCCGAAAATCAGAAATTTACCGGAAAAGCCCCCTTCTTTTGCTGGGAGGTGGCAGTAATATGTTGTTCAGGGGCAACCTGGACCGGTTGGTAGTTCGTGTAGAAGTAGAAGGTAAAACCCGGGTAAACGAAGACGAGCATTCGGTTTACCTGCAGGTTGGTGCCGGTACTAACTGGCACGAACTGGTGCAGTACTGCATTTCGCACAACTGGGGCGGCATTGAAAACCTGTCGCTCATACCGGGAACAACCGGAGCGGCTCCTATTCAGAATATCGGGGCCTACGGCACCGAGTTGGAGCAGGTATTTCACAGCCTGGAAGCCATCCACCTGGAAAGTGGCGAGGTGCAAACATTTTACCACGGCAACTGCCAGTTCGGTTATCGCGACAGCTTTTTTAAGCGGGAAGGAAAGGGAAAATACCTGATTACCCGGGTTACGTTACGCCTCAGCAAGCAGCCGAAAGCTAATGTTAGCTACAGGGGGGTGCCGGAAATGATTGAACAAATCCGGAAAGAAAACACCGGAACAGATTTAACGGCTATTCAGGAAGTCAGTGCTGCCATTACCCGGATCCGGCAGCAGAAGTTACCTAACCCGGCTACTATCGGGAACGCCGGTAGTTTCTTCAAAAACCCAGTCGTTTCAAAAGAAGCCTTTACCCGGTTACAGGCTGAACATCCTAATGTTCCTCATTACCCGGTCGGCGACACCGAGGTGAAAGTTCCGGCAGCCTGGTTAATAGACCAGTGCGGGTGGAAAGGTTATCGGAACAATGATGCCGGTATTCACGAAAAACAGGCATTGGTACTGGTTAACCACGGCCGGGCCAGGGGTGAAGAGCTGGTTCAGCTGGCCCGTGCCGTACAGGAAGATGTAGCTCGGCGGTTTAACATTTCGCTGCACCCCGAGGTAAATATTATCTGATCGACGACGCAATTTTAAAACACATTGGCTTTTGTTGCGTTTTTTGATAGGTATACCGAATTTCGGTATCATTAATGTTAAACCCTTACCTGTCCTCATTATGAAAAAAGCATCTGTTTCTTTATTACTTACTTTATTTACCCTGGTTGCTGTTCAAACTGCCCTGTACGCGCAGAAAGATCCTTCCAAATCATTAACCCCGCGGGCCAGCCCGATGGCTGTGGCTAAAACCATGTATGGTGACGGAGGATACGCCAAAGTAGTATATTGCCGGCCGCAGAAGAAAGGACGCGACGTTTTCGGCGGCCTTGTAGAGTACGACAAGGTTTGGAGAACCGGTGCTAATGAGGCTACCGAAGTTACATTTACCGAAGACATTGAAATTAACGGTAAAACCCTGGAAGCTGGTACCTATACTATGTTTACTATTCCCGGAGAAGACAAATGGACTGTTATTTTCAACAGTGCCCTGGGCCAGTGGGGAGCATACCAGTACGACGAAAGCAAGGATGTATTGCGGGTAGAAGCCGACGTGCAGGAACCCGACCAAATGTACGAGGCTTTTACGATTGCCTTCGCTGAAGATGGTTCGAGCATGATGATGGTTTGGGACAAAACCATGGTTACCGTACCACTTGGCTAAACTTTAAGTTACTTAATTAGCAAAAAGGAGGCTTTTACAGCCTCTTTTTTATGCTACTCCTGCCTTTTTCTTACTACTATTTTTTCCTAAATCTTAGTGAACATATATTTGTACCACCTGAGTACAAACAACCTAAATAATGTATAAGCAGCAACTGATTAATACCGTCGGCACGTTTGTAATGGCACTCCTTTTCGTTCAGTGTGTCGGTGGTAGCAGTGAAGAAGGCATGACCGAGGCCGACTGGGAACGATTGAACGACAAACAGGAAATACGGGCCAAATTAACAAGCCTGCAGGGTTACCTGGATGAAAAAATTAACAAGATGGAAACTTCCCAGCCTCCCCTTGGAACTACCCAGACCCAGCATGATTCAGCAATAAATCAGTTGAAAGGCTATCAGGAAGAATTGGGCAGTGCGATAATCCGCCTGGAAACCGATGACGTAAAGGAATACCAGAAGGCTGAACGACAGGCCAAGGCACTGATAAAAGAAGTAAGCAACGCTGCCCGGAGAAAAGGATACACGCTTTAGCAAACTGTGCAATTGGCTGTTATTCGCGCTACGCAATAAACAATCCACTTTAGAATGGCCAATTATACGTAGTTACTTCTAACGCTACCCTGATCGTTAACATCCA
>CAZIWJ010000069.1:0-8907 GCA_964542855.1 uncultured Roseivirgaceae bacterium
CAGAAAGCCCTTTCCGGGCTGGTACCTACCAAGAAAGCTTTAAGCCTGCCGGCCAATTACCAGGTGCACCTAATCCGCTCAGGGTGTTGCGGAATGGCCGGATCTTTCGGCTACGAAAAGGAGCATTATGAGCTTTCCATGAACATTGGCGAACTGGTATTGTTTCCTAAGGTAAGGGAGCAAAATGATGACGTAATCATCGCTGCTCCGGGAACCAGTTGCCGGCATCAAATTAAAGACGGTACCGGTAGAATTGCCCGCCATCCGGCCGAAATTTTATTCGACGCCCTGAAAAAGTAACATGATCATAAGAACAGATATAAACACCACCAGCCTGGATTACCGGAATTACCTGAAAGGCGATTTTTCTTCCTACCAAAAGGAAGTGGAAAACCTGGAAGGTAGCCGTAAATTCCTGTTGCTGGCCGATCTGTTCGTTCAACAAAATCGCTTTCCCGAAGCTGAAGAAGCGCTGGGTAATTACCATGATCAGGCGAGTGCCGACCTGAGCAATTACCAGTTTTCGCAGGCCTGCATGCTGGCGGCAAAAGGTAAGCTGATTGCTGCCTACGCATTACTCAGCGATTTAATGCACAGGAAAGAAAAAGGCATCGATCCTTTACTCTTGCACGTGCTGGCCGCACGACTGGAACTATCGCTCGGAAATTTCCCTGCGGCAAAAAAACACTTTAGCCATTGCAGGGCAGCGTTAAAAGGAAAGGCTGATGCTCTTTTGCACATCTATTACCTGCTTTATGCCAGTGAGTTTTATACCCTTACCGGAGCCCTGAAAAAAAGTGAATCGTACTGTAACAGGGCCAGCGAACTGATTCACCAGCAGGGTGCTACTGTAATGGAACCACAGTTGTACCACCAGCTGGCATTACTCTATCGTTTCAGCTTTGTGTACGATAAGTCGTCGAGCTATGCTGAAAAAGCCTGTGCCGCCAGTGAACACCTTTACGGAAGCAGCCACACGTTCATTAGCCTGGGGTATTACGAGCGGGCAATGGCCGCTTTTCACCGGGGGCAGTTCGATAAAATGCAGAAATACAATCGCATTTCCGAAAAAATGAGGAAGCAGTTGTGCCCGGAAAACCTGTTGTCGCTGGGGCAAAACCTGGCGGTAGATGCTTTCTATTACCGTGTTATGGGTAAAACTGAAAAGGCCATGCGTTTTTATAACGAAAGCATTCGGGCCATTACCCGCGCCACGCACCGGAATAACCCGGAATTGTGTACCCTGCATCATGCAAAAGCCATGTTAAAAGTAGAGCATGGTGATTATAAAAATGCACTGGATGAAATGCTTCAGGCCACGCAGCAGGTTAAAAAGGCTCGTGGCGATCGGTTTACCGGTCTAATCCCGGCCTATAACTCCCTGGCCGAATGCTACCTCGTAACCGGTGAACGAAAACAGGCCGATTTTTTTTTAACAAAGTCTACCCGGCTTTGCGAAACAGCTATCGGTAAAAATAATGTAGCTTACACCGATATTTTAAAACTTAGGTCGGGTGTTCATAAAACAACCGGTAACCCGCACGAGGCAGAAAAAGATCTGGCCCAGGCACTTAAACTTGTTTTCCGTTTGGAAGGCAATGAAAGCCTGCGCTATTCTGGAATCCTGTACGAGCTGGCTGTGCTGTATAAGTCGGTTGGTGTTTACGACAAATCGGTAGAGTTTTTTCAGCGCTGCATTGAACTGGATAAAAAGCTTTTACCGGCTAATCATCCCGCAATAATTACCCACTACACTCATTTGTGTGAAATTTTCATCAGTATAGAAGAGGATGTTGACCTGGAAGACCACGCCGGGGTGCTTTCTGAGCTGGTTAGTAACCTGAAAAACCGCAAACACCCAATCCTGGTATCGGCTTACGAGGTACTGGCCCAGATTAGTGAGTTTTTTCTTCGTGCTGATGAAGCCCTGAGTTACATTAACGAATGCATTAAAGTGGTAGAACGCATTAGCAAGGATTCTGGTGCCCCGGCAGAAATACTTGGCCAGCTGCACATGCGAAAAGTTGATTTGCTGTTGCAATCGATGAGGTACCAGGATGCAGTTGAATTCATCGACGAAATTATGGTGAACCACCAGGAAAACCTGATTAACTCATCCATTCTTCACCTGCGGTTGTCTTATGCCATGCGGCAGCTGGGAATGAGGCACGAGTCGGTGATGGTATGCCAGACTTTCCTGAACCAGCGTAACATTCCCGATTTTATTGATAAAAGTGAATTCTACCTGGAAATGGCGCTGTCGTTTAGTGAACTGAAAGACACCCAGGCGGCCAAAAACTACTTTAAGCAGGCCATACAAGCGCTGAATAACTCTTTTGGTGTTGACTCCTATCACCACATCAGGGTTTGGGAACACTACCTGGAAGCACTGGCCGGGAAAGAAGAGACCCTGACCTGCAACCAGCTGACCACGAAAATTAAACAGCTGAAGCAAGAGCACCTGAATTAATTAGTCCGGTTAATTTTTGTAACTATTACTCGTGGTAGAAATAACCCCGGGTTGGTGTGTAATGCCAATGTTATTGTTTTGCTGCACGAAGGGTTGTATTTGCCAGCTTTTTAGTACGTGCAAAAAAATTGCGCGCAAGCGTACCTTTTTCAATTGTTCACAACCGCGCAAGTGTTCCTGTTATTTTGTTTGCTTGCGCAATCCCGATAGCCTGTACGTCGGGGTGAGATTAATCGATAGTTAAAATTACCTTTCCGGCACTTTTGTTGGCTTCCACGTATTCGTGGGCTTTAATGACCTCTTGCCACGAAAACACACTGTCGATGATGGGTTTCAGCTTTTTACTTTTAAAGAAGGGAAGAGCGTAGCTAAAAAATTCTTTGCTCAGGGCGGCCTGGTAAGACCGCGAACGGGAGCGCAGGGTAGAGCCGGTAATTTGCAGCCGTTTGGCCAGAACTTTCATCAGGTCGATATTATCAACTGTACCCCCACCGAGGGCGGCCAGCATAACCAGCCGGCCATCGCGGCTTAAGCTGTTCAGGTTGTCGTTAAAGTAAGGCCCCATGATAAAGTCCAGAATAACGTTCACCCCTGCTCCGTTTGTGGCATCGGCAACAACTTCACTAAACGACTGCTTTTTGTAATCGATGGCTGCTGTTGCCCCCAGTTCCAGGCAGCGTTTATGCTTAGGCTCCGAGGCGGTAACCAGTATCTGGGCTGCGTCCATTAGTTGGGCCAGCTGAATAGCAGCTGTTCCTACCCCGCTGGCTCCGGCGTGGATGAGCACCGTTTCACCCGGAGTAAGGTTGGCCAGCCAACGCAATGCCTGGTAAGCCGTTAGGAACACTTCGGGAATCGCCACTGCATCGGTAGGGCTTAAAAAAGTGGGTAACGGCTGGGCCATATTTTCGTGAATAACGGCATATTCAGCGTATCCTCCACCGGGTAGTAGACCGAAAACAGGGTCTCCCTCCTGAAAACTTTTTACTGCTGATCCTACCTGTTCCACCACTCCGCTCATTTCCAGCCCGAGGATTTCACTGGCACCAGCAGGTGGGGGGTAGAACCCCCTGCGCTGCAAAGTGTCGGCCCGGTTTACGGCAGTGGCCTGAACCTTAACCAGTAATTCTTCGGCTTTGGGAACCGGTGTGTCAGTATCACCAATGATCATGTTTCCGGCAGGGCCGGGCCTGGGAACCAGTACAGCTTTCATATTAGCAGTTATTTATAGAGCAACTTACCCTAAAAGTAGCAGATTCAACCGAAAGAAAGTAATGTGAAATTACAGGGTAGGGTCGCCTCTCTCTTTGAAGCGATCGGTATTCATCATTTTATTAATTTCCTCTCGTAATTTCCGCCAGTCGTAGAAATGAAAATTACCTTCGTTCGACATGGCGATAAAGGCCCCTTCCGGAAATTCATCTGCTAGCGCAGCAGAGGTTAGTTCACTGCCATCGCTCTGCTCGGCTGTTACTGTAAGAATAGCAACGCGTTCGTGTTCACCATTCCGCTTAAACACGTGGAAGCGGTTTACACCCTGGTCGGAAACGAATATAAAACCAGTTTCTCTGCCGGTAGGATAAATAGAAATTCCCTCACGGTCGTCGGTAAAACCTTCCACAGCAAAAAGGGCCAGTTCTTCGTTTCCTGCTTGCGGATTAGCATGGTATTTTCTTACCCCTGCCGCTTCATCGGAATAGTAAACATAACCTAGCGAGTCATCTACCGCGATGGATTCAATTTCTTTAGTTCCGCTGAATTTACCGAATGCCCGCACCTTCTTAGCTGTAAAGGTACCGTTGTTTCCGGGTATTAATTCGTACTGAAACAAATATCCTTCTTCAGGACCAGTTTTTCGGCTTAAAATAGCATAAGTTTTATCGGTGGCTTCGGAATGATAAGCTGCAACACCCATCGGCGCACGGTTTTCTTCATTTTCGAATACCGGGATCCCCCCATTGTCCAGCGGCTTCATATCCGGTAAACTGAAAATGCGCAGGGCATTGGCATTACGTTCCGTAACCAGGGCAATATCTACTGTAGTGTCGTTTAGCCTAACATTGTATTCAACATCTACGTTATTTGGGCGCTTTAGGCCCCGGATAGTCTTTTCTTCCAGTATTTCTCCGTTGGTATTAAATACGTACAGGGCGCCGTTGGCCTGGTCTGAGCCCTTATCGGTACCCAGGATGAGGCTTTGTTCGGCGTTTTCCGGGTCGATCCAAACGGCCGGATCGTCGGGGTCGTGGGCCACCTGCCCGCTGGTAAGGTCGGGATTTAGGATATCCTGGTAAACCAGCCGATCTTTGGTAGAAGAACTGCAGGAGATGAAAAATACTGAGAGCAGAACAAGAATTATCGGACAACGATACATAGTATATTTTGTGGTTCAGTTTTATTAACAACTGTAATAAAAAAACCGTACTGATTTTAAAGTAGTACGGCTTTTGTTAATTATATCGTATATCGGCAGGCTGGGTTATCTTCAGTGCCTGTTGTTTGCCTCCAGGGTACGGAATTGGGCCAGTTCTTCAATCAGGTCTTGCAATTCGCGCACTGTAATATGTTGGTGCGTATCGCAACGAGCTGTACCTACTTCAATAAGAATGCCATCGTACAGGTACTCATTATCGGTTACTTTCATTTTCATGGCTTTCACCGTTTCGGCCACAATTTGGTCGCGCATTTTAGGGCCAAGCGAATGACTGGGATCGAAATACATTTTCAGTTTACGGTCCTGGTGACGAAGTTTAGTTCTGCGGGCAGCATAATGAATGGGGAGATTTCGGTACTCGCCTTTGTTGGGTAAATCGCAACCGCGCTGAATCAGTACGGTTTCCGGGGCGATAGAGGCGTAATTGGCGTGGCCGTCCCAGGCTACTTCAATGCTGGTTCTTCCCTGGAAGTCGGGGGTTTCTGAAAGTTCGTATTCTTCACCCAGCCACTTACCGTTTTTAATGCCTACCACCCAGTCGAGCTCGTCGGCAAAACCGGCCATCTGGCGAACGTGCCAGCCAAGCTGATCTACGGCAGGGTTCCACACCATAAAAGGCTTAAACTTGAACGACTTGGCCAGGCAGGCCATCTGGATAGCGGGAAGCACAATTTCGGTAGATCCCATCATGCCGGTATCTTCATACAACTGGGCAGCCATATCGACCGAGGGGAGAGGACGCAGATCGTCTTTGTTTCCCCCGTTACCGAAGATGTTGAAGTTGCGCATAATAACGTTGAAATCATGGCCCATAAAGCCGGCATCGCTATTCTGTTTATCGAAGTTGGTACGCGATTTCAGCCCTACCGTACGGGCTCCCATAACAGCATACCGGTCATTGACCTTAATTTCGGAAATGCGGTACAGTTCGTCAATATTGTATTCGTCGAGCGAGTCGGGCCCGGCGATGACTTTTAAGCCGGGGTTAATCATTTGCTCTGCCATGATCGGGTGTAGTATTTCGTTGAAACAAGCTGTAAATATAAATAAATTACTTCGAATAGTTTACCTGCCGCCGTTTGTTCGCCAGGTAAACCCCGGAAATAACGGTAACCATACCAATAAAATGGGTAACCAATAGCTCTTCACCGTCTAGTAAGCCCCAGCCAATAGCTACAACAGGGATCAGGTAAGTAACTGAACTGGCAAAAACAGCGGTCTTCATTTGCACAAGGTGATTGAAAATAATCAGCGATAGCGCAGTGCCTACCACTCCAAGAATGAGCAGGTAAGTAAGCGACATCGTGGCCCCTTCTACGTTTTGCAGGGTTTGTATAAACCCGGAAAAACCAAAGAGGTAAATAGCGGCAAAAGGAGCAACCAGTACCAGTGAGATGCTGGTAATAACGGTTGGTTTTAAATCGGCCAGGAAAGTTTTAATCACGTTCAGGTTGGTACCGTAACAAATGGTGGCCCCGATAACAAAGCCGGCAAATACATTTACTGCTCCCAGCTGCCCGCCGGAGCCGGCCAGTACGAGAATAATAGTACCGGTAAGGCCCATGCCCAGGCCGATGCCTTTTTGGCGGGTAATGGGCTGGCTGAAAAAGGCAGCCCCAATAACCAGGGTAGAGATGGGCGTAAGGGCGTTGAGAATACCGGTAACCGAACTGCTGAGCGAGGTTTGTGCCAGCGCAAAGAAAAAAGCGGGAAAGAAGCTGCCTACCAAACCGATAATGAATAGCAGGCGGTAATGCCTGGTTGTTATTTTACCGATGCGGGGAAGGGCCAGGGGCAGCAAAAAGGTAGCGGCCGATACAATTCTGATGGCTGCAACTTCAGGAGCGGAAAACACTTCCAGCCCCCGTTTTATCAGGATAAAAGAGCTTCCCCAGATGAGGGACAGCAGGAGCAGAATACCCCAGGCTGTGAGGTTTTCTTTTTTCTGGTCAGGCATAAACAACTTCCTCCCGGTTTCCGAATTGTTCGGCAATTTGTTCCAGTATTTCCAGAACTACTGCCTTATCCGGGGCTTCAACCAGCCGGGTGCGGAACGGCTTAAAGTGAGGGATACCTTTAAAATAGTTGGAATAATGGCGACGCATTTCATAAATGCCTTTACGTTCGCCTTTCCATTCTACTGAAAACAGAAAATGCTGTTTAACGGTATCGATGCGTTCTTGCAGGGTAGGTGGGGGAAGTAGTTCACCGGTTTTAAAGTAGTGTTTAATTTCCCGGAAAATCCACGGGTAGCCAATGGCCGCCCGGCCAATCATGATGCCGTCTACACCGTATTTTTTCCGGTATTCGAGTGCTTTCAGGGGAGAGTCAATATCGCCGTTCCCGAAAATGGGTATGTGAATATCCGGATCGTTTTTAACCGCGGCTATCGGCTCCCAGTCGGCTACCCCTTTATACATTTGCTTGCGGGTACGGCCGTGGATAGACAAAGCCTTTACGCCCACATCCTGCAACCGGTGGGCTACTTCCTGGATTTTAATAGTATTTTCGTCCCACCCCAGCCGGGTTTTAACGGTTACCGGGAGGTGCGTGCTTTTCACAATCTCAGCGGTCATGGCCTGCATTTTAGGCAGGTCCTGCAGAATGCCGGCCCCGGCACCTTTGCAGGCTACCTTTTTCACCGGGCAGCCGTAATTGATATCGAGAATTTCCGGGTTGGTATTGGTAACAATAGATGCTGCATTACGCATGGCATCGATTTTATCGCCAAATATCTGGATGCCTATCGGGCGTTCATAATCGTAAATGTCTAGTTTTTCCACGCTTTTATCGGCATCACGGATGAGGCCGTCGGCGGAAATGAACTCGGTATACATCAGGTCGGCCCCGTGCTGTTTGCACACGGCCCGGAAGGGGGGGTCGCTCACGTCTTCCATGGGAGCGAGCAACAACGGAAAATCATCAATTTCTACTTTACCAATCTTTACCACGATTCTGTACTTTAATTTAGGACTTGTAAAACTACGAAATATAGCCGGATCATCATAAGCAACATCCTGTGCCGGTTTTCGTTCGCACAGCCCGATGTATTAAATGAGCCCGGTTTAAAAAAAATACCCCCGGCAAACATAGTGTTACCGGGGGTAAAAAATGGTAATCAGGGTAATAGTTAGCTGCCGTTACTCTACCACAAAGCGAACGGTTTTATTTACATCGTTGCTGCGGAAGTTAGCCATGTAAACGCCCCTGCCAAAGCGGGAAAAGTCGATTTGCTTTTCAAAGTTCCCCACGTTGCTAATCTGGTACACCCGCTGGCCGAGTGTATTAATTACATTCAGGCTAAAGGTTTGCTCAGCGGGTACTTCGGCCAGGAAAGTTACCGTTCCGCTGGTAACGGTAGGGAATACATTCAGGCTGGCCGGAACATCAGGCTCAGCAACTTCCAGGTCGGAAGCAACCGGTACCCTTCTGTTGTTATCATCGTCGTCATCATCGAAGTCATCCGGATCAACCCCGAGCACATTGGCCACTGCTTTTTCGGCATTAATAAACCCGTAGCCGGTGTTGAAATCGAAGCCCCTGTCGAAACCTTCCGTATAAATATTATCCATATCGAGGGCGGTGCTGCTAAAGATGTATTCAATAGCAAAAGGGCTAAGTCCGAAAATACGGAACAGGGGGTTACGGCTTTTGTCGGAAGCCTCAATCATGAGAGCGGCAATAGCGGCCGAATTGGGAGCCGAGGCTGAAGTACCGAAGAAGTTAGGGAACCCGTCGCCTTCAAAATCGAAACCAAAGAAAGTGGTATTGTCGCCCTGGGAAGCCACAAACTCGGGCTTTCTGCGGGTTCGGGGGAACCACAGTTTTTTACCGTTAGGCCGGAAGTAAATCGGAATCCCCCCTACAGATGAAAACCTTTCTACGATGGGAGGCTCGGGTTCGTCCTTGTCTTTCTTTTTACCCCGACCTCGACCTCGACCTCGATCCCGACCCCGACCGAAGAAAAAAGCATTGGCGGCTTCGCCTTCTGCATCGCGGAAGC
>CAZIWJ010000069.1:9007-14766 GCA_964542855.1 uncultured Roseivirgaceae bacterium
CGACCCCGACCGAAGAAAAAAGCATTGGCGGCTTCGCCTTCTGCATCGCGGAAGCGAGGGGTTTGGGTGTAACGGGTAGCTCCAACCGAAATACCCAGTGCTGCATTAGAATGGCCGTAGGCTGTACCCTGGTTATCGCCGGGGAGTTCGGTAGCAAAAGCAGCCTGTCCGGACCGATCGATGTAACGAACGGCTCTAGGTTCAGGGCCTTCACGCTTCAGGACGTATAATTCTACATTTAACGATCCTTCACCATTCCAGGTAACGCCATTAAACTCAATAGGGTCGCCAGAGATTAAATTCGGGTTTTCAGCAGAAAATGCAAATCCAAGATCCGGGAATACCAGGAAAAAGTCCAGGTCGGTTTGTGCCGTGCGGGTTGAGTCGCCGGAAGCACTGAAATAAGGGTCTACCCACTGAAGTGAAATGGTAAAGTTTTGTCCGGTACTCAGGGAAAGCGATCTTTTAAACTGCCCTTCGCCGCTAAAGTCGTACAATTCACCTTCCAGGGGGGCTGAGTAAGTTTCCCCGGTACTCAGGTTAGTAATTCCATTTAGGTCGAGTTCCCCACCGAAACGTTTAATACCGGTATCCTGGAAAGCGTTGTTCGAGGAATTACCGGCAGAAGAGTAGTAGCTGGCACCTTTCAACACTACTTCATCAACAGCCTGGGAAATTACCCCATCCTGAAAGTAGGGCTCGGTAAGGTAGCCTACGTCGTCAACAATTACATCGCAGCCGGCTTCTTGCAGGGCAACAATACCAGCGGCAAAATCGGGCTGTCCTTCAAAAGCGGTGTAAAAAGCAAGATCGGCATCGGGTGCAATGTCGTAAACGAGTTCAGCCATTCCACGGCCCTCATCAATTCCTGTACCGTCGAACTCATTCAGGATTTCTACTCCTTCAGGAGGAAGATCGCCACTGGCAATGCCAGCTGCTTCGCCGCCCAGGGTATTATAGGAATCGGACAGGATACCAATTTTTACCCCTTTACCGGTTACTCCAAACTTTTTTTGCGCCCGGTCAACATTTAGTGCAGTAAACGATTGGCTGGTTACTGAGCCTACCCGGGTTTTGGGCTTGTAGCCCGGATAAGCAAACCGGAGAGTAGCAATACTATTCATACCTTCGATTTTATCGATAGGTAGCAAACCGGAAACCATAGGTCCGTACGATGAAATACTGGTCATGCCGAGGGCTGCCAGTTCTGCTTTCAGCACATCAATGTTATCAGGGGTAGTAGTTGCTTCTACCACAACCTTATCGCCCACTATTTGCACGAAATCATTACCCAGATCCTCCAGTCCGTCGGGGGCGGCCACGCGTGCGTTGGTGGTTTCAACCTGCCCGGTAAGGCGCAGCAAGTCGTTGGCTATCTTCTGTGCCTGTGAAATACTACTCGCGCACAAGAGTACGGCAAGCAGCAAAGTAATTTTACTGTAGAGTCTTTTCATGAATCAATGTTGTTAGATTTTAACTTATTTTGGCTTTAAATAACCCCTTTCTGGGGTTAATAATAAGTTAAAAAAAAGAGAAACTAACTACTTTTCTCGCTTACATTGGCTCAAAACAGCTTTTTTCAATGACTTACGGGGTAAACTACCTGAACTAGCCGCATTAAAAAAATACAGGAGGGTACGTAAAAAGTTAAAAAATAAGATGTAAGGTTTACGAAAAACCATTAAAATTTAGGCCTGCCAGCTCCGGCTATTTTTTTGAAGTAAAGTTTTGAGACAGCAGGTTGAAATGTTAAAAACTACTCGCTTAATCTAAAACATTTCGCTAGTTTGATATTTGTAATACCGTATAGAAATAGCTATAAATACACCATGGATTCAATAAGCAGATTACTGGTTTGTTTGGCAGGAAGAAACTCAGACGACGCTATTCTGAAGTACACCGCTAAACTGGCCGAGGTTTTACCCGTACAGAAAATATATTTTCTTCATGCTGTTCGCAGCCTGGAAATTCCGAAGGAAACGATGAAGGAATTCGGCGACGTGCTGGCCCCACTGGATGAAGCCATCATAAGGGACGTGGAAACCCAGGTGAACCAGCACTTTGATATTTCCTCTATCGACTATGAAATTGACGTACGGGAGGGGAAACCTTCCGAAATTATCCTGAAGTGGGCAAAAATTAAGCAGGTAGACCTGGTACTGATTGGCCGGGAGTCTGGAAACCCTCACCCCATGTTAAAAGCGGGCCGGGTGGCTGGCCTCAGCACCACTTCTGTTCTTTTCATTCCCAGCGATGTAGAACCCGAAATGAAAAACATTTTGGTTGGGGTAGATTTCTCTGAGAATGCATCGCTAGCGTTAAATGCGGCCCAATCGCTGTCGGAAAAAAGCGGGGCCCGGGTAAAAGGGGTTCACGTTTACAGCCTACCCCAGGGGTATCATAAAACCGGGAAAAGTAAAAAGGATTTTGCGGCCATCATGGAAAAGCATGCCCGAAAGGAAGCCTCCGGGTTTATGAAAGATTCCCCGTTCCCGGAACTTGAAATTACATACTTGCTGAATGCGGGCTCTCGCACTATTAAAGAAGAAATCATTGCCCATGCTCACCAGCAGGAAACTGATTTGCTAATTATCGGCTCCAAGGGAAGAAGCCCGATGGCAGCTGTTTTATTAGGCAGTGTGGCTGAGCAGTGCCTTAAAGAAGAGCAGCATATTCCTATCCTTATTGTAAAGAAACCTAACGAAAATATGAATTTCTTCCAGGCTTTGATGCAGGTGTAAATTATACCGAAATTTATTTCCTGTTCGTTTGGCAGATGGTGGCATCATTAACCATCTTGCACGTCCTAAATTTAATCAGTTGATTCTATGAGTTCAGACCGTAAGCTTGGAAAACCTGCTTCTTACCCCAATAAGCCGGTTAAAAACCGCATAAACGGTCTTATGAGCGAAGTAAGCGCTTCCCTGGGTAAATTGCCACCCCAGGCGGTTGACCTGGAAGCGGCTGTACTCGGGGCCCTGATGCTGGAAAAAGATGCCCTGACTACGGTAATTGAAATCCTGCGGCCGGAGAGCTTTTACAAAGATGTTCACTGCGAAATTTACCGGGCTATTACCGACCTGTTCGATAATTCCGAACCGGTTGATATTTTAACGGTAACCCAGCAACTGAAAAAAAGCGGCAAGCTGGATTTTGTAGGCGGCCCCTATTACGTTACCTCTTTAACCAATAAAGTTAACTCGGCGGCCAACGTAGAGTACCACGCCCGAATTATTTCTGAGCAGCACATTAAGCGCGACCTGATTCATATTTCTTCGGAAATTCAGAAAATGGCCTACGAGGACACCACCGATGTATTTAACCTGCTCGACAAGGTAGAACAGGAGATATTCAGTATTTCAGATACTAACATCCGGAAGAACTACGCCGACATGCGATCGGTTTTGCGGGAAGCTATTGACGAACTGGAAAGCAAAAAAGATCAGGAAGGGTTAACGGGAATTCCTTCCGGGTTTACCGAACTAGACCGGATCACTTCCGGCTGGCAGCGGTCCGACCTGGTTATTATTGCCGCTCGTCCCGGTATGGGAAAAACGGCATTTGTGCTGTCTTCGCTCCGGAATGCAGCCATTGATTTTAAAATGCCGGTAGCTATTTTTTCGCTTGAAATGTCTACCCTGCAGCTAGTAAACCGGTTAATTTCTTCGGAGGCTCAACTGGAAAGTGAAAAAATTAAACAGGGCAAGTTGGCCGATTACGAATGGGAGCAGCTGGTGCATCAAACCGCTCCGCTGTCCGACGCCCCCATCTTCATCGACGATACCCCGGCCTTATCTATTCGCGAACTTCGCTCTAAATCGAGGCGGTTAAAAGCCCAGCACGATGTGCAGTTAATCATTATCGATTACCTCCAACTCATGAGCGGGGAAACTGGTCAAGGAAACCAGGGAAACCGTGAACAGGAAATTGCCTCCATATCCAGGGCGCTGAAAAATTTGGCCAAAGAGCTGAACGTGCCGGTTATTGCATTATCCCAGCTTAGCCGGGCAGTGGAAACCCGGGGAGGAGAAAAGAGGCCGCAACTTTCCGACCTCAGAGAATCGGGTAGTATTGAGCAGGATGCCGATATGGTGATGTTCCTTTACCGTCCGGAATATTACGGTATTACCGAAGATGAAACCAATGCCTCTACCCAGGGAGTGGGAGAGGTAATTATTTCCAAGCACAGGAATGGCGGCCTGGGAACGGTGAAGCTGAAATTCATTGGGCCTTACACCAAGTTTACCGATTGGGATAACAGTTACAACAGTTTTTCGGGTACTACGGCCAGTGGTGGATACGGCGAAGAATTTAAAAGCGACGGAGTAATGACCTTCGGAAGTAAGGCTAATCCTCCCCAGGCTCCGGGATCATCCGGACCAGCCTTCGATCCGGATGACGGCGAACCTCCGTTTTAGCGGATAATTCCGAAAGAACTTTTCAAAAAATGGTTTCGTTGAGATTAACACAAGATCGACGTGCGAAATCAATTTTATATTCTCATGACATCTTGTTTTTGTTTCTTTCAAAATCCGGTGGGTAGTTCCCGCCGGATTTTTTTATGATCATTCCGATACGTGGCTCCATATTTCGGCCTACATCCCGATATAAACCGGCTTTTTTGTGTTATCAGGGGAAAGGAACAGGTAGGTTTTGAGTGATTGGTTTTTAAATGAATGAAAAGCCAATGAAGTTGTACCTGGTTAACCCGTTGTTTTGTGTTATGTGTAGCCTTACTGGTTATACCCAGTAAACCCGGAGTTTACATGGGTGGCAGTAAAGGCAGGTAGAACTGACGAATAATACCAGGCTTACCGGGGAAAATTCAGTACGATTTGTTGCACGAAAGCTTACAGGTTTTGCTATTCTGGAGTTTAGTTAACCGCATATTTTTTTATCATATCATCATCCAACTCAAAGATGGACTCTCCATCTTCTGTTAAGAATAAATGATAATCTTTATATACCCGGTTTTTAGTTTCTCCTCCTGAAATTGTGGTAAATGTTCCGCTCTGGTCATTTATTATGTAGCCCTTTACAGCCCATTTCTCCAAATCTATGGCTATTATCCCACGTGCACCTTCAAAGCCTTCTGTCTTGTAAATAAAAAAGGTATCTCCTCTATAGTCGTAATTAAAGAAATAGTCCGGTAACTCCATTTCATTTTTAACTTCAAAAGTTGCTGGATCATGCGCCACAAGCCATTTA
The DNA here is from genome assembly GCA_964542855.1 of uncultured Roseivirgaceae bacterium. GTDB lineage: Bacteria > Bacteroidota > Bacteroidia > Cytophagales > Cyclobacteriaceae > CAZIWJ01. Next base: position 14,216 of record CAZIWJ010000069.1, read on the forward strand.
CTTGAGTAAGCTACCATTAGTGCATCATTATACAAGCGAATATCGCCAGGGCTCCTGTATGGAACATTAAGAGGGATCTCTTTTCCACTCCTGATTTCAAAAGCTTGCACATCCTCGGGCCAAAGACGTATATAAATACGACCATTGGTGGGAATTATTTCTGAATATCTTGTTGACTCAAGCTTTAATTCATAAAGTTTCTCACCAGTTGCTGCATCAAAAGCTAACAATACTGGACGCGGAATAAAACCCGTTGTTTCTCCTTTAATAAACAATACTCCTTCAGCCCCGAAATACCGACTCACATTTAATTTTTCGGTTTCCGATTTCCAGATTTCCTCCCCGGTATCCAAATCATATTTGCGCAATGATATCTTGTCTTGTTTGATAGATTTGTCGAGTACCTCTGGATAAAAGGCGTATATATGGTTATCAAAAATCAAATCTTCCTGCTTTCCTCTGTTACCAATAGTTAAATCGATTCCGGCCAGAAAACTGAGTGCCTTTAGCGCTACTTCTTTGTCGAAACGATCCTCATCAATATTCTGCCA
>CAZIWJ010000070.1:0-14507 GCA_964542855.1 uncultured Roseivirgaceae bacterium
ACAAACGTTGTTGCGCCTACAAAAGACGGCTGGAGGCGGTGGACAAGGCGACGGATCGGTAGTAGTTCGCATGGGCAAAACCATGCTACTAGCTACTGTTGTTGCAAACCAAGAAGCCAAAGAAGGCGTTAACTTTCTCCCCCTTTCCGTGGATTACCAGGAAAGATTTGCGGCGGCCGGTAAGATACCGGGCGGTTTTGTTAAACGGGAAGGTAAACTTTCTGATCACGAAGTACTGGTTTGCCGATTGGTTGACCGTGTGATCCGCCCCATGTTCCCTGACGATTACCACGCCGACACCCAGGTAAATATTAACCTGATTTCAGCCGATCAGGACGTAATGCCCGATGCTCTGGCGGCACTGGCAGCTTCTGCGGCTATTGCAGTATCGGATATTCCGTTTGCCGAGCCGATATCTGAAGTACGTGTGGTGAAAACCAGTGAAGGAGCATACATTGTAAATCCCAATGCTGATCAAACCAAAGGGGCCGAAATCGACCTGATCGTGGGTGCTTCCCACGACAACATCCTGATGGTGGAAGGTGCCATGCAGGAAGTGTCAGAAGAAGATATGCTGGAAGCCATTGCCAAGGCCCACGAAGTAATTAAACTTCAGTGCAAGGCACAAATGGAAATGGCTAACGAACTGGGTATTGAAAAGCGTACTTACGATCATGAGGTAAACGACGAAGAACTGCGCAAGCAAATTTTCGATACCATGTACGACAAAATGTACGCAGTGGCCCAGCAACAGCTAGCTGATAAAGCCAAGCGCAAGGAGTCGTTCAAAGCCATTGTAGAAGAATACATCGAAGCGCTGCCGGAAGACCACGAAATCGACGAGGGGCTCATTAAGAAATACGCCGGAGAAGCACAAAAGAAAGCTTCCCGAAATTTGGTTTTACAGGAGAAAAAACGACTGGACGGTCGGGAAACCACCGAAATCCGCCCTATCCAAACCGAAGTGAATTACCTGCCAATGGCCCACGGTTCTGCCATCTTTACTCGTGGCGAAACGCAATCGCTCACTACCGTAACGCTGGGAACCAAGCTCGACGAGCAAATGGTAGATGGGGCCGTGATATCCGGCAGTTCGAAATTTATACTGCACTATAATTTTCCCGGTTTTTCCACTGGGGAGGTAAAGCCAAATCGCGGGCCTGCCCGAAGAGAGGTAGGACACGGTAATCTGGCCATGCGTGGATTACGATACGTGGTCCCTTCCGACGAGGACAATCCTTACACCATCCGGGTTGTTTCCGATATCCTGGAATCGAACGGTTCCTCTTCAATGGCAACCGTTTGCGCCGGATCGATGGCGTTAATGGATGCTGGTGTACCGATTAAGGCTCCTGTTGCCGGTATTGCCATGGGCATGATTTCCGATCCGGAAACTGGTGAACATGCCATTCTTTCCGATATTCTGGGTGATGAAGACCACCTGGGTGATATGGACTTTAAAGTAACTGGTACTGCCGACGGCATTACCGCCTGCCAGATGGATATTAAACTGGAAGGGTTATCATTCGATATTCTCCGCAAGGCACTGGCCCAGGCAAACGAGGGCAGGAAACATATTTTAGGCGAAATGGCCAAAACCATTTCCAAGCCTAACGATGAAATGAAAGAGCATGCTCCACGGTCTTCTGTACTGAAAATAGAGAAGGAGATGATTGGTGCAATTATTGGCCCGGGGGGTAAAATTGTACAGGAAATACAGAAAGAAACCGAAACCACTATCGTCATTGAAGAAGTTGAGAAACACGGTTTGGTTAGCATTTTCGCTACCAGTAAGGAGTCGATGGATGCTGCCCTCGGAAGAGTGAAAGCCATCGTTGCAGTTCCTGAAGTGGGTGAAACCTACGAAGGTGTGGTAAAATCAATCATGCCTTTTGGTGCATTCATCGAATTTATGCCGGGTAAAGAAGGTCTGCTCCATATTTCCGAAGTAAAATGGGAACGAGTTGAAAACCTGGATGAAATTATGGAAGTTGGTGAAGAAATTAAGATCAAACTGATTGATATCGATAAAAAATCAGGCAAGTTCAGGCTTTCACGTAAAGTGTTATTGCCCCGCCCGGAGAAGAAACCTTCCCGTTCGGAGTAATAATTAGTTCATACATTTTTTTACAAACCAACTCCATCTTTTATGAGACAACTCAAGATTACCAAGCAAATCACTAACCGTGAGAGCCAGTCGCTCGATAAATACCTCCAGGAAATCGGGAAGGTAGACTTGCTTACTGCCGATGAGGAAGTAGATCTTGCCAAAAGAATTCGCGAAGGCGACCCGCTTGCACTGGAAAAGCTTACGAAAGCCAATCTGAGGTTTGTGGTATCGGTTGCCAAACAATACCAAAATCAGGGCCTTACGCTAGGTGACTTAATTAATGAGGGTAATCTTGGGTTAATTAAAGCAGCACAACGTTTCGACGAAACACGCGGATTCAAATTTATTTCTTACGCAGTTTGGTGGATCCGTCAGTCTATTCTCCAGGCCCTGGCAGAGCAGTCGCGAATTGTTCGGCTACCGTTGAACCGGGTAGGTTCCCTGAATAAAATATCGAGAACTTTTGCCGATCTGGAGCAGAAGTTCGAGCGCGAGCCTTCTCCCGATGAACTGGCTGAAGTGCTTGAAGTAACTTCTAACGAGGTGGTTGATACCCTGAAGGTATCGGGCCGCCACGTATCGGTTGATGCTCCTTTTGTTCAGGGAGAAGAAAACAGCCTGCTGGATGTACTGGAAAACGACGGAGACATTACGCCCGATTCAACACTGATCGATGATTCGCTTCGCAAAGAGGTGATGCGAGCGTTATCAACACTTACCCCCCGGGAAGCCGACGTGGTTGCACTTTATTTCGGGCTGAACGGTGAAAATGCCCTAACGCTTGAAGAAATCGGTGAGAAATTTGGTTTAACCCGGGAGCGGGTTCGCCAAATTAAGGAAAAGGCCATCAGAAGACTCCGCCATACCTCACGAAGCAAATCACTGAAACCATATCTGGGTTAACCAGACTTTAACTGCCGGAAGCTAATCTTTTTGTAAGCATACCGACAAATCAGCCCTATTTGCTGCTTCTAAAATGGGTTCTTTCAAATGAACAAAACTTCAAGTATCACTTTTCGTTGGTTAAGAATGTAGTCAAGAGAGCTAAGAAAAAATTAAATATACATATCATGACAACTGAAAAAATAGACTTGTTAATTGTTGGATCAGGACCTGCAGGTTACACCGCTGCTATTTACGCCGCTCGTGCAGGTTTAAACCCGGTATTGTACCAGGGTGAACAGCCGGGTGGTCAGCTTACTATTACCAGTGATGTAGAAAACTACCCGGGCTATCCCGATGGAGTAATGGGACCACAAATGATGGTAGACTTCCAGAAGCAGGCTGAAAGGTTCGGGACGGATGTTCGCATCGGCATGGCAACATCGGTTGACCTCTCCGTATATCCTCGTAAAGTAGTAATTGACGACAAGCACGAAATAGAAGCCAAGTCGGTTATTATATCAACAGGTGCTTCTGCCAAATGGCTCGGACTGGAGTCTGAAGAAAAGTTCAACGGTCGTGGGGTATCTGCCTGTGCCGTATGCGACGGGTTTTTCTTCCGAAAGCAGGATGTGGTTGTAGTAGGCGGTGGCGATACTGCTGCTGAAGAAGCCAGTTACTTATCGAAAATCGCCAACAAGGTGTACATGTTGGTTCGCCGCGACGAGATGCGGGCTTCTAAAATCATGCAAAGCCGGGTGAAAAGAGCCGACAACATAGAAATCCTCTGGAATACCGAAACGGTTGAAATTATGGGTAATGAAGAAGTTGAGTCGGTAAGGGTGATTAACAACCAAACTAACGAAACCCGCGAATTACAAGTACAGGGGTTCTTTGTTGCTATTGGTCACAAACCCAATACAGATATCTTCCGGGGTCAGCTCGATATGCACGAGACGGGTTACATTAAAACCGTTCCCGGTTCTACCCGAACCAATGTAGAAGGCGTATTTGCCTCGGGCGATGCCCAGGACAGCATTTACCGGCAGGCAGTAACTGCAGCCGGTACCGGTTGTATGGCTGCGCTAGATGCTGAAAAGTTCCTCGCTGCCAAAGAGATTGAAGAGGTTGAAGAGGAAGAAAAGGAAACTGCATCGGTGAGTTAATTATTAAGCGAACTATTCAATATAAACAACAAAGCCCTGTACCCCAGGGCTTTATTGTTTCTTAAAGAATTTTCCTATTAGGGCGTTCACTCACAGGAAACACATTATAATCATAACTATAGCGTACTTATCGCAATTTCAACAGTTAACTGTCAGTAGCATAAACCAGCAGGCAAGCCGTTTCTGTTTGCTGTGAATTCATACTAACCCGAAACAGGCTGAGCGAACTCGTATAAATTCTACGTCAAACTAATTTATATGCACCTGTACGGATGATTGTAGTAATCCTGACATGCAATAATTGACCGGGCAAAGCATTTGAACTGGAGAATTCCTGTAAGTGATTAAGGCATCCTCAGGTTAGCCAAAAGCTTAAATAAGAAGAATAAGAACCTGTTTTTGCCTAACATTAATTGGCTTCATGCAAGGTTATTTGCTATGTTAGGCAATTACATTTGCGTGTAATACAATATACTTATCAATACCAAACCCATCGGCTCACAAGACCAACATCGGCTTTGGGTCGTTCACACATTACATCAGTAACGGAGGGCTATGTACGATACCAAAACAAACCGCTGTGATTGAACACGCCAGTTTTTAATGGTATAGTTGACTTGGCCCGATCCTGTGACGGATAAAATATAGTACGGCGATCAGAGGGGAATTTACAGCCCAAAGGATGAAATTTTAACAAACCCTAAGTTAAATTACCTGGTAAAATCGTACCCTGTTTTTTCTTCCCACACCATGGTGTAGTGCTGGATACCGCATTCTACGAACTGTTCGCCTTCCTGTTTAAAACCGAATCGGTTGTATAGCGGCATAGCCCGGAGTTGGGCATGCATGTATACTTTAGGTACCGACTGGTTTTGGGTTTGAGTCCGTATGTCGTCCATTACGGCCTGAACCAAAGCAGCCCCTATCCCTTTGCCCCGGTATTCTTTTAATACAGCGAACCGCTCCAGTTTAATGCCTGAGTCGGTAAAACGCCAACGGGCCGTGCCCACGGCTTTTCCGTTATCGGTTGAAACCAGAAAGTGGCGACTGTTTTCCTCGAATTCATCGAACTCATCATCAGGTGCTACTTCTTGTTCCACCACAAACACTTCCCTACGTACGGCGTAAGCCATTTCTTTCAAAGCGACGTCTTTAATATGCCTTACATTTAAGTTTTCCATTACTCTTGGTTCTTATCGTTTCCGTCGTGTTTCTCGTAGGCATCAATGATTCGTTTCACCAGCTTATGGCGCACCACATCAGCCCCGTCTAGTTCCACGAAACCGATTCCTTTCACTCCGTGAAGCACCCGGATGGCTTCAATTAAACCAGACTTCTGTTTCTTTGGCAAATCTATCTGAGATCGGTCGCCCGTAATAATCACTTTCGACTTGGGCCCCATGCGTGTAAGGAACATCTTAATTTGCATATCGGTGGTATTCTGAGCCTCATCGAGCAGGATGAAGGCATTATGCAGGGTACGACCACGCATATATGCCAGCGGAGCAATTTCAATAATCCTGCTTTCTTCGTAGTACCGCAATTTTTCGGCCGGAACCATGTCATTAAGTGCATCGTAAATCGGGCGGAGGTAAGGTTCTATCTTCTCTTTCAGGTCGCCGGGCAGGAATCCCAGGTTTTCTCCTGCTTCCACAGCCGGGCGGGTGATGATAATTTTTTTTACCTCTTTATTCTTCAGGGCCCTTACAGCCAGAGCCACCGAAATATACGTTTTTCCGGTACCTGCCGGGCCAATGGCAAAAACCAGATCATTTTCCATGGCCACCGATACCAGGCTTTGCTGGTTAATTGTTTTGGGCTTAACCACCACGCCACCGGTACCATAAAGTACTACCTGATCTTTTTCTTCCTTACCAAGCAGCTTATCTTCTTCTTCGTTCAGGTAATGCTTTACATTATCTTCTGTAATTTTACCGTAGCGATGATAGTGTTGGATGAGAGAGTTTAATATGTCGTTGATTTTTAGTATTTCCGGTGTAGCCCCCTTTATTCGAATTTCGTTACCCCTGGAAACAATCTTGCTTTCAGGAAAAGCGTGGGCAACCTGCTTAATGTTTTTGTTTTCTACTCCGAGAAATTCGGGTAATGAAACATCTTCAAGTGTAATTACTTTTTCTACCAAATGTTACTCCTTAATATTGTTGTTTAAAGTAGTTCAGTTTAAGCATTAACCTTAGTCATAACAAAATTACAAAAAAATTAGCTGCCTTATGCGCCTGATTACACTTCTATCTGATTATGGTGAAAACGACCATTACGTGGCAGCTTTAAAAGGCAGCATCTACAGCCTCGATCAGGATATTCGTATCGTTGATATTACGCACCAGGTTCGTAAATTTAACCTTGCACACGCATCATTTGTTTTGGGTACCGTTTTCCGCGATTTTCCGGTAGGAACTGTTCACGTTGCTTGTGTTAACGAAACGCAGGGCCGTATGCTGGCAGCCAGTATAGAAGGGCACCTGTTTGTTTGCCCTGACAACGGGCTACTGCATTTGCTTAGCCGGGAATCGCCCGACTGGGTAGTTTCCTTCCCCGTGGGAAATGAAAGTTTTCCTGCCCGAACGTACTACACCGACGTAGCGGTAAAGCTGGCCAACGGGGCCGACTGGAGAGAAATTGGTTCGCTGATTGACGATGTCGACAAGCAGCTTACCCGGATGGTTCCCAGGCACGTAAGAGCAACCCGGCGGCTTATATCGGGTAGCGTAATGCACGTGGATGATTACGGTAATTTAATTACCAACATCCGTGAACAAACGTTTCGGGAATTTCACCAGAATCGGTCGTTTAGCATTAAAATCGGCACCGAGCAGTTTCATGAAATTCACCAGCAGTACGAGGAATGCAGTCCGGGCGATTGCTTTATTTTATTCAACTCTTCTGGATTACTGGAGGTAGGCATTAATAAAGGAAATGCCAGGGATTTACTGGGGCTAAATTACGACAGCCGGATTATTGTTCACTTTAATGAATAAGCACGGAGGTATTGGTAAACAGGGAACGAATTACTACATTTGTTTCCCTTTCAATAAAAGCCCGGGTGGCGGAATTGGTAGACGCGCTTGACTCAAAATCAAGTGATGGCAACATCGTGCCGGTTCGAGCCCGGCCCCGGGTACTTTTTCAAGCCTATCGGAGCCAAGCTACGATTACCACAATCTGTTTTAAAATTTCGGGCAGCTTTTGCACTGCTTTTTGCCTTTCTTCATGTACTTCTTGCAGCACTTCTTAAACACGATCTGGTTGTCGTGAAGCATTTCATCGAGAGCTGTTTGGCAAGCACATCCTTCGCAGGTTCCGGTCTTTTCTTCTCGTTCTTGAATGTCAGCTAACATACGGGCGTTTTTTATTTTCTGCTATTTTAAACAATTCTAAATAAAAAACCATACCGTAAAAATGAGAATTGTCATGTAGCCCGAAATTTTCCAGTGACTTTGGTAATGCTTTGTCGGTTTAAACGGTGTTGCTAAAAAAAGTACAGGGAAGGTTCCCCGCACTATTTTTATACAGTACAGTAAAAAAATAAGTTAATCGCGCATGCCACTGGCATCCTGTGGCTGGCCCAGGCTCTCCATCATTTTAAAATAAATCTCAATATTGCGGTAAATCCCGGAAAAACTCTCTGCTCCGGGACCAAACGCGAAAGAAGGAATCATGGTAGCCGAATGCCCCCCGGTAGAAAAGGTAGGCTCGAGCTGATCGTAGTCGCTTTTCTTTGTTCCACCGAAACTGCGAATTGTTTTACTGGATAAACTATAACCACCGGTTTCGTGGTCGGCCGTAACAATTACCAGGGTATTGCCATCTTTTTCTGCAAAGTCGAGCGCTTCCCCAACGGCCTTATCGAAATCGAGTACTTCAGTAACGATGTATTCGCTGTCGTTGGCGTGGCCGCCCCAATCGATCTGCGAACTTTCTACCATAAGGAAAAAGCCATCTTCATTCCGGGAAAGGTGATCGATAGCCATTCGGGTGGCGCGGGGAAGAAAATCTCCACGACCATCCAGCATGCGGGGCATGCCGTCGTCGGCAAGCAGGAACCCATACTTACTATCTCCGGTTAGCGGGCCGTCGACTTGCAGCGATTCGGTGTTTACCTTAAACCCGTTGGCCGTAAGTTTTTCAACTAAATTTTCCCCGTCTTTACGCTTCATGAAAAAATCCTGTCCCCCACCGGCAAAAAAATCGATGGAAGAATTAACGAGATATTCGGCAATATCTTCGTGCTGGTTACGCGACAGCGTATGAGCGTAAAAAGAAGCCGGAGTAGCGTGGGTAATAGAAGAAGTGGCAACCACCCCGGTACTATAGCCTTTAGCAGAGAGCTGTTCCGCGATGGTGGGTACTTCTACCGAGTCGAGCGTTACGCCGATTGCCCCGTTGTAGGAATTTACCCCGGAGGCAAAAGCCGTAGCACCGGCAGCCGAATCGGTAATTTTAGCATTGCCGGCAGCGGTAAGCACCAGCCCGGTGTAAGGAAAGCGGACAAAATTCGGAACCTCTTCCTGGAAGAGGAAAGCCGATGACACCTGGGCAGCACCCATACCATCTCCAATAAGTAAAATGATGTTTTTGGGTTTGGCATCCTGCTGCGCCTGTACATTATTAACAGACAAAGAACACACCAGCATGGTTATTCCTAACAGATTTCGTAGCATTATAGTAAGGTTTATTTTTGAATAGAGTTACACAGAACGCCTTACAACATGAGCTAGAGATATAGCTTAAATTTCATTGTAATGATAACTAATATTGACAGATATTTTAAGCATTTGTGAAAAGATAAAGATATGGAAATACCTATTTACCAGGTCGACGCCTTTGCTGGTAAGCAGTTCACCGGTAACCCGGCGGCAGTTTGCCCGCTGAAGTTCTGGCTTCCCGATGAAACGCTACAGGCTATTGCTGCCGAGAATAACCTGTCAGAAACCGCTTTCATCGTTGAGGAGCACGGGGGGATCAGCATTCGCTGGTTCACCCCCAGTACCGAAGTAGATTTGTGCGGACATGCCACCCTGGCTACCGCCCATGTAATGTACCAGCACCTGGACTACGGCAAGCCCGAACTCACGCTGCACTCGAAAAGCGGCCCGCTTTCTGTAAGCCAGCAGGAAAACAAGCTGGTACTCGATTTCCCGGCCGATGAAATGCTGGAAGCCACCGAACCGAAAGGTTTATTTGCTGCCATAGGTAAGGAACCTGAGCAGTTGTTCAGAGGGAAAACCGATTATATGCTCGTTTTCGATCATCGCGATACCATTTTAAGGCTGGAACCCGATTTCGGATTGCTGAACCAGGTTGCGGCAAGAGGAATTATAGTAACTGCCCCTGATGATGAAGCAGGTTATCACTTCTGCTCCCGCTTTTTTGCTCCACAGTCGGGTGTTAACGAAGATCCCGTTACCGGTTCGGCCCACACTAGTTTACTGCCTTACTGGAGTAACCGATTGAATAAAAAAACGCTGGTTGCCCGCCAGCTTTCGCAGAGGAGCGGAACCCTGTACTGCGAATACTTGGGCAAAAGGGTAAAACTCGGAGGCACGGCTATTACGTATATGAAAGGGCATATTATTATTTAACTCCCTACTAATATGCTAATAAGCTATATACCAATATACCTGCTTACCTCTTTCTTCCAGCCTCAATCCGGTATTAAGGTAAACATTGAAGGCCTTAGGAACAGCGATGGAAAAGTTATACTATGCCTTTATAAAAAAGAGGCTGCCAAAAACTTTCCTGATGAGGCTGAGTATGCCTTCCAGGTAGCTGAAAGTAAAGCGCTGAAATCGGGCGTGTCGATCCGGTTCAACAATGTACCACCGGGAACCTATGCCATTTCCATGTTGCACGATGAAGACAATGACAACGAAATGGACCGCAATTTTGTGCGCATGCCCCGCGAAGGTTTTGGCACCTCCAACAACGTTAAACCGATGATGTCGGCCCCATCGTTTAAAGATGCCCGCTTCCGCTACCAGGGTGGAAAACAGGAATTAACCATTACAGTTATCTACTGGTAACAGAACCATGTTAAAAGAAGACATCACTACTATTCGTATCGAGTACCTGGATAACTTTTCTCCCCCTCCTTTTGCCCACCAGTACGTACTGGAAATCGATTGCCGGAATAAATTTCCACAGTTACAGTATTCCCTTTCTTACCTGGAGCGCGATACCCTTTCGGAGGAAGATATCCTGGACGAAGGGTTTACTCCGGACGACGATTTTAGCTGGCAGGGAAACCTGACCCTCAAATGGCACCAGATTATACAGGAAACACTGAAGCAGTGGAACTGGAGCCCAATCCGGGAAGAAGTACAACGGCTATACGTAGAGGTGAATACCCCTGCGGGTAGTACCTTACACCTTAAGGCCGAACAGGAAGAGGAGGCTTTATTATTTGTTCAGGAGCTTATCCAGGCCCTGTACGAAAAAAGTAAGAAAGAGCATCCGCTGGTAATAGAAATGAAAGAAGTGATGCCCGATGGCAAGGCTTTTACTTTTCACCTGGAAGCTTCTTTCCTTCACCGGAGAATTACAGTAGAAGGGAAACCGGGAAACCTGCATCGCTCGCACAACTGGAACACCCTGTTTCCTTTACTGGAACGCATCGATACCCTGGAATTCGACATCAGCCGGGGGCAACAAAAACCCGGTAAAAAACCTGGTGCCTACCTGAATTTTGGCGATGGCGCCTGGTACCATTATTCCACTGCGATTAAAGCAACAGACAAAAAAGCAGGAAACGAATTGCTAAACTACCTCAGGGGAAAATAAATTAGCCCTACGGGTAACCCTGTTTACCGATTATTTGCTGATTTTGCTAAATAATTGAAGGAGCCTAAAATTTTTTCTCCTTTTTTATTATTATACTGGCCTTTATTATTGTACGGGCAGCTTTTTCGCTGCCTGAATTATTATTTATAATCCTCAACACCTGAACGGGATGGGCACTGAAGCAATTATTGTAACGAACGGCGACTTCAAAAGCAGAAGAGCCAAAACTACTCACGGGTTAATTCGCAGCAGCATGCGATTTACCATTAAAGCGGTAATAGACAAAAAATGGCGCGGCCGTGACGCCGGTGAAGTACTGGACGGCAAGTACCGGGATATACCCATTTTTGCTACTATTGAAGACTATATGCAGGTTAACGGGAAACCCGATGTTTGCATTGTGGGTGTGGCAACGAAGGGCGGTAAAATACCCCTCGAAGTGTACGAACACATTGAAGAGGCCATGAAAGCCCGAATTGATGTAATCAGTGGCCTCCACGAATTTGTAAGCGAACACGAAAAGTTTAAGCCTTTAATGGAGGAGTTCGGCGTTAATGTTATTGACATTCGCCGCCCCAAACCAAGGGAAGAATTACATTTCTGGAAGGGGCACATCACCAAAGTAGATACACCCAGAATTGCCGTGCTGGGTACCGACTGCAACATTGGCAAGCGAACAACCGCCAAGTTCCTGGCAGAAAGGCTGCAACAGGAAAACTTTCGTGCTGAAATGATTTATACCGGGCAAACCGGGTGGATGCAGGGCAATAAATACGGTTTTATTTTCGATGCTACCCTGAACGATTTTATCTCCGGAGAACTTGAGCATGCCATTGTTTCCTGTTATAATGAAGCTAACCCCGATGTAATGATCCTGGAAGGACAAAGTTCCCTGCGAAATCCTACCGGCCCGGGGGGATCGGAATTCCTGGTTTCCGGGCAGGCTAAATACGTCGTATTGCAACACGCCGCCGGAAGAACATATTTCGATGGGTGCGAGGCGCTGCGACTGGAAATTCCGCCTTTGCAAACTGAAATCGACCTGATTGAATCGTACGGATCTAAAGTTTTGGCTGTAACCCTGCACACCAATGATATTGAGGACGAAGATATTCCTCATTACAAAGAAAAGTACCAGCAGGAAGTAAACGTGCCCGTTCTGTTGCCTTTACAGGAAGGGATGGATCCTATTATACCTACCATTGCCTCAATAATACAACGCGACCCAACCTATGAAAATCAAGAAAATTAATGTTTGGAAATCTAACCTGGGTTTAACGCGCCCTTATTCCATTGCTTACAAGTCGGTAGACTCGGTAGCCTGCTGTTTTGTAGAAATTATTGCCGAAGGCGATTTAAGCGGGCTTGGTTCCTGTAACCCGAGCAAGCAGGTGGTCGGTGAGGATGTTGATGATGCCATTGCCGTACTTTCCGAAGAAAACCTGGATTGGCTCATCGAGCAGGATATCCGGCACATCAATACCTTGTGTAACCAGTTGGTGGAACGTTTTCCGGAAAACCCCGGGGCCCGTGCTGCCCTGGATATCGCATTGTACGATATTTTCTCCAGGTACCTGGGAGTTCCTTTGGTATCTTTTCTCGGGGGCAGTACCGACCAGAAGCTCCCTACATCCATTACTATTGGTATTAAAAATGTGCAGGAAACCCTCGAGGAAGCAGAAGAGTACGTGGGCAATGGGTTTACCAACCTGAAAGTGAAACTGGCCGGTAATTCTCTCGATGAGGACATTGAAAGGTTAACCAGGCTGAATGAGAAATACGGCAAGAACGTTAAAATCAGGATTGATCCTAACCAGAGCTACTCCCTCAGCATGCTCCAGGATTTTTACTATAAAACCATTGCCCTCGACCTGGAAATCATTGAGCAGCCGCTAACAGTAGAAGATTCTTTGCAAATGCGGAAACTCCCTGCTGATATCAAGAAGGTCATCGCGCTAGACGAAGCACTGGTAAGCCCGTACGATGCCTTCACTCTGGCTACCAAACCCTCGGCTGGTGGTATATTCAATATAAAACTCATGAAATGCGGAGGCGTGCATCAGGCCCGCGAAATTGCAACGATCGCAAAAAATTCCGGCATTTCCCTCATGTGGGGATGTAACGACGAAAGCCGGGTAAGCATTGCCGCAGCCCTGCATGCTGCGTTTGCCCAGCCTCATACCCGATACATCGACCTGGATGGCAGCTTTGACCTGGCCGAAGATCTCGTTTCCGGTGGGTTTACCGTTACTAACGGAATGATGCAGGTTACCGAAAAGCCAGGGCTGGGTGTGGAAAGAATAAACTAATTTATGAAAAAACTAACCGGGCTGTTACTGCCCCTATTGCTAACTTTTCATTTTATTTCGGCCGATCCGCTTCAAAACCCTGCGGCATCGGCCGACTCGCTTTGGGCCGACTCGGTGTTCCGCCAGCTTTCTGCTGAACAACGAATTGCCCAGTTATTTATGGTTGCTGCTTACTCGAATAAAGATCAGGATCACCTGGAAAGCCTGCTTACACTGGTGAAAGATTATGGAATCGGGGGATGCATTTTTATGCAGGGCGGCCCGGTTAGGCAGGCCAGAAGGGTTAACCAGCTCCAGGCAGCTTCAGACGTACCCTTGCTCATTGCTGCCGATGCGGAATGGGGGTTAAACATGCGCCTCGACAGCACCATCCGGTATCCCTACCAAATGACCCTGGGAGCTATTCAGAACAACGAGCTTATTTATAAAATGGGAGAAGCCGTTGCCCGGCAATTAAAGCAGGTGGGAGTGCGGGTGAACTTTGCCCCGGTAGTTGATGTGAATAACAATCCGGAAAACCCGGTTATTAATTTCCGATCGTTCGGCGAAGACCGATACAACGTGGCCCGGAAAGGCATTGCATACATGAGAGGTATGCAGGATAATGGAGTGATAGCTACTGCTAAACACTTCCCCGGACACGGCGACACCGATACCGATTCGCACGCTACCCTGCCTACCATTCCACACGATCGATCCCGGCTCGATAGTTTGGAATTGTACCCTTTCCGGCAAATTATTAACGCCGGAATTAACGGGGTGATGACCGCCCACCTGAATATTCCGGCTCTGGATAGCAGCGGGCGTCCTGCAACCTTATCGAAAAATATTATCAGTGGATTACTGAAAGACACCCTGGGTTTTGAAGGGCTGGTATTTACCGACGCCATGAACATGGGTGGAGTAACCGGTACCTTCCCTCCCGGCATTGTTGACCGGGAGGCTGTGATAGCCGGTAACGACGTTTTGGAGTTTACCCAGGATGTACCCAGGGCGATTATTGAAATTAAAGCTGCCATTGCCAACGGGCGCATAACAGAAGCGTCGGTTAATGAACGATGCAAAAAAATTCTACGCTATAAGCACCGGCTTGGCCTGCACGAACGGGGTGATTTAGCAACCGAAAACCTGGTTGATAAACTGAATTCGGCAGAAGACCGGTTACTCAAACAGCAATTGGTAGAAGCGTCGCTTACGGTGTTGAACAACCGGAATAATCTAATACCTCTCAAGGCATTG
>CAZIWJ010000071.1:0-14061 GCA_964542855.1 uncultured Roseivirgaceae bacterium
CGTTATTCACAAAATTTCTACCGCTTTATACTATTTTTGAATGAACCGCGGAATTGTATAAATAAATGAACCTTCGCACTGCGCAAAAGCAAAATAAATCCTGGCTGCACATTATAAGTACCGGCAATCGGCAAAGTGCTTATGCCTTAAATGAACTGATGAACCATCAGAGCAAGCTGGAGTTCTTCGTTAACAATCAGGATAACCAGGACAGCTGGAACAGCCAGGTGGCTGCACAGGAACCGGTATCGTGCGTGCGTTTAAACTACGAAGGAATTATTAGTGGAAATGCAGAAGTGATTTTCCCAAAAGCCAGTGCCAGGCAATTAATTGCTTTATTAACCCGCGAGCAAATCGATTCTCCCGATTTAAATACACTTAAAGCCGGTACGCTAACCGAAATCGGAAATATTCTGATGAATGGTTTTATGGAATCGTTTGGTAAATACATCAGAACAGCTTTGCGCTCATCTATACCCGACTACCTGGAAGGTACACTGGAAAATATCCATCAGAATGAAAAGGGTCGTATTATTTTTACCTGTTTAAACTGTTTTCAGGTTCCCGATACCGATGTGCAGGGTGAGTTGCTGTTCATTATGCGTTGCCGGCAACCTGACCAGTTGCACCGATTACTTCAATAAGCGTTCTACGGCAGTGATATGAAACAACCGGTTAATAAGAACATATTTCAAACTTACGATTACATTGCCCAGGGCACTTTTGTGCTCGATCGAACCTTCCGGGTAGTTTTCTGGAACCGCTCGCTTGAATTACAAACCGGATTCAATCGCGAGAATGTACTGAATAAGCGTATTTTCGACTTGTACCCTCACCTCAAGGCCCGGAAATACGTTAACCGGATCAACAGCATTTTCGCCGGTGGTGTACCTGCCGTGTTTTCCCCCCAACTACATAAGTACTTTATTCCCTGTAAGCTTCCTAATCAGCAGTACCGCGTGCAGCATACTATCGTAACACCATTTTCCGATGGCGATGGCAGCTATTATGCTGTGTTTTCTATTCTCGATGTTACCGAAGAGAAAAAACTGATCGACTCGGAGAAAGAACTGAAAAACCACGCCCTGCAAGAAGTGCAGGAGCGCCTGGTAGCAGAAAAAAAACTGCGGCAGTCTGAAGCCGACCTCAAAGCAAGCCAGGAACGGTTAAACCTGGCCGTACTCGGGGCCGATATCGGTCTCTGGGACTGGAACATTACAGACGATTACCTCTACTTTAATGATAACCTGGCTTACCTGCTCGATTACTCTCCCGGCACCCTGGATTACTCCATCAGTGCTTTTAAAGGCCTGTGCCACCCCGGCTTTTTTAAACAGGTAAACAAGGCTTTTGCCGAGCACCATGGTGAGAAAACTGACCTCCTGAAGATTGATTTAAAGCTGAAATCTAACAAAGGACAATGGAAGTGGATGCAGATTACCGGTAAAATAACTGCCCGCAACAGTAGCGGCAAACCCATCAGGATTTCAGGTATACTTCAGGATATTTCTGAAGTAAAGAGTTACCAGCGCCAACTGATTCAGGAGAAAGATAAAGCAGAACAGGCATCTGTGGCTAAGGCCCAGTTTCTGTCGGCTATGAGCCACGAAATACGTACGCCCATGAATGCCGTTATCGGCATGACTCATTATCTGTTGCAGGAAAAACCTCGTAAAGACCAGGTAGAAAACCTGAACGCCCTGAAATTCTCGGCCGAAAATTTGCTGGCCCTGATCAATGATATTCTCGACTTTTCCAAAATTGAAGCCGGCAAGGTTACTATCGAGAAAATTGAGTTTAATCTCGATCAGTTGTTAAAAGGGTTATATCAGTCCTTTCTGTTAAAAGCCAGGGAAAAGAATATTGAATTGCTGTTCGAGCTTGACCAGCAACTGCCCAGGGTTATGGTAGGCGATCGGGTAAAGCTTATTCAAATTTTATCGAACCTCATCAGCAACGCCATTAAATTTACCGAAACGGGTGAAGTTCAGGTGAAGGTTGCCCAGGCAGCAACCAAAACGGTACCGGATTCGCCAACTTCTACCATACCCGTATGTTTTGAGGTTAAGGATACTGGCATTGGTATAGCGCCGAATAAACTGCAAACTATTTTCGAGAGCTTTACCCAGGGCAGTTCAGAAACCACGCGGGTGTACGGAGGAACCGGCCTGGGCCTAACCATTTCCCGGCACCTGCTCGAGATCCAGCAAAGCGAAATTCACGTAGACAGTGTAGAGGGAGAAGGCTCCCGCTTTTATTTTACACTTCACTTTAGGGTGGCCGATTCTACCCCGGCAGCCAGCCCAACGCCTGGCAAGCAGCAGGAGCCTCCCCAGGAAAACCTCGGGGGTGTTTCCATATTGCTGGTTGAAGACAATCAGATGAATATTATGGTGGCCAAACGGTTCCTGAAAAAATGGGGCGCCAGGATCGATACAGCCGGCAATGGTGCTGAAGCAGTTGAGAAGGTTCAGCAGGCTCGTTATGATATTATACTCATGGATATCCAGATGCCCGTTATGGACGGCTACGAGGCAACCCGAAACATCAGAAAACTTAAGGGCAATCAGTATCAAAAACTTCCTATCGTGGCCCTTACGGCTTCAGCACTGATCGATAAAAAGGATGTCGCACTAGAAGCCGGCATGAATGACTTTCTCACTAAACCTTTTGTGCCCGAACGCCTTTTTTCTGTTATACACTCGCTTACTACGCAAGCACTAACCGGTACTACATAACACCCGGGCTTAATTAACCACTAGCGCAAAAATTTACTTGTGGTGCTACAAAGCATTACATAACATATTGTATTAGTTCACTAAAATACTAACACAACTTCACGTAGCTTCCCAGCCACTTTATGTAATGATTGTGCCTGTCCAGTACCTCCTGCACTTTTTTATCCTGGTAGTGCCCTTCAAAATCGATTAAAAACCAGTAGCTGAATTCCCTGACCCCCTTGGTTGGCCGGCTTTCAATTTTGGTAAGGTTAATTTTCCGCTGGTAAAAATCCTGGAGAAAATTAGCCAGGCTGCCCGGCTTTTCTGTATCAGGAATTTTGGCTAGGATTGAAGTTTTATCCGCTCCGCTTTGCTGGTTAATAAACTCTTTGCTGATAATTAGGAAGCGGGTCTGATTCTGGGAAGAGTTTTCAATATTATCGAACATAACCGGCAGCCGATGCTCCTGGGCAGCAATGTGTGAACAGATTGCTGCACTTTCCGGGTCCTCCGCCGCCATAATGGCCGCTCTGGAGGTGGAATTTACCGGGATCATTTCGTAGGTATCGTCGCGGAAATACTCGTAAATAAATTTTCGACACTGGGCAAAGGCAATGTCTTTTGAGTAAATACGCTTGATATTCAGTAAATCCGACGACAGGCTGGCAAAGGCAAAATGAATATCGAGCGGTATTTCAGCTACAATGTGAATATCGTATTCCGCCAGGCAATCAACGGTATCGGGCACCGAGCCTTCCTGATTATTTTCAATCGGCACAATACCAAACCGGACCCGGTTTGTTGACACGGCCTCAAATACCGCCGGAATGGTTCCCAGGGGCAGGTATTCACTCATTGCCCCGAACCGCGATTCGGCCGCCTGGTGCGAAAAGCTTCCAATTGGCCCCAGGTAGGATACTTTTTCCGGTAACTCCAGGTTACGGCTTACAGCGAATATTTCCAGAAAAATAGCCTCAATCGCATGATCGGTCAGCAAACCATTGTTGGCCAGCTTCAGCCGGTCGAGGATGTGTTTCTCCCGCTCCGGACGGTAAATCACCGTTTTGTTCAGTTTTTTTAGTTTACCCACCTCACGAACCACTTCCATTCGTTTGTTCAGCAACTCGAGCAACTGGTCGTCCAGTGAATTAATCTGCGCTCGTAAATTATTCAGATCGGCTGTTTTTGAACCACTCATAATCAGGCTCCGTCATATTGCTTTGTCCTAAAGTGTAATATACCTGCTTTCCGGAAAAGAGGAAAGTTTTACCGAATATTGCTCCTTTGTTCTTGCTGTTTTCAGCCGGTATCTTCTTAACAGGTATTTATTACCTGCCTGAAATATGAGCATTCGGGACGGGTTTAATAACCCGCGAGCGAGAGTAAGTAACGGGTGTATTTTTTATGGGTTCATTCGAAGCAGGGCGGAGATGAAATGCCCGGGCTTAACTTAAAATGTATTAGAAAATGAGGTGGGGCCCGGGCAAACCCGGAACCCAGTGGCAATGCCCCCTGTTCGTTCCTGGTATTTTCTAGTTTATTATCCTGGATAATTTCGGATGTTCTAGTCCTGTAAGCTCACCACCTCCGAAGCCGGGCGGTCGTTTAACTCCCAGTTGTACTCCAGGTGGTCAATATCAGTATTTTCCGAAATCTGCGTATCCGAATACTGGTTAATGAAATTAACCAGGGTGCCGTTTTTGGTAAAGTCGCCGGTAAACCACTTGAAAATTTTCGAGAGGTAGGCCTGTTCTTTATTGATCTGGTTTCGGTACGGGTCATTGATGAATGCCCGCGCCTGCCGGGTGAGCTGGGCCTCCAGTTTCACGGGCTGAAAGGCCTCGTTTAAAAGCACCGGACAGGAAATCGATGCGCAGTTTATTGCAAAATGAATGCGCGGCTCATTGAATTCTTTTCGCAGTATGCCGTGCTCTATTTCGTCCAGGCTGCGTTCTTCCCCATCGATGGAAAAAAACGCCAGGTGCCATACGTCGCGGATGAATGGAATTTTTAACCCTGGCTGCAAATCCTGTATGCTTTCTACCGGGTAGTTATCCAGAATCAGTTTTACCGTAGCAGCATTGTACGTATTGATCCAAAAGGCCAGCTTCTCTTCCCGGCTCCAGCCTGGCTGCGGTGGGTTCCGGTTTAACAGGTCGAGGTAGGCGTCTACCTGTTCTTTCTCCGACACGAACCCTTCGTAATTCACGGCACCGTTGTCGCTCACGTATTTCTTCAATACTTTATCCCACTGCTGGTGCGACGGGCGGCCTGTCATTTCCTGAGCAAATGACGGACTGCTCAGGATAATAAAAAGGAACAAGGCTATTTTTTTCATGGTCCACTAGTATTGGTTACCTGCTATCACGTGGGCCCGCTGCAACAGGTTTGTCGGTAGCCTTACAAAGCCGGTAATTATCCGACAGATAACCAGGTTCTCATAGAAACCTGTCGTTTGGCACGCCTGGATGCCCTCTACACATTAATTGTATCGAACCGGGTATACTTACGCAGCACCTCGGGGATATGGATTTGCTCGCCATCCTGGTTATTTTCCAAAATGGCCGCCAGGATACGTGGCAAGGCCAGTGCACTCCCATTTAGCGTATGGGCTAGCTGCGGCTTATTGTTCTCATCGCGGTAACGCAGCTTCAACCGGTTACTCTGGTAGGTTTCAAAGTTACTCACTGAACTTACTTCCAGCCATTGCTCCTGGGCAGCAGAGTATACCTCGAAGTCGTAAGTCAGCGCAGCAGTAAAGCCCATATCCCCACCGCACAGCCGGAGCAAACGATAAGGCAGCTCCAGGCTTTTCAACAGGGTACGAACGTGCGCTGTCATTTCCTCCAGCGTTTCGTACGATTTATCCGGATGCTGTACCTGTACTATCTCTACCTTGTCGAACTGGTGGAGCCGGTTCAGCCCCCGCACGTGGGCCCCCCAGTTCCCAGCCTCGCGACGAAAGCAAGGGGTGTAGCCCGCATGTTTAATAGGCAAGTCTTCTTTTTTTACAATTTCGTTGCGGTATATATTGGTAATGGGTACCTCTGCTGTAGGAATCAGGAATAACCCATCGGCCGTAACTTCGTACATCTGCCCTTCCTTGTCGGGAAGCTGCCCGGTTCCCAGGCCAGACTCTTCATTTACCAGCAGCGGTGGTATCACTTCCTGGTAACCGGCTTCTTCGGCACGATCGAGAAAATAATTAATGAGCGCCCGCTGTAACCGCGCTCCTTTGCCCTTGTATACCGGGAAACCGGCACCGGTTATTTTATTCCCCAGTTCAAAGTCGATTAGGTTAAACTTTTTAATCAGTTCCCAGTGCGGTAAGGCGTCCTCTGCCAGTTCAGGCACTGTACCTGCGCTTTCAATTTCCTCGTTGTCGTCGCTGTTTTTTCCTGCCGATACAACGGCATGCGGAACATTAGGTGTATTATATAGTAAGGTATTTAATTCCTGTTCAGCTGCCCGCAGTTGCTCGGTAAGAGTTTTGCTTGCCTCCTTTAATTCACTGGTTCGGGCCTTCGCCGCCTCGGCCGCTTCTTTATTTCCGGCTTTCATCAACTTCCCGATTTCCTTGGCCGCCGTGTTAGAAGCTGCCAGCACTTCATCGAGTTTAAGCTGCGTGCTACGCCGGGTCTGGTCAACGTCAAGAATTTGCTGAACAACTTGTTCTGGTTCACTGATATTCCGCTTCCTCAGGCCTTCAACTACGTGTTCCGGTTCGGCCTTTATTCGGGCTACTTGTAACATGATTAGGGTATTTTATTCTGCTGCTAAATTAGTTTAAAAAATGTGAAGTGGGCACTAGATAACATGAAGTAAGTTTTTTCCGTTAAAATTCCTTACATTAATTTGTATATCAATACTAACTATTCTATAATTGCAGCATCTGTTTAAAACACATCAGATTGTTTTAGCATCTTGCTGACAACATAACGGTTACACTTTTAGCATTCCGTTTTTTCATTCTGTTTATTCACAGCATATCCATTTTACTTTATCACGCATTACATGTACAATATTGAGGAGTTAAGCGTCCGGCTGCTTTCTGAACTTAAAGAAATTGCCGAAGAGATTGGCGTCAAGAATTACAAGCGACTGGCAAAAAGAGATCTTATTTACAAAATACTCGACCACCAGGCTACGCTTCCGGAAGATCAACTGCCAAAAAAGAAACCCACCCCCAAAGCCACAGAAACGGATACTTCCCACAGCCCTTCTACACAGGAAAGCACCCCTGGTCAACAAAAGGCATCGAAGCCAAACAATGGCCTTCGCAAGCGTAAGCCGCGCGTAAAACGCGAAAATGTTACTGCAGAAAATAAAAAGGGCAAAGAAACCGCTAAGCCTGATGATTTAGATAATAGCGTTGGAAAGCCTGTGGAGAACGAGCCTTCATCTAAAACCCCGGCCCAGTCGTCGGCTGAAGATGAACTGCTGAGTTCGTTTAACATTGAAAAGCAAGAAGGTAGTAAACCTAACCCGGAAAAGGAGAAAAAGCCTGCTCCACAGCCTACTAATCAGGTCGAGAAACCGGACACGCCTAATAAACCTGAAGCTGCTCCCCAGGATAAATCAACGCACGATAAGCCTGGCCGCACTACTGGTGGAAATGGCAGTAATGATAGTAGTAATGAACCGCAGCGCCGAGAGAAGAACCAGCGCCGACAAGAGCAACAGGCCATTCAACAGGCGATCAAAGAGTTCGATGGCATGATTGAAAACGAAGGCGTGCTGGAAATTATGCAGGATGGCTACGGCTTTCTCCGCTCTTCCGATTATAACTACCTGGCCAGCCCCGACGATATTTACGTTTCCCCTTCTCAGATTAAATTGTTCGGCCTCAAAACCGGCGATTTGGTAAAAGGACAGATTCGTCCGCCCAAGGAAGGTGAAAAATATTTTGCCCTGCTTCGCGTAGAATCGGTGAATGGAAAAACTACTGAAGAAACACGCGACCGGGTACCTTTTGAATACCTTACTCCACTTTTCCCCCAGGAACGACTAAACCTGTCTACCAAAGCAGGGCATTACTCAACCCGAATACTCGACCTGTTCTCGCCCATTGGTAAAGGACAGCGGGGAATGATTGTATCACAGCCCAAAAGTGGTAAAACGGTATTGCTGAAAGAACTGGCTAACGCCATTGCTGAGAATCATCCTGACGTTTACCTGATTGTACTGCTCATCGATGAACGCCCGGAAGAAGTTACCGACATGGCGCGCAGCGTGAACGCCGAAGTGGTGGCTTCCACTTTCGACGAACAGGCCGAACGCCACGTAAAAGTATCTGGTATTGTGCTCGAAAAGGCCAAACGTATGGTAGAAAGCGGTCATGATGTAGTAATTCTGCTCGATTCTATTACCCGCCTGGCAAGAGCTTACAACACCGTTGTTCCTTCTTCCGGTAAAATCCTTTCCGGGGGTGTGGATGCCAACGCCCTGCATAAACCCAAGCGTTTCTTCGGTGCCGCCCGTAATGTAGAAAACGGAGGCTCGTTAACCATTATTGCTACCGCCCTCATCGAAACCGGATCCAAAATGGACGAAGTGATTTTCGAGGAATTCAAAGGTACTGGTAACATGGAACTGCAGCTCGATCGTAAGCTGGCCAACCGACGCATTTACCCGGCCCTCGACGTTCCGGCCTCAGGAACCCGTCGCGAGGATCTGCTCATGGACAAGGAAGAACTGCAGCGCGTTTGGATTCTCCGCAAGTTCATGAACGATATGAACTCGCAGGAAGCCATTGAATTCCTGCTCGATAAAATGAAAGGCACCCGTAACAACGAAGAATTCCTGGTGTCGATGAATGGTTAACGCAGGAAGGGTAAATGAAGCGGGTTAATCCCTGCTTCATCTACATTCTGCAGTGTATAATTATATTCAGGGGCTTTAATAGCCCCTTTTTTAGCTTCTTACGAGAATTTACGTTTTTACTGTAAACTCCGGCAATTGCTTTCTCAATTTGGAAGGGAGGATTAAAAAGCTTGGTCTTCTACTAACAAATTATCACATCATGCCGGGTTATTTCTTATTTACCAAACTTATTACTACATGTCCTGCGTTACTACATGGTAAGCGACAAGAACCTGCTGGATAATGAAAAACGTTAGAAATTTCTGCATCATTGCTCACATTGATCACGGGAAAAGTACCCTGGCCGACCGCCTGCTCGAATCGACCGATAGTATTACGGAACGGGAACGGAAAGACCAGTTGCTCGACGATATGGACCTGGAGCGTGAACGAGGCATCACTATTAAGAGTCATGCCATCCAGATGGATTATACCTACCAGGGTGAACAGTATGTACTCAACCTTATCGACACTCCGGGCCATGTAGACTTTTCCTACGAGGTATCCCGATCTATTGCCGCCTGTGAAGGAGCCCTCCTGATTGTAGATGCAGCCCAGGGTATTGAAGCCCAGACCATATCTAACCTCTACCTGGCCATTGATCACGACCTGGAAATTATCCCGGTACTGAATAAAATCGATCTGCCCGGTGCCATGCCAGAAGAAGTTACTGAGCAAATTGTAGACCTTATCGGCTGCAAACCGGAAGATGTTATTCGTGCCAGTGCTAAAGAGGGAATTGGTATTGATGAGATCCTGGCTGCAATTGTAAATCGTGTTCCCCATCCTGAAGGCGACGAAAATGAGCCGTTGCAAGCCATGATCTTCGACTCAGTATTTAATCCGTATCGTGGTGTTGAAGTATATTTCCGGGTGTTCAACGGAAAAATTAAGAAAGGCGAAAAAGTAAAGTTTGTAAATACCGGGCGCGAATACGGTGCCGACGAAATCGGGGTGCTGAGAATTAAGCAAGATGCCCGCAATGAGGTGAAGGCCGGTAACGTGGGTTACCTGATTTCAGGTATTAAGGTAGCTAAAGAAGTAAAGGTGGGTGATACCATTACCAGCGTTGAAAGGCCAGGTAAAGCAGTGCGTGGCTTTGAAGACGTAAAGCCAATGGTTTTTGCCGGTATCTACCCGGTAGAAACTTCCGACTACGAGGAACTCCGGGCTTCGATGGAGAAACTACAACTGAACGATGCCTCACTGGTATGGGAACCGGAAACCTCGGCTGCCCTTGGGTTTGGTTTCCGTTGCGGCTTCCTGGGTATGCTACACATGGAAATTGTGCAGGAACGCCTGGAACGTGAATTCGACATGTCGGTTATTACTACCGTGCCTTCGGTTCGCTACTACGCTTACATGAAAGAAGAAGACATGCGGATGATCAGTGCCCCGTCTGAAATGCCGGAGCCAAACATGGTCGACCGTATTGAGGAACCCTTCATTTCCTCGCAAATTATTACGAAAGCCGATTACGTAGGTGGGGTAATAGAGCTTTGCATGGAAAAGCGCGGCATCATTAAAAATCAGGTATACCTTACTCACGACCGGGTGGAACTTACCTTTGAACTGCCGCTTACTGAAATTGTGTTCGACTTCTTTGACCGTCTCAAAACCATTTCCCGCGGATACGCCTCGCTCGACTACGAGGTGATCGGTTACCGCGCTTCCAACATGGTGAAACTGGATATTATGCTAAACGGGGAAAAAGTCGATGCCCTGTCGGCTATCGTACACCGCGATAAAGCCTACGAATGGGGTAAAAAGCTTTGTGAAAAGCTAAAAGAATTACTGCCACGCCAGCAGTTCGAAATTGCCATCCAGGCAGCGATCGGAACTAAAGTAATTGCCCGCGAAACGGTGAAAGCTTTGCGTAAAAACGTAATTGCCAAATGCTACGGTGGCGATATAAGCCGTAAGCGAAAGCTGCTGGAAAAGCAGAAGGCCGGTAAAAAGCGTATGCGCCAGGTGGGTAAGGTAGAAATTCCGCAGGAAGCTTTTATGGCGGTTCTCAAACTGGATAACTGATACCCGACCGAACCAACGCACGTGGCTCCCGTTACGTGCGTATTTTTCTCGATAACGTAAAATTGCAACCGGTAATGCTCATACTCAGGGAATGCATGCAGGCGTACCGCAAAACTTTACTGGTTTTAATGACATTATGCCAACAAACCTGTAATTTTAACCAGTTACCGAGTTAAAACAAATCTCCATGCCTACACTCATCGACGGAAAAGCCACTGCCCAGCAAATAAAGGCTGAACTGAAAAAGGAAGTAGACCAGTTAAAAGCGCAGGGGAAACGACCACCTCATCTCGCTGCCATTTTAGTAGGAGATGATCCGGCCAGCCACGTGTATGTAAAAAATAAGGTGAAGTATTGTAACGAAGTGGGCTACGGATCAACCCTGGTGCAGGAAGGTGCCGACATTAGTGAAGAAAAACTGTTTCAGCAAATCAGGGCCATTAACGAAAATCCGGAAATCGATGGGCTCATTGTGCAGCAACCCCTGCCCGGGCACATTAATGTGGAAAAAGTAGTGGAAGCCATCCGCCCGGAAAAAGATGTAGACGGGTTTCACCCCATCAACATCGGACGGCTTGCCAAAAACCTCCCCTCTTACGTCGCCGCCACTCCTTTTGGTATCATGCAGTTGCTGGAGCGGTACAACGTACCTACCGAAGGCAGGCACTGCGTGGTGATCGGGCGAAGCGATATTGTGGGCACCCCCATGAGCTTACTGCTAAGCCGTAAGGCCAATCCTGGCAATGCCACGGTAACCCTGTGCCACAGCCGAACGAATGATATTGCTTCCTACACCCGGCAGGCTGATATTATTATTGCTGCCATCGGGAAGACTGAATTCCTTACCGCCGACATGGTTAAGCAGGGCGTTAGCGTAATTGATGTGGGCATGAATCGCGTGGAAGATGCTTCTAAAAAAAGAGGTTATGCCCTGAAAGGCGACGTAAAATTCGATGAAGTAGCCGAAAAAGCCGATTTTATCACCCCGGTTCCCGGCGGCGTAGGCCCCATGACGGTTGCATCGTTAATGTACAATACGCTGCTTTCGGCTAAAGGGGAAATTTATTAAAATACCGGCCTCGGAACAGTGCCAATACCACAGATTGCTTCTCTGTTTGAGGTTATTCGGGAAAATCGCCGGCATTTTTAGCCCGGCACTTAATCATTAACGTCGCTATGCTACTACCCGGTACAGCATAGATTTACCGATTCCTGTTCATAAGTAAACGAAAAGCCTGGCCATCAAATTAGCCATTCCTACTGCTTTAGAGGTGCTCCCTTTTTCGATTTCCACATAACTGCATCGGCAACAGAATTTAAATCAGGCCGAGGTTCGCTCCTACAATATTACCGAATAAACGCGCACGATTTTTAAGCATAGAATAACGAAATAATTAGGCCAGTGCGTAATCGTACCCTTACAATCGATTCGGCTTGCCGTGATAGACGTAAAGATAAAATAGGTTAACCTTTCCTGAAGAGGTGCAGCTGCTACCGGGCAACGAAATTGTCGTTGTCCTTATCTTCCGTCCAGTTGTATTCTATATTCTTCGCTACTTTTCTGGCAAATTCCAGTCCGTGCCTGTCGGCTAAAAAACCTAACGCCATATCCATGCCGGCACTCACCCCGGAAGAAGTGTAGTATTTTCCATCAACCTTCCACCTTGCCCGTTCATCCCAGTTTACCTTTTCGTTCTGTGAAGTTACCCAGGAGAACGCCCTTTTATTAGAAGTAGCTTGCCTACCGTTTAGCAGCCCTGATTTAGCAAGAACGGCACTTCCGGTGCAAACCGTAAGAACATAATCACTGCTTAGCGACAGGTCTTTAATTTTACTGATAAACACCTCGTTATCAACCTCTTTTCTGGTTCCTAACCCACCCGGAATGAGGATAATCCCGGGTTTTTCGCTAATAGTTTCCAGTTTTTCAGTCATTATCGGTACACCGTGGCGATTAGAAATAACCCCACCTTCCAGCGAGTAAAATTTAAGGGAATACAAGTTTGTAAGCCGGCCGAAAATTTCAGCCGGACCGAAAACATCCAGGGTTTCGTAGTCATCGAACATGATGAAGGCAACTTCGGTTGGGGGATTCTGAAAAGCGTTTTTATCCTGCCCCTGGGCACTTACACGGGTTATGGTTATTAACATAAACAGGAAGGCTACTAATTTTTTCATATTCATTTTTCTTCAGTTCTGGTTGGTTAATTGGGTTCGATCTGTTTACGAGTAATGTAAAATACAACCAATAGCCTGAATTAACACGGTGAATGCCACAGCTTTTGCTATCCTGGTCTAAACTGCACCGTTGGGGAAACATTCAGCACCATAAAGGTTGTTAAGTACCAAGTAATACATTATAACGTTGTATTCGTATATGTTTGTAATTTTGTTATCCGAACCAAATACCCTAGTTACGCTGTGAATTCTACTACTTCTACAAATCCTGCCCATACTGGTTACCTTAAACAAGCTTACCCCGTTATGGAGGCCTTTTATACCATACAGGGGGAAGGTGCTTTTACCGGACAGGCTGCCTACTTCATCCGCCTCGGCGGTTGTGATGTAGGCTGTGTGTGGTGCGACGTGAAAGAATCGTGGAATGCTGATAACCATCCCCGTTATTCAATAGAAGAAATTGTAAGCGAGGCAGTACGTTACCCAGCCCGGCTGGCCGTTATTACCGGGGGTGAACCGGCCATGCACGACCTAACGGCCCTTTGCAAGGCTCTACACGAAAAAGGGTTTACCATTAACATTGAAACATCCGGTGCACATCCTTTAACGGGAGAGCTGGATTGGGTGTGCTTTTCCCCTAAAAAATTCAAGCAGCCCCTGCCCGAAGTGTGTGCACAGGCTCATGAACTGAAGGTAGTGGTTTATAATAAAAGCGACTTTGCCTGGGCTGAATCGTTTGCTGAAAAGGTAGGCGAACATTGCAAGCTGTTCCTTCAACCTGAATGGAGCAAGGCCGACGAGATGGCTCCCCTCATCGTAAACTACGTAAAAGAAAACCCCCGGTGGCAAATTTCCCTGCAAACCCACAAGTACTTGGATGTGCCCTAGTATTCTTATCCTTACAATATCACAATTACACTACAAAGGTAGTTTGTCGTTGATGAATCTGACCTTTAGCTTAATACCGATCAGGGAAAGTACTCTTTACCGGGAGAACACTGGCTACAGCCTTTTCCCTTTGTTGTATCATGGAATCGGGATGAACACTCCAGAAAAGCGCGTGGCCCGGGTTAATAGTTTTTCTTTTGCTATTCGGGAGCAAGTTTAAAAATGCAATTGCCAGGAATTTGGTGATGTACAGTACGACTGAGTGAAGGATTTTTATGATTCCTGGTGTAAAAGCGGTTAAAAAATTTCAGTAGTTTTTACTTTCCCTGCTGAGCCCGCTCATGTAACTGCTGAACGTACCCCCGCTCTACTTCAAAAGCAT
>CAZIWJ010000072.1:0-13927 GCA_964542855.1 uncultured Roseivirgaceae bacterium
TCCAACAGGTCAGTAGGGGCGTTTTCTCCTGATGCACCCTGTGATTTCTTGTATCGTGTTTTACTTCCTCCGGTAACTCTGTTTGCCATAGTCCTCTATCGAAAAATCATTAGATCAGCAAATTTACTTCTTTGTTTGCAAATAAAAAAGGGTAGCAGAAATTCGTTACGTTTTCTGCTACCCTTCACCGAATTTATTCGTTGTTACGATTAGTCAGTAATAAAGGGGTAATCTTTTTGGGCATAAACGTGCCTAAGGGCTTCACTTGTATCAGGATAAGGTGATTCATCGGCAAACTTTATAGCCTCATCGATGAGTTCCTTCACCTTATTATCAATTTCCTTTAATTCTTCCTCGGTTGCCATTTTATGCTGTAAAATGGTAGTCTTCACCTGGATAATTGGATCCTGCGACTTGTAATTATCCAGTTCTTCTTTGGTCCGGTATTTTGCCGGGTCAGAAATGGAGTGACCCTTGTAGCGGTAAGTTTTGAATTCAAGCAAAGTAGGCCCTTTTCCGTTACGAGCACGTTTGGCTGCTTTTGCTACTGCTTTATGCACTTCTTCCACGTTCATGGCATTTACTGGTTCAGATGGCATATCGTAAGCTTCTGCAAGCGTGTAAAGTTCATTTACATTACTGGTTCGGTTTACTGAAGTGCCCATGGCGTAGCCATTATTTTCTATCACAAAAATACAGGGCAGGTTGAAAGTCATAGCAATGTTCAGTGATTCGTGAAAAGCACCCTGCCGAACAGCACCGTCTCCCATGTAAGTCATGCAAAGATTTTTGGTTTTCTTGTACTGCTCAGCGAAAGCAATACCAGCACCCAGTGGAATTTGGCCTCCAACAATTCCATGCCCACCAAAAAAGTTTCGCTCTTTATCGAACATGTGCATGGAACCTCCCTTGCCGCGCGATACACCGGTTACCCTGGCAAATAACTCGGCCATTACGTATTTGGGTTCGGTTCCCAGGCCAATAGGGTGAGCGTGATCGCGGTAAGCCGTTATCCATTTGTCATCTTTGGTTAGGGCAGTAACTGCACCGGCAACGCAGGCCTCTTGCCCGATATAAAGGTGACAGAAACCTTTAATCTTCTGTTTACCGTACATCTGGGCAGCTTTTTCCTCAAACTTCCGCATGGTATACATGCTTTCGTACCAGTGCATGTACGTTTCCTTAGAGAAATCTGGCGTTGCGGGTTTTTTATTCGTTTTTGATCTTGATGACGTGCGCTTCGTTTTGGTTGTCGTCTCAGCCATATATCTTGTTGTTTTTAAAGAAGTGTGCTAATTCAGTAATGCTAAATTAACATAATGTGCGACAAAATCATTTGGTTAGCTTTAATGTTTACCAATCTGATGTTCAAAAACCGCTACCTATGTGTTTTTTTCTACCGTTAAGTTCTAATTTGAAAATTTAGCATGCACCTGGACCAACTTCAGTTATTCAATTTTAAAAATTACGAATCTGCTGAATTGCAGTTTCATCCCGAGGTTAATTGTTTCCTGGGTAAGAATGGAAGCGGTAAAACCAACATCCTGGATGCTATTCACGTGCTCGGCATGACCAAAAGTGCATTCGGTTTTACCGATAATCAGCTTATCCGTCATGGTAATTCATTTTTCTCGGTAATTGGGAAATTCAGAAATGAGAATAACTGGCAGGTTCGCTGTTCCCTGAAAAAAGGAGAAAAAAAGGAAGTGGTCATAAATAAACAAAAGTACGAGAAAATGAGCGATCACATCGGACGGTTTCCGGTAGTTTTAATTGCTCCCAATGACACTGATATGATTCGCGACCCCAGCGAAACGCGCCGAAAATTCATAGATTCTCTCATCTCGCAACTGGATTCGGCCTACTTAAATAACCTAATCCGTTATAACCGGGCGTTAAAGCAACGAAACAGTTTACTGAAGCAATTTGCCGATAACCATTATTACGACGTCGACCTGCTGGAACCTTACGAACACGAAATGGCCACCTGTGGGGAACAGATCATGCAGGGCAGAAATAGTTTCATGAACCGGTACAAGCCTGTGGTTCAGAAGTATTACGGCCGGCTGTCGGAGCAACAGGAGGAAATGGGTATCAGTTACCATACCAGGGTTGAGGAGGGCAGCTTTCTGAGCCAGTTAACAGCCGCCCGCGAGAAAGACCGGGTTATGCAGCGAAGTACTATTGGTATTCATCGCGACGATTTTGTATTTGAAATTGATGAACGCCCGGTTAAGCGTTTCGGGTCACAAGGCCAACAAAAATCGTTTGTAATTGCCGTTAAATTAGCGCAGGCCGATATCATTAGGCAGGAGCGGGAAATAAAACCGTTGCTCTTGCTCGATGATATTTTCGATAAACTCGATGACTTTCGGATTCAGCGCCTAAGCGAAGAGGTCGTTACCGGAAATTACGGACAACTTTTTCTTACCGATGCCCGGCCCGAACGTACAATGGATATTCTTCGCAACAGGTCGTACGTCAGTTTCAATATTCACCTGGGGAATATTAAGTCGGAAATCTAAACCGGGCTAAAAGCAAAGAAGATCAACCAAACGATAATCAGTATCGGAATAAGTATTGGGATGGAAAACCGAATAACGTAACCGAAAAAAGAAGGCATCCTAATGCCGGTCTGCTCAGCAATAGATTTTACCATGAAATTAGGCCCGTTCCCAATATAGGTCAGTGCTCCGAAGAATACAGCAGCAATGGCTATTGCGTTTAAATCAAGGATGGAATCTTTAAACTCACCCTGGGCAAACGTACTCACTTCAGCAGGCACACCAATATCAGCCCCTTGCGCAGCCATGGCAGCCGTGAGGAAATTAATGTAAGTTGGTGCGTTATCCAGGAAGCCGGAAAGCACGCCGGTACCCCAGTAAAGGGTATTGTGGGTAATTAGTTGCGATCCGGTATCCGACTTGGCAAAATCGCCAACCAGTTCCAACGCCGGCATCATAGTACCAAAAATACCAATGAAGATGAAAGCAACTTCCCGAATGGGTTCAAAACTGAATTCGTTCCCTTCGTGGGCTTTTTTACTGGCAAAGCGAAACGATAGAAATGCTACGCTGAACATAACCGCTTCCCGGATGTAGGAGAACTCAGCTCCGTCGTAGGTGATCCCGGGCACCCAACTGAATACATTGGGGTCTATAAATACCGATGCAATTACTATCGCAAGCCAGAGAAAATTTTTCTGACCAATGATGCTGACTTTATTGTCTAACTCTTCGGTTTCTTCCTCCATTTTCCCTTTTTGGTTTTTCTTATCGAGGAAATAAAATACCCCAAGCAGTACAACAACTGCAAAAATCCACATGGTAATGTTGTGCTTCATGGTCCAGAAGAAAGGAACACCCTTAAGGAAGCCGAGGAACAAAGGAGGGTCGCCGATCGGGGTAAGTGCTCCGCCAATATTACTAATAATAAATATGAAGAATACCACGTGGTAAGGCTGTATGCGGTGGTTATTAAGCCGGATAAAAGGACGAATCAATAACATGGAAGCCCCTGTGGTTCCGATTAAATTGGCAATTACCGCACCTACCAGCAGAATCATTACGTTAGTGGCGGGGGTGGATTTACGATTAACTTTTATTAATATTCCACCTGATGCAATGAACAGCGACGATAAAAGGGCAATGAACTGAACGTATTCGGCCAGAGCGTGCACAGGTTCGTGCATGTTTCCAAGAATGAAAATATAATAACTAACCACCACGGCGGCCAGTAACATGGCAATAACCGGGTAATTCTTGTGCCAGAAATTTTCAAAGAAAAGGGGCCCGATGGCAATCATCAGAAGCAAGGCCACAAAGGGAACAACCAGCCAGGGAGGGGCGGAATGACTGCTGTGTTCTTCACCGTGCCCTTCTTCTGATGAACTACTGTGAGCAGAACCTTCAGATTGAAGATTATTTTCTTGTTCCTGAGTCAGCTTAGCAATGGTTGATGAACTGGTATCATTAACCGGTTCCGCTTTAGTAGCTTCTGGTATTAAAGCGGTGAATAAAGTAGCCAGCAGTATAAGTAATGTTAACTTGCGCTTCATTAAATCAAAATACTTTTTCTTCTCTACTGTTGAGATAAAAACCGTTATCAATTAATAATGGTATAACTGGAAAATTGTTGGGAATATAAAGATGTTAGCGTTCAATTAATGCAAATTCCCTATCAGGTACAAGAATTAGTCTATGAATGTTACAGTAGACGTTGGCAATACGTTTAGCAAAGTTGGTGTTTTTTCCGGTTCAGTGCTGGTTGCTTTAAAAGTTCTCAAAACAGAAACCTTAAAGCAAGAACTGGAATTGTACTCGGGGTATCCTCTGGTTATTTCTACGGTTGGTAAGCCGGTAGAAAACTTATCCTTAAATCCGTCAGCTTTTTCTCCTTTTATTTCTCTTACTGCTGAAACTCCATTACCGGTTCTTATAAATTACAGCACCCCTCAAACGTTGGGCAGCGACCGGATTGCAGCAGTTTGCGGCGCTGTTACGTTGGCCCCGGGGGTTCCCTGCCTGGTGTTGGATACCGGGACTTGCCTCACTTACGAATGGATAACAGCCGACGGATCGTACGAGGGTGGGGCCATTGCGCCCGGCTTACAAATGAGGCTCAGTGCCATGAATACTTTTACCAGCCGGCTGCCGTTAATAAAAGTATCGGAGCTTCCAGATAACTTAGCCGATATTTCGTTGATAGGTAAAGATACGTACTCCTGCCTGCTTAGCGGGGCTGTTAACGGAATGCTGGAAGAAATTCGTTCGATCATTCGGATGTATACCCATAAATTTCAAAATTTGCAGGTCTTTATATGCGGGGGAGATGCCCGTAAAATAGGAAAGGCTCTTAAAAAAACAGGAACGCCTGGAAAAGTGATAATAGAAGAACAACTGGTTCTTATCGGACTGAATAGAATACTATCCTTTAATGTTAAGTAAAAAAAAATTAGTTACCGGGTGGACGTTAATTTTGGTGGTTGTTATTCTGGGCTACGAAGCCCGGGCCCAGTTTGGAAACAGCCCGTATTCATCAATAGGTCTTGGACTACCCATAAGAAAGGGCCTGGTGCAACAAAATGGCATGGGCGGGGCCGGACTGGCTTACAACAACGACCTGATGCTGAATTTACTGAATCCGGCGGCCAACGTTAGAAATCAGGTAACGTCTTTCGATGCCGGTTTCGGCGTGGAATTAAAAGACGTGAGTTCTGCAGAAAAAACCAGCCAGCTTACCTCTGGTTCACTGAGCTATCTGGCTCTGGGGTTTCCAATCATCCGGCAGCAATGGTTTACCACGGTCACTGTTGAACCGGTTACCAACGTTGATTACTCACTAGTTGGTGAAGCACCCATTAATGGTTTTCCGGGCGGTGTTTCCGTATTCTCGAAAGAAGGACAGGGAGGTATTACAAAAGTAAAACTGGCCAATAGTGTGGCCATTTTCGATAACCTTTCGGTTGCCCTGGGATTTTCCTACTTTTTCGGGGTAATCAACGATGAAACTACCATCACCCTAAATACCGACACTCTCCAGAGAAACAGCCCGGCTATTTACTTAAATTCCCTCAGCTTTAACGACATTGCTTTCAGCGGTAGCTTGCTGTACAGCCTGAATTTGGAAAACAACAGGGCCATTAACGTAGGATTATCCTTTGAGCCGCAAGCTGCAATCTCTTCCAGCAGGGAATTAACCCTTAGGCCCCAGGCACCAACTCCGGAAAGAAGGGTGGATACCGTTTCATCTACTAACGGTGACGTTATTCTACCTCGGCAAGTTGGCCTCGGCTTATCGTTTAGTAAGAAATACAGTTATGCTGTTGCTGCCGATGTAACCATGGCCAGCTGGTCTGATTACCGGGGTATTGATGGCAGCCCTAATAGTGACCTGCAGGATAATTTATCGCTTGCCCTGGGCGGAGAATGGATACCAGATGCCAGTTCGGTAAATAATTATTTCAAGCGGGCCGCCTATCGTACCGGATTCCGTTACGGGCAAACCCCCTTTCAGCTAGAAGGTACTGATATCAACGAATGGGGAATGTCGCTTGGCTTTTCTTTCCCTTTGAATAACTTTTCCAACATGAATTTTAGCATGGAATACGGACAGCGCGGAACAACCAGGAACGAACTGGTTCAGGAAAATTTCTTCCGGTTGTACCTGGGCTTTTCTTACAGCGACCAGTGGTTCATTAGGAGAAGGTATAATTAAACAAATTTTATTTTTGCCGGTTGTAACTTTTGTTCAGAATTTGAACCGGTTCACAGGTATTTTAAGACCTTACATTTAGTTTTTTAGTTTTATTATTAGTGTTGCTGCTATTTTATTTAAGATAAGTACTTGCAATAAAACGTAAAAATTGTTGGCAATTATGTAACATATTTGCTAATGTTTTACAAAAGTTTTAAATTTATAAATACGTTCAATACTGTGTAAAGTTTAATATTTAAGATTTAGGCTTTATTATTGTATTTATTTTATGCCGTAATTGTCTTTGACCGCCTTAACGTTTACGTAATATTTTGGTCAGTCAGTTACCTTACCAAGTTAAGTTTTAATTAAAATTTGTCACGTCAACCATATTAAATAGTACAATCATGAAAAACAGGCTCTCCTTGCAGCTGGGATTGTTAATCTTTTTCCTGACTCTCGCCACTCAGTCGGTTTGGGCACAGAACTGGAACTGGCCTGAAGATCGTAAAACGGCAGAAGAAAAACTCGCTCTATACAAAGACAACCTTAAATTAGAGCGATACAACGTCGCAGCTAAAAACCTCAGCTGGTTCCTTGAGAACGCCCCCGACATTAATAAAGCTATTTACATTGACGGAGCCGAGATTTACCAAAATTTGGCCGATAAAACTTCCGACAAGTCTATTAAACTGGCATACGTCGACACCGCCTTACAAATGTACGACCGCAGGGTTGAGTACTTTGGCGATAAAAAGCAGGTGATGAACCGTAAGGTAAACTTTGCGTTTAAACAGTATTATAAAACGCCGGCTAAGTACGATGATCTGCTAACTCTCTTCGACGAGGCTTTCGATGTTAACGGGGCTAGCATCGGGTATTATAATATCTTTCCCTACATGTTCACGGCTGTGAACGCCTACAAAATGAATAAATTAACTTCTGTGGAGGTACTTGAAATCCACAGTATGCTTTCAGAAATCGTTGAAAGTAAGATGGACATGCCGGGTGAAAGCAAGGCCAAGTTAAAACAGGCCCAGGAGCGTATCGACGGGCAGCTGATATCGAACGTAGAGCTTACCTGCGAAACGATTAAAAGCAAATTTGCCGACCCATTGATGGAAAACCCCAGCGATTTGGAATTGGCCAAAAAGGTGGTTTCCCTGTCGCTGCAGTTCAAGTGCGCAAGCGAAGATTTTTTCCTCTCTGCACTGGAAACGGTTTACGAAACAGAGCCTGATGCGGGCATTGCCAAGAATATTGCCAAGCGCAAGTCGAGCACCGGGGAATATGAAATGGCCATAAAGTTTTTCAACGAAGCGCTTGAAATGGAAGAAGATCCGAAACAAAAGGCCGACATTCACATGGGATTGGCCAATGTTTACAACATGCAGGGTAAAAAAGCTTCTACCCGTGACCATGCCCTAAAAGCTGCTCAGGCAGACAGTGAATTGGCCTCCGATGCTTATAACATGGTTGCCAACCTCTACCTGGGTAGCTACCAGCAGTGCAAAAAAGGAGAAAGCATCGTTGACGATCGTGCCATCTTCCTGGCAGCTTACGAAATGTTTAAGAAAGCGGGTAACCAGAAAGGAATGGCTGCGGCCAAGGAGCAGTTCCCTTCAACCGAAGAACTATTTACCGAAGACATTAACAAGGGCGACAACCTTGAAGTGGGTTGTTGGATCAATACTACCGTATCTGCAAAAACCCGGGACTAACATACTTAACCTTTTTAATTAACTTTTACCATTTTCCCTGACTTTACGTTATATAAAGCCAGGGAAAATGGTTTTTTATTTATGAGGCATTCACTGTTTCTGCTTTTCGTGTTGTTAATTTCCTGTACTACTGAGCAGGAAAAAGAAGGAATCGAACCTTACAAAGGCCCGGTGAGCATGGTAAAAGACGTGGAACTGCTGTATAGCGATTCAGCCCGGGTAAAGATTAAACTGAAAGCCCCGCTCCAGGAAGAGCTTGAAAATGGCAACCGCGTTTTTAATGAGGGAGTTTATATTGAGTTCTTTAACGAAAAAGGAACAGTTGGTTCTACTATAGAAGGCGATCAGGGGAAGTATGATAAGAAAAGTAACATGTATACGGTACGTGGAAACGTAGTAGTGATAAATAAAGAGAAGGACGAAACCCTTCGTACCGAAGAACTCTTCTGGAAGCCTAAAACGGGAAAAATAACTACCGAAAAATACGTGGAAATAGAAACTGACGGTGAACTGCTAACCGGCAACGGGCTTACGGCCAACCAGGATTTCTCTTACTACGAAATAACCCGCCCCAAAGGAATATTCTCTATTGAAAATGACCCCTAAACAATTATTACCTATTATTCTATTCTCGTTGTCTGTTGGTTTTCTTATAATTGGTATACACCAGCTCATTACGTTAGGAATGCTGAAAGCCTACTGGCTTTTTATGATTTCAGTAGCCTTGTTGATGGGCTATAGCCTTACTAAATCCCGACAAGAAAACAATGAATAAAATAAGAGTAATGATAAATCCCGCCCTAAATAAACAGGAAAACACTGAAGCGAGTTACCTGTAAGCAAATGGAACTACAAATTACTGTTGTTTTACTTTCTCTAATTTTCTCTGCTTTTTTCTCGGGTATGGAAATAGCTTTTATTTCCTCTGATCGACTACGTATTGAACTTCAGCGCCAGCAGGGATCAGCCACCGGAAAAATTCTATCCGGTTTCCTTAAAAACCCGGCCCGATTCATAGGAACTACTTTAATTGGTAATAATACCGCCTTGGTAGTTTATGGAATCTATATTGCATTGTTACTCGATCCGTTAATTGCCAGTATCCTGCCCGGGGGGTTAAACCCACAGGCAACCGATCTTGCTGTTCTGCTTATTCAAACCATCCTGGCTACCCTTATCGTTATTTTCACTGCCGAATTTACCCCCAAGAGTTTGTTTATGCTTGCCCCAAACCTCATGCTAAATATGTTTGCCATACCCATGCAAATTATTTACATCATTTTATCTCCCTTTGTTTACGCGGTGGTTAGCATTTCCCGGTTTTTTATCGTGAAAGTATTGCGGCTAAAGTACCGGGAAGATCGTCCTGTTTTCGGACTTACCGACCTGCATCATTTTATTGAAAATACCATTAGGGGCAGCCATGAATTAAAGGTAGATGGTAACCCGAACAGCCCGGTGCTTAATACCAAAATATTTACCAACGCCCTCGAGTTTAAAACGGTTAAAGTAAGAGAATGCATGATTCCCCGCACCGAAGTAATTGCCGTCAACGTAGAATCAACCATCGATGAACTCAAGGAAAGCTTTCTGGAAAGTGGCCACTCTAAAATCCTGATTTTCCACAACACCATCGACGATATTATCGGTTACTGCCATACCCTTGCCCTGTTCAAAAAACCCGAGCAGATTAGAGATATTCTCTCGCCTATCATTATTGTTCCCGAAACCATTCCGGCTAACGAACTCATGATTCAATTTATTACCGAGCACCGAAGTATTGCCTTGGTGGTTGATGAATTTGGAGGAACAGCTGGTATTGTTACCATGGAAGATATCATAGAGGAAATTTTTGGTGATATCCAGGATGAACACGACGACGAAGATTGGGTAGAAGAACAAATAGACCACGATACTTTCCTGGTCAGTGCCCGCCATGAAATTGATTACCTGAACGAAAAATACAACTGGTGCATCCCTGACGGCGAATATGAAACGCTGGGAGGATACATTCTTTCCATTACTGAGGATATTCCCCAGATCGGCGATGTGGTAGAAGCCGACCAGTTTACATTTATAATTAAGTCGATGCATGAAAACCGGATCGATAATGTTCAGCTTACTATCGATTACTCCCTGTTGAATGAGGAGTAACAACTTAACCTAACATTTTGAAATAAAGGCGGATTGCGTTTATTTTGCATGATTAAAAATTATAGCGTATGTCATTAATCAGTAAGATCAGAGAGAAAACCGGGTTAGTTATTGGCGCGGTAGCCATAGGCCTGGGAATGTTTGTGGTAGGGGGTGATCTACTTGGTCCAAATTCTGGCTTCTTTGGGGAGCGCGATAATACCGTGGGTGAAATTGCCGGCGAAACCATTACCTACGAAGAATATCAGCAAACCATCCAGGAAGTGGAAGCCAACTATACTCTGCAAACCGGAAACCCGCCAACGGCCAGCCAGCAGTTCGGTATTCGCCAGCAGGCCTGGGATAAACTGATTGCCGACATTGCCTTTCAACAACAATACGAAGCCCTGGGCCTTGAGGTAACCGAAGAAGAAGTGGTTGACATGGTGCAGGGAAACAACATTTCCCCCCAGCTAAAACAGGCATTTGTTGACAGTACCGGTAATTTCAATCGCAACCTGATTGTAAATTACCTGAAAAACCTTTCCCAGCTCCCTCCCCAGCAACAGGCAGCCTGGTATAATTTTGAAAGAAGCCTTGGGCCATCAAGGCTACGAATCAAGTTTGAGAACCTGATCTCGAAAGCTAATTTCGTTACCCAGGCCGAAGCCCGTCGTCAGTACAGGGAACAGAATTCTACGGCGTCCATCAAATATTATTTTATTCCGTCATACACTTTGGCCGATTCACTGGTAACGGTTACAAAAACAGAGATGGAAAATTTTCTCGAAGAACATAGAGAAGACTACGAAGTGGAGGCTGGACGAACCCTCAAGTATATTACTATTCCAATTACACCATCTCCAGAAGACACTGCCCGCCTGCAGGAAGAAATCGACCGCCTGTTACCCCGCTTCCAGCAGGCATCTAATGACTCTGCTTTTGCCGCCATTAATTCCGATGGAAATGAACCTTACCGTAGTTATAAAATCGATGAACTACCTGTTCAGTTAGCTGGCAACCCTGGCCAACTGCAGGAAGGACAGGTTTATGGGCCCTTTGAGCAACAGGGAAATTTCGTGCTATTAAAGGTTTCTGGTGTTACTAAATCTGATGCTTACTCGGCCCGGGCCAGCCATATTTTACTTAAAACTGGCGAAGGCCAGAACGACGCTACCCAGCGTACCAAAGCTCAGCGATTGTTGCGTGAACTTCAGAACGGTGCCGACTTTGCTACTTACGCCCGTACTTACAGCGACGATCCTTCGGCCCAGCGTGGTGGTGATTTAGGATGGTTCAGCGAAGGTAGAATGGTTGCCCCCTTCGAAGAAGCTGTTTTCAATCGTACTACTGAAGGGCTGGTGAACCGGGTTGTAAAAAGCCAGTTTGGTTACCACATCATTAAAGTTACCCAGCCCAAAACCAATATCTCTTACGAAATCGCCCGGATTCAGCGTGAGGTTTTTCCAGGCGACCAAACCCGAAACATGGCTTTTCGCAAAGCAGACCTCTTCGCCTCACAGGTTAGTGATCCTGCCTCTTTTAAAGATCAGGCCAGTGCCGATAGTTTGGAAATCATGGAAGCTGAAAATGTTGCCAAGGACGCCCGTAACTTACGGTTTATGAATAATTCGCGCCAGGTAATCCGATGGGCTTACAATGAAGCTGAAATTGGGGATGTGTCGCCGGTTTACGAACTGGAAGAAAACTACATCGTGGCGCTCTTAACCAGTAAACGGGAAAAAGGAACCGCAAGTCTGGCGTCGGTAGAAGATGAAATCCGTTCGAAAGTAAGAGATCGGAAGAAAGCCGAACTGATTGCTGAAAAAGTAAGGGAACTTGAAGGTACCATCGATGAAATGGCTACTGCTTACGGAGAGGATACCGAAGTTTTTACCATGGAAGCACTTAAGCTTAGTGCCAGTTCAATTACGAGCGTAGGCCAGGCCCCCGAAGCTGTTGGTGCGGTATTTGGTACTCCTGCCGGTGAAATAACTGGTCCGATTACACTGGATAACGGCGTTGTAAACATTGAAGTACTGTCTAAAACAGAAGCCCCCGAAATAGCCGATTATTCAACCTACAAGAACGCTGTGGCTGAGCGTTTGACCCGACAGGCTTCGACCAAGATTAACGAGGCCGTTCGAGATAATGCTAACATCCAGGACCAGCGCTATAAGTTCTTTTAACGAGAAAATTCCTGTACCCACTATATATGCTTTAATTCAGGGCCGCCTTCGTGCGGCCTTTATTGCGTAGAAACGCAACCGGACCGGAATTTATATTACACTATCAGATTGGTATTACAAATACCGACCCAGATAACAACATGTTTGCATCGTTATGATTTATATTGTTACGATAACTTTACCTTAATCGTCCCGGCAGCGGTATCAACTTCGGCATTTGCCCCGAAAGGAAAAGTAATGTTATCGGCTTCGTGGCCAAATGGTATTCCCCGCACAACCGGTACATTCAAATTGCCCAGGCGGTCGTGCAGCACGTAATCAAGTGAAAGAGATTTTTCGGGCGTGTCCGTATCGCAGTCAGAAAAATCACCCAGCACTATCGCTGCGGCACTTTGCAACTTATTTTCTGCAGTAATCAGCTGTGTTAACATACGGTCAACCCGGTAAGGTGCTTCCCCAACCTCTTCAATAAAAACCACCTTGTTCTCGTATGATATATCGTAAGGGGTACCCACCAGGGCAACCAGCAACGATAAATTCCCGCCGATAAGTCCTCCCGATGCCTTGCCAGGACGAATGACTTCCATTTGATTTTCGTCTTCCCGGGAATGAAGCAAAACTTCCTTTGGATTTCCGATCAGGAATTTTCGGAAGTATTTTTCGGTGATTGCAGTATAGTCCGATGTCCCCATCGGGCCGTGGTAAACCCGCAGCCCGGTTTTCTGGTGCACACCAAACAGCAGGGCGGTAATATCACTGAATCCCATAAAAATTTTAGGGTTATCCCTAATCAGGTCGTAATTCAGCATGGGAAGCAAACGGGCGCTCCCGTAACCTCCGCGACCACAGAAAATCGCCTTTATGTCTTCGTTGGAAAACATATTGTGCAGGTCATCAACCCGCTGGGCATCAGTACCGGCCAGGAAACCCTTGCGAACCAGCATATTGGGCGACCATTTAACCTTGAAACCAAACGACTCAAATTGCTGAACGGCCTGTTCCAGTTGCTCTTCGGTAATGTAGGTTGCAGGTGTAACCAGTCCGATGGTATCGCCCGGCTGCAAAGGGGCCGGGATTAACAGTTCGGGCGGAGCAGCCTGTGCGGAAGTAAGAAGAGCAGCGAATGGAAGAAGAGAGGATACCGCTCCTGTTTTTTTAATGAATGAACGTCTGATCATGGGAATTACAGGGAAAAATGATGGATAGTGGGGATAAACAATTTTATCTGTTAGCTTTGCAGCAAAATTAACAAAAACAAGGAATAATGGCAGGAAACAGAACCTTTACTATGATTAAGCCTGATGCCACCGGTGCTGGAAATTCAGGTGCAATAATGAAAATGATTGAAGATGCAGGCTTTACTGTGAAAGCGGTTAAAATGACCCGGATGACCGAAGAGGTAGCTGGTCAGTTTTACGCTGTTCATAAAGAGCGTCCTTTTTACGGCGAGCTATGCGAATACATGTCTTCCGGCCCCATCATCGCCATGATCCTGGAAAAAGACAATGCAGTGGAAGATTTCCGAAAATTGATTGGCGCTACCGATCCCGCCAAAGCAGAAGCTGGAACCATTCGCAACCTGTTTGCCAAGTCCATTGAAGCAAACGCAGTTCATGGATCAGACAGCGACGAAAATGCCCGGGTAGAAGGTAGCTTCTTTTTCTCCAAACTGGAACAGGTTTAATTAGA
>CAZIWJ010000073.1:0-13924 GCA_964542855.1 uncultured Roseivirgaceae bacterium
GCAAGCAAGACACCTGCCCGATTTTAACGCGCAAAATTGCACACCGGTTTGAAACAAGGTTGATTCAACAAACCAACTTTCTGAATAATTACACGGTTCATCCGGCAGCAAAATGATAAATAAATCAGCCATGGAATCCGCATAGCCCGGTTGCAGATGGCGAACAGTACGGGCGAATAACCTGCCTTTTGCAGATACTCAGAAAACCGATCAACCTGCTCTTTTATCATCAGCTGTTCCTCATCTCAACGGAAAAGAAAGAGTGTTGCTGAATGTAGGCTTTCCCATTCCTCCTGCCGGGCCTCCTGCTGGGTATCTTCTTCATAGCCTAACCAGCCTGTACAGATGTGCATACAACTCAGCGGTACGGTTCTTCGTTCTTTTCCGTACCTTCGTGTTCGTTCAACTAAATTTATCCACCCATGAAAATTGGTATCGCCGCCGACCACGGCGGCTTCGCGCTTAAAGAAGAACTGAAAAAAGTAATCCAGCACCTCCCGAACGTTGATCTTACCGATTACGGCGCCATCGAGTACGACGGGCAGGACGATTACCCCGACTGCATTGAACCGCTTGCCGTTGCCGTTGGAAAAGGGGAAGTGGAACGCGGTATTGCCGTCTGCGGAAGCGGCGTCGGCGCCTGTATCATTGCCAATAAAGTGCCTAACGTAAAGGCAGCCCTCGTTACCGAATCGTACTCGGCCCACCAGGGCGTGGAACACGACAATATGAATATGATCTGCCTCGGCGGACGCGTAATCGGCGGCGCTATCGCCGAAGAAATCGTACACTCGTTCCTTAAAGCCCACTTTATCGATGAAGGTCGCTTCCGTCGTCGCCTCAACAAACTCATTGCTATCGAGGAACGATATACCCGTTAGGCTATCGCACAGAACAGTAAAGCACCCGACAAACAGAAGGCA
This sequence comes from uncultured Roseivirgaceae bacterium, assembly GCA_964542855.1. Classification (GTDB taxonomy): domain Bacteria; phylum Bacteroidota; class Bacteroidia; order Cytophagales; family Cyclobacteriaceae; genus CAZIWJ01. The sequence continues at coordinate 924 of CAZIWJ010000073.1, forward strand.
CCAAGTTTTTACTACAGCATAAAATCGAAGAAAACCACCAACATGAACAACTACACCTTTGGAATGATCGGCCTGGGCGTTATGGGCCGGAATTTCTTATTAAACGTAGCCGATAACGGTTTTTCCGCTCTTGGCCTCGACAACGATCCGGAAAAAGCTGCCTCCCTCGAACACGAAGGAAACCCGGAAAAAGTAAAAGGGGTAACCGATATGCAGGTGTTCGTACAACACCTGGAAAAACCGCGTAAAATCATGATGCTCGTCCCGGCCGGCAATCCGGTCGATGCAGTCATCGGAGAAATTATTCCTCTCCTGGAAGAAGGCGACGTACTCATCGATGGCGGGAATTCTCACTTTACCGATACCGACCGCCGCTACGAAGCCCTTGCCGCTAAAGGGGTCAATTACATGGGCATCGGCGTTTCCGGCGGTGAACAGGGGGCTCGCTTTGGTCCCAGTATCATGCCCGGCGGTACGGAAGAGGCGTGGCAGCAGGTGCAACCCATCCTGGAAGCTGCCGCTGCTAAAGTAAATGGATCTCCCTGCGTAACTTACCTGGGCCCCCGTTCGGCCGGAAACTACGTTAAAATGGTTCATAACGGCATCGAGTATGCTATCATGCAGCTCATCTCCGAAGCGTACGACATCATGAAACGCGGACTGGGCATGAGCAACACCGAACTCCACGAAACCTTTACCCGCTGGAATGAAGGGCCACTTCAATCTTTCCTGATCGAAATTACCGGTGATATTTTCGCCAAACAGGACGACGCCGGGGAAGGAGACCTTATTGATAAGGTGCTCGATCTGGCCAAACAAAAGGGTACCGGTAAATGGACTTCCCAGCATGCGCTCGACCTGGGTACCCCGCTTAATGCTATCGACGTGGCAGTTTCCATGCGCTACCTCTCAGCCCGCAAAGATGAACGACAAATTGCCGAAAAGCTGCTTCCCTATGAACAACCTACCATGCAGGAAGATACCACAGCCGTGGTGTCGCAACTGGAAAATGCCCTGTACTGCAGCTTTGTTACGGCCTACGCCCAGGGGTATGCGCTCCTCCAATCGGCTTCAGAAGAAATGGGCTACAATTTCAACCTCTCTGAAATTGCCCGCATCTGGCGGGGAGGTTGTATCATCCGGGCCCGGATGTTGGAAGACTTTATGCATGCATTCACTAAACGTCCGCACCTGCCGAACTTGCTTACCGATGCTCATTTATCTAACGAAATCCTGGAACGCCAGAACGACTGGCGGGGCATCGCCCAGTTTGCTATTCTTTATGGCATTCCGGCCGCAGGTCTGGTTAACTCGCTAACGTATTACGATGCGTATCGTAGCAGCCGCCTGCCTTCTAACCTGGTGCAGGCCCAACGCGATTACTTCGGAGCCCATACCTACGAACGAACAGATAAAGAAGGAACTTTTCACAGTCAGTGGGGGCAATCCTGAACAATAACTTCCCCATATTTTTTATTAACTACTACCAACAAGTAAACCATGATCGGATCTTTTCAGCGCCCGGAACCTACCATTACCGTTATTTTTGGGGGCGTAGGCGACCTCAGCCGAAGAAAGCTGGTTCCGGCACTCTATAATCTTTACATCAATAACTGGCTGCCGGAACAATTTGAAATCCTCGCAGCCAGCTACCACGATCGTAATACCGACTCAATGCTGAAACAAATGCATGAGGAAGTAACCCGGCATTCCCGGAATAAGGTTACTGAAAAAAGCTGGTCTGGTTTTGCCAAAAGGCTGCATTACTTTAAGCTCGATTTCAAAGAGGATGCCGATTATGAAGCCTTGCACCAGCGTATCTATGACATTGAACACGAATGGGGAATATCAGCTAACCGTTTATTCTATTTCTCGGTTTCTCCCTCTTTTTACAGCGTAATTGCCGAACATGTAGGCCGCGAAGGACTGGTACGCAACGAAAACCTGCACCGGGTAATTATTGAAAAACCCATCGGTCATGACCTGGCTTCTGCCAAAGCCCTGAACGATAAAATGAAAAGCTGCTTTAAGGAATCGCAGATTTTTCGCATCGATCACTACCTGGGCAAAGAAACCGTACAGAATATCATGGCCTTCCGCTTTGCCAATGCCATCTTCGAGCCGCTCTGGAACCGCAACCACATCGATAACATCCAAATTACCGTGGCCGAAGAAGTTAGCGTAGAAGAACGGGGAAAGTATTACGATCAATCAGGGGCTTTGCGCGACATGGTACAGAATCACATCCTGCAGTTACTTACCCTGGTTGCCATGGAACCCCCGGTTACTTACGGGGCCGCTGAAATAATGAACCGTAAGGTAGATGTGCTTAACGCCATTAGGAAGTTTACCCCTGAAGATGTAAAAAAATATACCGTTCGCGGACAGTACTTTGCTTCCGACAACGGTGAGGTACCAGAGTATCGGGGCTCCCGTGGGGTTCCGGAAAACTCCAATACCGAAACCTACGTGGCCATGCGGCTGCTTATCGATAACTGGCGCTGGAAAGACGTTCCCTTTTACATACGGACCGGTAAATCCCTGCCGGCCAAGTACACTTACATTAACATACAGTTTAAGCCGGTTACTCACCAGCTCTTTCCCAATGAATTACAATACGACGCCAGCCCTAACTTCCTGGTGATGAATATTCAGCCGGAAATGAACATTAAGTTGTGTTTCCAGGCCAAAGAACCGGGGCTAACCATGAACCTGTACCCGGCCACCATGCAGTTCGATTATTCTGCCGAAGGCAAAGCTAAAACGCCCGAAGCTTACGAAACACTCCTGCTCGATGGCATGAAAGGGAACGGATCGCTATTTATGCGTTCCGACCAGGTGGAAGTGGCCTGGGAACTAGTAACACCAATCCTCGAAGAATGGAAAAATAATAAAGCTGCCGATTTCCCGAATTATAAAGGCAAAACCTGGGGGCCGAAAGCAGCCGATGACCTGTTAGCCCAGGATAACCGAAAGTGGTTTCAATAATGAGTATTATGCTGAAAATATTTCCCGAAAAACTGGAAGCCAGTTACTACGCGGTGTCCCTGTTTCTCGATACCTGCCGGAAAGCCATAGAAGAAAGAGGAAAGTGTACCATCGCCCTCACCGGGGGCAGTTCGCCCGATAAACTTTACAGCCTGCTGGCTGAAGATAAAGATAAACTGGACTGGAGCAAGTTATACATTTTCTGGGGCGATGAGCGCATGGTACCTTTCAATCACCCCGATAATAATGCCGCCATGGCCTACGAGAAGCTACTAAACCATGTGCCCGTTAACCCGGAGCAGGTATTTCGTATGCATCATGAGCCCGATCCTGAAACAGCTGCCGTGGCTTACCAAAAACAGGTAACGGATGTGCTGGGAGAAGAAAACCCACGTTTCGACCTTATCTTGTTAGGCATGGGCGATGACGGGCATACGGCTTCTTTATTCCCCGGTACCCGGGCCCTTGCTGTAAACCACCGGTGGGTAGTGGCAAACTACGTGGAAGCTAAGGACGCCTGGCGCATCACGTTTACTTACCCGTTAATTAATCGCGCCCGCCAGGTGGTATTCCTGGTGTTCGGCGAAAAAAAAGCCCCTGTTCTCCACGAGGTGCTTAATAGCGAGGAGAAGAAATACCCCGTTCAGCACGTTGAAGCTGAGCAGGTTGCCTGGATACTGGATAAGGCGGCGGCAGGTAAACAGCATTGAATTAATACACAGTTATTTCTGTTATTTTGTTAAGTAATATAAACTCTTTTGCTTAGTTATGATTGTTATTTTATCGCCAGCAAAAACCATGGACTTCAGCGACAGTCCGTTAAATACCTACACTAAACCTGAATTTTCTAAAGAAGCTGGTAACCTGGCCGATATCCTTCAAAAGAAATCGAAGGAGGAATTGGCTAAACTGATGTCAATTTCCGACGACCTGGCTGGCAAAACATACAACCAGTTTCAGGAATTTAATGAACCAGAAACTGAAGAGCAGGCTAAACAAGCTATTTTAGCGTACAATGGCGATGTATATGGTGTGCTGGATAAAAATAATTACACTAACGAAGAATTTGCATTTGCCCAGGATCACGTACGGATTATTTCCGGGTTGTACGGCATACTTAAACCGCTAGACTTAATTAAACCATACCGGCTGGAAATGAAAACCGCCCTGGAAAATCCCAAAGGAAGAAACCTGTACAAATTCTGGACTGATACGGCCACTCGCCACCTGAACCAGGCACTGGAATCTTCAGGAAGCCGGGTGCTGTTAAATCTGGCATCTAAAGAATACAGTAAAATCATTGCGCCCGGGGAATTATCTGCCGACATTATTACTCCGGTTTTTAAAGAAGTCAGGGGAAAAGAACTAAAAACAATCGGGTTGTACGCCAAACAGGCACGAGGATTGATGACTGATTATGTTATTAAGCATAAAATCAATAACCCTGAAAAGCTAAAAAGCTTCTCCTCAGAAGATTATCAGTACAGCAATGAGCACTCTTCAGACAATGAATGGGTGTTTATCCGTTAAAAATGAAGTAAATTCAAGTGTATTTAGTTTACATTAGGGTTACTTTCATTAATTAATCAACAAACAAAACCGGCACTTTTACCGGTATTAAAAACTAAAACAGGAGGTATGGCAACGTATTTCGATAAGCTGGTAGAGAAAATTTTTCCCGCAAAGCTAAAAGGCGATCCCACAACAATTGTTCACGAGATAATCCGTCGCAGCGATCGCGAAAAGCAAGAATACCAGAAATGGAAGGAGCGGGAAGATTCTAACCAGTGGTTAAAAGAAATTGAGCAGGCTTATCATTACAAAAAAACCCAGATCCGCTCTACCATCGATGTACACCTGTTCTCCTCGAACGGGGCCAATGGGTTCGCCGTAACCTATCACCCCAGCATGAATAAAAAAGACTTCCAGCACCTCTTCGACTTTTTTAAAGAGCAAACGCTGGGTATGGGATACCGGGTTGCCAGCTCCGACCGCCGCATTGCCGATCGGGGTAACTTTATTGAAACTAAAGATAAGTACTACCTCAAACCACCACTTAATGCAGCTGATCTGGACAGCGTTCCTATTCTCTGCGATCAACTGTATGGTAATGTACTCATTGAACAGATTCTCGTAAACGATAAGCCCAGCTACATTAAACTACTGGTTAGCTTTTATTCCGACCGCATGTATAAAGAAGCCAGGAGCTACGATGAATTTATCGAGCGTTTATTTCACAAGGTTAACGAGTAACTTTTCGCTTATCTATTTTTGTTCCTAACTTCGTGATCTCGTTAAACATTAAGCCAGCACTTATGACAAAAGTATTTTACCCTGCTTTTGCGCTGTTTGCCCTGTGCGTAATCAGTGCATTTGTATCACCCCCTAAAGAAGGTCAACTGATTAATACATCGCTTGAAATTACAATCCTGGACGAACTGGGCAATGTGGTTCCCGGTGTGGAAGTACAACTTTACCGAAATACAGAAGATTACCGCCAGGATACCAACGCATTAACCGATAAGTTTATAACCGATAAGAAGGGAGAGGTTCTTTTTAAAAAGCTCGATCCCAGGGTTTATTTCGTCGATGCGGTGAAAGGCGACAGCAGTAATGCCGGCGGGGCAGTGGCTACCGATACGCTGGAAAAAAACAGAAGAAACAGAGTAAATATCATCATCGAGTAACATGAATAAAGAGCTGGAATCAAAATTCAGGTTTAGTACACCAATCGAGTTACGTTATTCCGACATGGACATGTTTGGCCACGCCAACAATGCGGCTTACCTTACCTACATTGAACTGGCCCGGGTTCGCTACATGCGTGAAATTCATGATTACCAGTTTGGCGATACTACCTTTGTCGTAGCCCATGCCAGCATGGATTTTAAAATACCAATCCTGTTCGATGACGATCCTATGATTTACCTCAGGACTTCGAAAATTGGAAATACCAGCCTTACTATCGATAACGTAATTGTAGACGAACAAAGGAAAAAGCTGTTCTTCGAGGCAACAACGGTGATGGTTTGCATTAGTAAGTTGAGTGGAGAGCCCATTCCGGTTCCTGAATTTTACAAAGAACGAATCCTGGGCTACGAGCCTTCCGATGTAACTGTTAAGTAGGAGAAAACCCCGCCGAAGCGGGGCTCCCAACTATCAACCTTAAACAAGCGCAAATCACCATTGCGCTTACTTATACTTCAACAACAACCGTACCCAAAAAGCGTGCAACGAAGTCAGGAACTCCTGTTCCCGGAATTAATTTTTACACAAGATTACCCAATCGCTCAACGTTGCATCAGTATGACGTACAGGACTATCACTTTACTGTTATACATGATCACTGCATACGCAGTGCCCGAAGCCAATGCACAGGAACTAAATAAAATCATCACTTACTACGACTCGGCAAAGAATGTTCCAAAAGAAGAATACTTCGTAGCGGGCAACGACAGCACAGCCATTACCGGGAAATACCTGCGCTTTCATCGCGATGGAAGCGTAGCCGCCAGGGGAGAATTCATCGATGGCATGGCCCAGGGTAAATTCCGGGAATACTACCCGAATGGTGATTTGCAACGCATCCTTACCTTCAAAGATAACGCCAAAACCGGCCCTATGAAAGCTTACGACCAGGAAGGAAAGCTGGTTCAGGTAGGTAATTTTACAAACGATACCCTGCAGGGTAAAGTGGAAACGTATTTTAAAGATGGTAGCGTAAAAAGCCGAACCGACTTTAAAGATGGCATGCCCGATGGCAAAATTGAGTATTTTTATCCTTCCGGGGTGCTCCGGCAAATGATAACCTATAAATTAGGCAAGCAGAACGGGGAAAGTACCACTTACTACGAAAACGGTAAATTGAAAACCCAGGAATACTACACCGGCGGGCTGCTCGACGGGCCTTCTCGTACCTTCTTTCCCAACGGACAGCTGAATAGTGAAGCGAACTTTGCCAAAGGTAGCCAAACCGGTATGGCCAGGAGTTATAACCGAAGCGGGGCGCTGCTCCGGGAGGAGAATTTTAAAGATGGCTTCCGTAACGGGGTATCTAAAGCTTATGCCGCCAACGGGCAGGTACTTGCTGTTCGCCGGTATGCCAATGGAAAAAAAGTAGGACGGCACGAGTTTTTTACGGAAGAAGGAACGCTCCGAAAAACCGAAGAGTACCTGGGTGAAGGATTAACCGTAACCACTTACCATGCTAACGGACAGGTGAAGGCACTGAAATATTACGATAAAAAAGAGCGCCCGGTAAATACCTGGCAAACTTTTTACCCAAATGGGCAAAAGCGGTCCGAAACGCCTTACACTGCAGGTAAGAAAAATGGCCGGGTAGTAGAATACTACCCGAATGGCCAGGTGAAGAGGGAAGTTACGGTTAAGCTCAACCGGAAATCACAACAGGAAAAGAAATATTACCAGAACGGTCAGCTTCAATCGGTAACTACCTACTATTTCGGACAGAAGCAGGGGCCTTACGAGGCTTACTTTCCCGATGGGCAATTGAAAGAACAGGGGGAATACCTGGGAAATGAAAAAACGGGTACCTGGAAAACCTATAACGAAAACGGCGAAGTAGTGGAAGAAAAAACCTACGAAAGCTAGTATTAAAGACCTTGCATAAATTCGGTCAGGTTCACATCCTTACCCAGGTGCAACTTTTTACGTAAGCGGTACCGGCTAATTTCCACGCCCCGTACGGAATTGTGTAGCAGGCTGGCTATTTCTTTTGTGTTCATACCCATGCGTAAAAAAGCGGCCAGTTTGGTTTCCAACGGGGTAATGTTTGGATACTGCTCCTTCAGCCGTTTTAAAAATCCATTGTGTACATCATCAAAGTGCAGGGTGAAGTGTTCCCAGTCAGCTTCCACGTTTACATTGCGGTCAATGCTTTTAATTATCTGGTTAATTTCCGACCTGGCGTCGTGCCCGTTACCTAAAACAGCCTTTAAATCGCGTTTAATGTCAATGATAAATTCATTTTTATCGAGCAGGTGCATGGTGGTATTAGCCAGTTCGCGGTTCTTATGGTCTATTTCTGATTGCAGTTTCTCGTTTTTCAACTGGCTGATGGCAACTCTCGTACGTTCGCTGTTTTCTTCCAGTAAGTGTTCCCGCTTTTTTATTTCATTCTCTTTTTCCAGGGTTAATGAGGCGGTTTGCTGCTTGTGTTTTCTATCCTGTATAAATAAAACCAGGCCGATAGTAAACAGAACAACAAGCAGGTAAATCAGGTAGGCTACCGTGTTGGCGTACCAGGGTGGGCTGATGGTAATAGAGTAAGTTGCTACCTGGCTTTCCCGCCCAAGGGGAGTCCTGGCCTGGGCTTCAAAAGTATAACTACCAGGCGGTAGGTTAGTGTAAGTAGCCTCGTCTGCGGTTTCCCATTCCATCCAGGCTTCATCGTATCCTTCCAACCGGTAACGGTACTCCAGCGCATTACTGCTTTCGTAATAAGGGGAGGCAAACGTGAAATTAAAAGAATGCTGATCATGACTAACCTTTACTTCGTGGTTACCAAACCCGTTATACAGTACTGAATCCTGAAGCCCGGTTAGCGATACCTGCCTGATGAAGCAATTGAATTCCGATGATGGTTTCCGTGTACGCACAGGATTGAAATGAATAAATCCTTCGTTGGCACCGATCACTACATCTTCAAGCCCCAGCGGGGTAATATTTTCAAACTCGTCAACCAGGAACTGGTTAACCGGGAGAAATACTTTTTCTTCTCTCACGTATTCCCCCAGGCTGTTCTTGCGTAGCAATCCGAGGGCACCATCGGCGATATAATAAATATTGCCCATCATATCTTGCTTCATATCGCTAACGTGTTTGCCCGGGCCTACTAAACGAGTAAAGGCAGTGTCTGTAATAAACTGATCAGAAACAGGATTATACTGGTAAATTCCCTGCTCGGCAGCAAACAGCAGTTCATCATTTACCCGGAATACGTTTATTAGAATATTACTGGGGAAACCATCTGCTGAATCGTACTGGTGCAATTCCTGTAGTTCTCCTTCCGGACTAAACGACAGGCGGTAAACGCCCTTGTACCCGTGGGTCATCCAAACGTCACCTGAATTATTAAACTCAAACACGCGCGACGATTCATTAAAGCCTTCAATCATCCGGCTATCAGCCGGGTTATCCTCGTTAATCAGCGCAAACCCTTCGTAGGTACCGCAAAGCCAGTAGGGAGAAACGGGCAACTGGTCGGCTTTCCAGGTACCCGTTCTATTGAACAGCGGTACCGCCTGCCCCCCCTGAACTTCAAAAAGGCCGCGGTGATGGGCAACCAGGAGTTGTTCATTTAATGTATTTAAATTATAGGCCTGCCCTTCCGTTCCGGGTACTTCTTCGTATCCTTTTTCCATGGCCCGGTAAAGGCCACTGCTAGTACCCAGGTAAACCTGTTCATTGTACCTGGCTGCTGTATACCCCTTTCCCGGCAGACTTACCTTTTCATTTATCAGTGAAAAAGGAGAATTCAGGATGATGTAATTAATCCCGTTGTTCAACCCCACCCAGAGGTTGTGAAACTGGTCTTCTTGTAAGCATAATACAGTTCGGCTGTTTAGCCCCCCTCCTTTGTTCAGGTGAATTTCTAGTTCCCCATTCTGATTGTATATATATAATCCTTCGTTTTGGGTACCCACGGCAAAGCGCCCGTCTGAAAGAGTAAGGCAGGTATTAATTCCACCAGGAATAGCAGATTTAGTTTGCCACTTACTCAGCTTGCCTTTAGCATCCAGTATGTACACTCCGCCTTTTTCTACAAATAACAAAACACTGTCATCGCGGAAAGGGATGGCACTGATAACCGTCTTTCCCATTAAACGGGGATACTGGTTCAGCTTTTCCAGTCGCTTGCCGTTTAGTTGTAAAAACCCCTCTTCGTCTGAACTGGTGTAATACTTTCCATGGACCTGCAACAAAAAACCAATCGGGAAAGCAGGTTCCAGGGTATTCATGGAATGCCCGTCGTAAGAAAAAAGATACCGATTCGTGTTGAATAGTATGGTATCACCCTTTGGAATAATGCGCCATACATCATCAAAATTCCGGTACTTATCGGGAATAGCATCCAGTAAGGAAGTGAAAACCAGTTCGCCGCTGCTATCAGGAGAAAAATAACCCAGCTGGGCCTGGCCGCCCACGTAAATACGTGACGAATCAGCTGCGTAAACGGAACGTAGCTTGGTTGTGCTGGGTACTTCATGTTTGCGCCACCTGCTGCCGTCGTAAGCAAATAAACCGTAATTGTTCGCCACGTAAAGAAACCCGCTTTCGTTCTGAGAAAAGTCCCAGTTCTGGGTTCCCCCTCCGAAGTTTACCAGGCTGTAAAACCGGGAAAATGGAATCTTGTCCAGTTCAATATCCTGTGCACTGGCTCCGGTGCCGAATAACAGGATTAAAATAAGTAAACCAAGAATATTTCGCATGCTTGCCTGTACATAATAGAAGAAACCTGACGAAACAGGAAAAATAAAATGTGAAAGCATAAAACTGCCTCTGTTACCGAATTTAGGCATTTTTAAGCAATCATGATGTAGTGTGTGAAAGAGTTTTTTGCTAATGACGTAGTGTTGATGTGGTTCGATATTTTTTGGGTACCCGGAATACCGTTAAATTGTTTACAAAATGAGTGATAAAAAGAAGGGTGTTATTAGTAATCTGTTAATACCTTATGTTCAAAGTTTAGTAAACGTCTTCTTTAACCACGCGATGCACTTAAAATTCAAACCCTATGCAATGTAAAATTTATCTGTTTTTGTTATCGCTGCTTGTGAGCAGCGCCGCATTCGGGCAAACGGTCAGAGGAACGGTTACCGATGCGGAAATTGGGGAAGGCCTTCCCGGGGTGAATATCCTGGTGAAAAACTCAGCCGGGAAAGGAACCATTACCGACATGAATGGTAACTTTACGCTTTCCGACCTCAGTAGCCAGGATACCCTGGTCGTTTCTTATATCGGTTACGCTACCCAGGAGGTGCCGGTAGCCGGTAGGGATGAAATTAACATAGCCCTCCAGATCGATAACAAACAGCTCGACGAAATTGTGGTCATTGGTTTCGGAACCAGTACCAAAAAAGAGCTCACTGGTTCAGTAAGTAAATTAAGTGCCAAGAATATTAAAAATCTTAACCCCCGACGGGTGGAAGATGCCCTGCAGGGACAAATTGCCGGGGTGCAGATTGCCGCCCAGTCTGGTTCGCCCGGTGGTGGACAAAGTATCCGCATTCGAGGGGTTTCAACTAACGGCGACGCCCGCCCTCTCATTATTGTGGATGGTATCCAGTACGGTGACGACCTGAATACCATCGACCCCAATATCATTAAGAGTGTTAACGTACTCAAGGATGCTACCGCAGCCATTTACGGGGTGCGTGCAGCTAACGGGGTAATTATTATTGAAACCAAAGACGGTTCAGGTATTGGTGAACCGGTTCTCACTATCGACTCATACTACGGTGTGCAGGAAACCGCCCGTAAATTGCCGCTTCTTAACGCTACGGAATATGCTTTACTGGTTAACGAATCCTTTGCCAATGGCGGGCAAATACCTCCATTTCAGAATGTAAACGGGCTGGGAGCAGGAACCGACTGGCAGGATGCCGTTTTTGAGCAGGCCCCGATCCAGAACCATTCCATCAACTACAGTGGAAATACAGATAAAACCAATTTTGCCATCGGGGGTGCTTTCTTCGATCAGGAAGGAATTGTGGGAGGAGAAAAGTCCCGCTTCAAACGCTTCAACGGTAACCTGAACCTGGGAACTGAACTTACCGATAAGCTAGATTTTAAAGCCAACTTCAACTACGTATTTACTGAGCGTGCTACCCTGTTGGAAAATACCCTGGGATCGGTACTTTTTAACGCTATTAACAACGCGCCATCCGACCCGATAAGAAATCCGGATGGATCGTACACGCAGGCCCCCGGCTTAGGCATTGAAATCATCAACCCGATTCAGCAAATTGATAATACGTTTAATGAAACTGATGTAAACCGCCTTTCCGGTGTACTGGGGCTGGACTATGAAGTAATTGAAGATTTAACCGTTTCTTCCAGTTTCAATTACAATTACTCCAACCTCGTTGGTAAGTCGTTTACCCCTGAAATATCGTACGGAACCAGTAAGGTGTTCAATACGAACATCAGCTCGGTTTTTGAACAATTTCAGGAGAACTTCTTCTTCAACGTAGATAATGTCATTAATTACAGCCAGGAAATCGGGCCGAATAACTTCCAGTTTACCCTGGGAAATACCATCTACCAGAGTGTAGGTGAGCAACTGGGCGTAACAGGCTTTAGAATTCCAAACAATAATCTCGACTTCGCTGATATTTCACAGGCCGATTCCCTGAACAATAATAGCGCCGGCTCTTTCCAGTTCGATACCCGCCAGTTCTCTTATTTTGGCCGCGTGCAATACGACTATAACAGCCGGTACTTCGCTTCTGCACTCCTCAGAAGGGATGCCTCCAGCATCTTCGCTCCCGAAAATCAGGTGGGCTGGTTCTACGCCTTCTCAGGAGGGTGGATTTTCTCCGACGAGAGCTTCTTCCCCAGTTCAGATTTCTTCAACTTTGGTAAGTTTCGCGCCAGCTTCGGTTCGGTGGGTAACGACCGGGTGGCTGCCTTTGCTTTCCTTCCCCTGTTAAATGGAGAAGCCGAAGCCGTATTCGGCGGTGGAAATATCGTGCGGGGAGTTGCCCAGGGAAGAATACCAAACCGCGACCTGCAGTGGGAAACCAATACCCAGCTTAATATTGGGGCCGATTTGGGTTTCTTTGATGACGTAATTTCAGTTACTGCTGATTACTACATCAAAGATACCCGCGACCTGCTAATTGAAGTGCCGGTTTCAGGCCTTACCGGTGTAGGGGCCCCGGGCGGATTGCTGCCGCTGGCTAATGCCGGTTCGGTTCGTAACCGGGGGCTGGAACTGCAGCTGGCTTACAACCAGGAAGTGGTGGAGGGGCTCCAACTCGGGGTTACCT
>CAZIWJ010000074.1:0-13761 GCA_964542855.1 uncultured Roseivirgaceae bacterium
GTAACACAATGAAAACGGAAACGAGGGCCCTGAGCCCCTAACTGAATAATATCGTTTGGGTTCAGTTTCACTTTTTTTGATACAGGGTTTCCGTTAACCAGGGTAGATTGAGATTGTGAACGTTGATACAGCCAGCACTGCTGCCTCCGGCAGGTAATAGAAGCATGAACCCGGCTTACCGAAGTGAAACGGGCAGGGATGCGAATTAAACAATTGTTTGAACGACCGATAGTTATTTTCCTCTCGACCACTGTTGCCCGGGTACCGTTATCCTCTTCTAACCCAAGCCATTCCAACTGGTATAATGATTTTTGTTGCCGAGGGGGTGCTGACATATTAGCGTAAAGGTGTTTGTGCTATTTCACGGAATACCAAGCCCTGGTATCAGTTCCTGAATTAAATTGCATGAAATCGGTGCTTAAGCGGTGACATTACGGGTTTTAAATCGGGTGAATAGATTGTAACCACAAATGTTAAAGTAAAGTAAGTTTATGAGCCAGCGGGAAGTAAACCGGGTGAACTGGAAAGATGGAATGAAAGTAAATAGCAGCCACTTTCGTGAAACCGAGCACTGGATTTTATACGAGCTGTCCAGAAGATCAGCCCTTAACCTGAATAGTTTTAGCTACGGGCTACTGCCAGCCGATAATAAGTTCAGTGCAAGTGTAAGTATGATATCCGAACAGAAAGTTAAAGTTAGCCTTCATTACTGTACTGCGATAACCAGGGGAGGGGGCATAATAGTTTTAAATGAGAAAACTTATCCAGAACCTGAACACCTGTTTACTACCCTGGATACCAAAGAAAAGGATTACCAGCAATTTGTGGTATTATTGAGTTGTAACCCGGAAAAAAGGGTGGAAGGAGGTGAGCCCGATCCGGAAGAAATTCCTTTGCGTTATCCGCAGGCCTGGTTGCACGTCGGTTTGCACGTTATTCCGGTTCACGAGGTAAAAATGAACGATGCGGGGACGTTTCACTTGCCCGTGGCCCGCTTCAGTTTAATAGACGGTAAACTGGAAAAGGAAGACTATGTTCCTCCCTGTACTTGCATTGCTTCACATCCGGATCTTCTATTTATGCAACAGGAGTTTGTTCAACTGAGTAATGAATTGAGGCAGAGCCTTATTCGCCTGGCCCGGCAGTGTTATGGAAAAGCCGGTAAATTACTGCTGTTAAAACTGGCAGAGGATATGACTGCCCGGTTAATTGAAATTCAGGATGAACTGGAAAAAGATGTTATTCATTCCTCGCCCCGCAGGTTGTTTTTACTAATCAGAAAAGTTATCAGGCAGGCTTCTTTAAACCTGACCCTGCTTCCGGAAGAAGAGCGACTGGTGTTATTAAACAAGATAAACCGGGAAGGTGGTAAGCTGGAAAATATACTGAACGATTTACTTGGAGTTCCTTATCGGCACGGGGAGTTACTAACCGGGTTTAACCAGTTGTTAATGGCATACCGGGCGTGCGTTAACTTTTTCCGGGAACTGGCATACACTAATGAGGAAGAAATAAAACAGGTTGTACCGGCATCATCGGGGCCCAAAGTATACCGGGGAGAGTTTTAAAATTAATATTAAAAAAGGGGCTGTCTGGAAAGACAGCCCCAAGGGTAAAAAATTAAAATTACGAAATAGTTAAGGAGTGGTAACCGGCTGGTCGTCAAGCATCACAGCGTTGATACTCTTCTGCTTTACCATTTTGTTGAAGTCAGGAACTTCGGAGTTGATCACTTCATTTAGCATTTCCAGTTGCTCGTCAATCTGGCTGGTAACCTCTTCCTTGAAGTCAACGGCCTGGTCAGTTGGCTTAAAATTGGAACCACCAACCAGACGGGCTACGTGGGCTAATTTATTATTCAGCTTAATCGGATAGTTTAAAGGATCCTGACGGCTTTTGTTATTCGTCTGATACAGCTCCTTTTCAATCTTGGTAATCTGATCGTTGATAGACTTGGCTTTTTCAACCAGGTCTTCCATATTTTCTTCTTTCTTTATCTTTTCAGAGACCATATTGATCTGTTCACGCACCGATCGGATTTCCTTAATGGCATCGTGCGTTTCGGTTAACTTATCGCGGCATTCCATCAGGAAGTTGAACTGCGCCTGGTAATCGGCTGCAGTTGCGGTTGCCCTCGGGTCGGCTACAATTTTGAAGTTAACTTCCTTGCTTTCCCCATTCACTGTCATTTTAGCTTTATAGTTACCGGGGGTAGCCATGGGACCGTTGGTATTGGCTGCCCAGAGGATCATTCCTTCAAAGTCGGTAGCATCGGGATAGCGCATGTCCCATACGAAGCGGTTAAAACCTTTTTGAAGTTCCAGTTTCTCCATGCTGGTATCATTGTTGTCATCTTCAACTTCGGTAGAGAACATTTTAATCAATGAACCATCGGTTTCCATCAGTTCCAGGGAGGCAGTTAAATCATCACCCGGTTCTTCCGGCATGTAGTAATGGAACATAACCCCTTTAGGATGATTTTCTCCCTCCAGTTTCTCATTACGGCCACCACGGCCGCCGCCCATCATGCGGTAGCTATCTTTAGGTGAAAACAGGTGGAAATTGGAACTGGCCACACTTTTATCGAGCTGGTGCAGGGGAGTAAGATCGTCGATCATCCAGAAGCTTCTGCCCTGAGTAGCAGCAATTAGGTTATTTTCCTTAACAGTGAGGTCGGTAATGGGTACCTGTGGCAGGTTCATCTGGAACTCCTGCCAGCTGGTTCCTTCATCGAAAGAGATGTACATACCACTTTCAGTTCCGGCATAGAGTAGTCCTTGTCGTTCCGGATCAGCACGTACCACACGGGTAAAATGCTCATCGGAAATACCGGTATTTATTCTCGTCCACGTTTGACCGTAATCCTTGGTTTTGTACAAATAAGGGGTGTAATCACCCATTTTGTAGCGGGTTCCGGCAATGTAAGCGCCTCCTTTTGTAAAAGGATCAACTTCTATGTTATTAATCATCATCCACTCGGGCATATCGCCGGGAGTAACGTTTTCCCAGGTTTCGCCACCGTTTTTACTTATGTGAACTAGTCCGTCGTCGGAACCTGTCCAGAGTAGTCCTTCTTCATAAGGCGACTCGGTAGCGGCGAAGATAGTACAGTAGTACTCCACCCCGGTATTATCTTTAGTGATGGGACCACCTGAAGGCTTTAATTTGCCAGGGTCGTTTCGGGTCAGGTCAGGACTAATGAGCTCCCAGCTTTGTCCTTCGTCGTAGCTCACGTGGAGATGGTTAGAAGCAGTGTAGAGCTTATCAGGATTGTGGGGTGAAAAGAAGATCGGGAAATTCCACTGGAAGCGGTATTTCATGCCTTCAGCACCGTATCCCATCGGGTTATCGGGCCATACGTTAATGGCTCTTTCCTGCCCTGTGGCATGGTTTACGCGGGTCAGGTAACCGCCGTAACTGCCTCCATAAACAACATCGTTATTTTCCGGGTCAATAGCCAGGTGGGCACTTTCACCACCGGCTGTAGGTTCCCAGTCGCGCTCGGTAATGGCGTTTCCGTCGGTACGGTGGGCAATACGAACGGTGGAGTTATCTTGTTGAGCGCCGTAAATTCGGTAGGGGAAGCTATTATCGGTAATAACCCGGTAAAACTGGGCAGTAGGCTGATTGTGGTAAGTAGTCCAGTTATCACCACCGTCTTTACTTACCTGTGCGCCGCCGTCGTCGCCAATAATCATGCGATCGGGCTCGGTAGGATCAATCCAGAGGGCATGGTGGTCGCCGTGGGGTGCCCGCTTTAGCTCAAAAGATTTACCTCCATCGGTACTTTTACCATACGACACATTCATTACGTATACCACATCTTCCCGCTGCGGATCGGCAATAATGTTGCTGTAGTACCAGGCTCGCTGCCTCAGGCTACGGTCATCGTTTACGCGATTCCAGGTTTTACCGGCATCGGTCGACTTAAATACACCACCCTCTTCGGCTTCAATGATGGCATACACCAGTTCCGAATTGGCAGGCGATACAGAAACGCCGATAATTCCCAGGGTACCTTCGGGCATGCCCTTATTCCCGGAAATATTGGTCCAGTTATCACCACCATCAGTACTTTTCCAGAGCGCAGAACCTTCTCCACCGGATATAAGGCTGTAAGGCGTACGCTGAATATGCCAGGTGCTGGCATAAAGAACCCGGGGATTATTGGCATCCATACTTAGGTCGAATGCACCGGCCAGCTGGTCGCCGGAGGTCAGGATTTTTTCCCAGGTTTCTCCTCCGTCTTCGCTGCGATATACGCCTCGTTCATCAGTTTCCTTGAAAAGGTCGCCCATAACGGCTGCGTAAACGAGGTCAGGGTTTCGGGGGTGAATTCGGATGCGCCCGATCTGACGAGACTTTTCAAGGCCGATTTGCTCCCAGGTTTTTCCACCGTCTACCGACTTCCACATGCCATGTCCGGCTGATACGTTACCGCGTACGGTTTTTTCACCGCCACCTACATAAATTACATTCGGGTCGTATTCACTCACGGCAATGGCCCCGATAGAGCCACCGAAATAGCCGTCGGAAATGCTTTTCCAGGTTTGTCCGGCATCTTCGGTTTTCCACACGCCCCCGCCGGAAGCGCCAAAGTAGAACAGGTTCGGGTCACCGGGAACCCCGGCTACAGCGGCTGCACGCCCCCCACGGAAAGGACCGATAGAACGCCATTCCATTCCGGCGTATAGCTCCTTGTCGTAACTTAGGGTGCTGGCTGATTTGTTCTTTCTGCGCTGGGCCTGCCCATCGGGAATAATGCCGATGAGCATAGCAATAGCCATTGCAACGCTCAGTATACTTTTGCTTTTCATTTTTAAAAGGGTTTAGATATATGGTATAATTATGGAAATTAACAAGTTAGAGGTTACCAGTCAATGTTTTAACCAAATAGCAGATTAAACAGTTTGGGCATTAAATGAATTATTCATCTTTCTGATCATTGAATAAACCATCAATCTGTTGTTCGGTATGCTGTAGTTTTTGCTTGCACTGCGAAATAAGTAACATGGCCTGCTGTACCTGCTCGCCCAACTGGTCGATGCTGATCTCTTCATTTTCTAACCCTGTAACAATATTTTCTATTTTATTAAGTGCTTCCTGGTAGTTAAAAGATTCGCTGTTTTCTGGCATGTTATCGTTTTTTTGAGGATTGAACGATGCTTTCAATTTCCTGATTACTGGTAACGGTTTTTACAGTATCACCCGGTTGAACGGCAGTTTCTTTGCCAGCAGGACTTCCATTAACAATAGTCAGCGTATATCCCCTGGCAAGTATGCGTTCCGGGTTTTGCAATTCAACAATTTTATGAAAAGTATCCAGGGCCTGCTCAGTACTTTTAAGCTGCAGGCGAGCATTTTGTTTAAGCTGGTTCTTCAACCTGTTGGTATGCTGTTCGGCTTGTTGTACCTGGTTTTTGCTGCTGTAGCGTAATCGGTCGCTAGCTGATTGCAACCCGGATTTAGCCAGTTGTACCCGGTTATGAACAGTTCGTTGAAGGTAGCGTGCCTGGGTAATGAGTTCTTCTTCAAATACCCTCAGTCCGCGGATCAGGAATTCGGCTACGGCAGTAGGGGTTTTTAACGAGGTATGGGCTACCAGGTCGGCTACCGTTTCGTCGCGTTCGTGCCCGATACCGGTAATAACAGGTATGGGTAACTGGGCAATGTGAGCATTCATTTCGTAGCTATCGAAACAATCCAGGTCAATTTGTGCACCGCCTCCCCGAATCAATACAACCAGGTCGTAATGATCATCCTGGTATTCCGAAGCATCATGAATAGCGTGTAGGGCGCTGATAATGCTTTCGGTGGCTTCATCGCCCTGCATTTTTGCCTTGAACAATTTGAGGTGAAAATGATAATTGTAAGCATTGCCCTGTAGCTGGTCGAGAAAATCACCGTAACCTGCAGCACTGGGAGAACTGATGATGGCAATGCGTTGCGGAACCGGCGGCAACGGCAACTGCCGGTTCATGTTAATCACCCCTTCTTCCGTAAGCTGATTAATTACCTGTTGCCTACGCCGGGCCCGCTCACCGAGCGTGTAGTTAACATCAATATCGCGAATGTTCAGGCTGATTCCATAGAGTTCATGAAAGCGCACTTCTGCCAGTACCAGCACTTCCATCCCGCTTCGCAGGGGCTGGCCGGTCATGGAAGCAAACCAGGGAGCCAGCTTCCGGTACTGGTACGACCAGATGGTACCTCTTATTTTAGCAATAGTTTTGGTATCCTCTTTTTCCACCAGGTCCAGGTAGCAGTGGCCGCTCTGGTTTTCCCGCAGTTCCCCGATTTCAGCTACCACCCAGTAGGTAGGAGCCAGGTTTTCATCAAGCGTAGCCCGGATAGTAGCGTTGAGTTCGGCCAGAGAAAGGTGTTTATCTTCCATATCAGCGGGTTTGTTGGTACCGGTTTGCTTTCAGTTCTACCAGTTTCACTAGTGAGGCCGGGGCGTTTTCCGCAAGCTGGTTCATGTAATCATTTACAACCGGGGGCGGTTGAACCCAGAGCAGGTAAACCGAAAGCGGATGTCCGGGGTTATTCCGGATGAACGCCATTTCGGCATTACTCAGCGACTGGATCAGTGAATCGCGTTGCTGGTAAACCTGTCCTACCGCACTGTTGTCGTTCAGCTGATAGGTTAAGGCGGTAAGCGAATCAACCGAGGCAAGGGTCGGTAACTGATTATTCCGGAGGCTGGAATAAGCTTCCCCGAATAAATTTCCTTCAATGCTGTAAACCATCGCGTTTTCCTGCTTGGCTGCCGAGAAGTTTAACCGGTCATTGGGCTGGTAAAAAAGGTTTAAGCGTTTAGCCCGTGGCCAACCTTTCTGAGGAGTTACTTCCGATTCGGGAATTAGCCGGATGAGTACATCTGTTCCCCTGGGAGGAGTATAGGTAAAGGTATAATCAGAAATGGAAACGGTATCGATGTAATCCTGCATAGACGGTATTTTTAGGCCATTTACCAAAACCCGACCGTATTCAAGGGATTCGAAACGGCCTTCTATCACACCTTCATTCAGGGGTTCTGTACTATTCACTGAACTTGGTTCATCCCCTTGTTTTGCGGAACAGGCAGCCAGAAATAAGATCACAAACAAATGTAGAAGTCGCATGGACAAATTTAGTAGTTGCTAATCTGCTAAATTAAGGAATATATATTTTTGTCAATAGTCCGGGCGGTGTTCATTTTTAAGTTAGTATTTCACAAGAGCCTGTTAAAACTTTATCCTTTGGGCTGCAAATCCCCTTTGATTGCTCTACTGTACATCACCAATTTTATTTGCCGTAGGCCCAGGTTAAGATAAGAGGTTTTTCAATGGTTCCCTGCCGTACATTTCACTTTCAATAATAATTGAAGTAATCGTGGTATACGGGGTGTACGAGTTGAAAATTGCAGGAAATCGTGTGTTGGAGCAAGTGTAGAGCAAAAAAAACCGGTACAGATCCTGTACCGGTTTAACTATATTTAGGTTGTTGAACTATTTACTTACTGGCAGATTCAGTCTTTTTGGTCGTCGTCTTTTTTGGGGCAGACTTGGTAGTTGCTGCTCCCGTTGTTGTACCGGCTTCATCCATTACCTTCTTCATGCTGTTGCTGATTCGGGCTCCGATGTTCGACACTTCATCCTGAGTTTTTTTGAACGAACTGTCTTTAAAGATTTTATCTACAGTTTTCTCCATTTTGTCAATGTAGCTTTTGCTTAGCTCATCCATGGCCGGAGCTTCTTTCATTTTCTGGTAGTCCAAAACAAACTCCTGATTTGCTTTTCGAAGCTTATCAGTCATGGAATCAGTAAACATACCCTGTAACTCTACTGCTTTTAACATAAACGCAGTAAGATCCTTTTGGGTAGCATACATTTCCTGGACTAACTTTTGCTGCTGCTCAGGAACCATCTTCTGCATTGGTTCGGAAGCTTTTTCCATCTGCTGCAAGGTGGAATGTACGTTGGCTACCGATTGTTCCCAGTTAGTTTTAAGTGCCTTTTGTACGGGCTCAACCATCTGGTCGATCATTTCATAAGACTTGGTACTGCTCTCCTGCATTTTTGAACTGGTATCGTTCATCATGTTTTGCATCTGCTTTTGGAAAGGCTTCATGGAATCCTGCATCTGAGGAATAGTAAAGCTATCCATGATTTTCTTCATGCTATCAGAAGCCATGTACTTGCTCATGCTTTCCATTGGAGTAATACCGGTTTTCATTAACTCAGTAGCGTAGTTAATTGATTCGTGCAAGTAGCTATACATCTTGGGTAAATCCTCGAGGCTGCCCATTTCTGTAAGCTTGCCAGGGTTGCTCATCTGGTCGTTAAAGAATTGGGTGCTTTGCTTGCTTAGTGCTTCAAATTGCTTGGTTACCCCTTCCATACTTTTTTGGTAGTCGCTCATTATTTTTTCAGGAGCGAAGTACTGCTGATAAGTATCGAGGAACTTTTTACCAAATTCACTAACCATAGTGAACCATTCCTGGGTGTACTCAGGAAACTTTTGCATCGATTCCATGCTATAACCGTTAGAGAAGACCTTTTGAGCCCAATCTTTCTGTTTATTCATATAATCGGCAAGCAATTGCGGTGATTCTTCATTGAAGGAGAATCCTTTCATCATATTTTCCTGTAACTCCTTAGAAGCTTCAGTCATTGCATTGACCAGCGACTTTTGCTGTTCAACAAGGTTTTCGAGGTTATTGGATGTGGTAGCCATATTTGAAGTATTTAGTTTAAAAAAATTTGGTTCTGGTTATCAATTAATTTTACGTAAATATATTGTGTGGGTATGAGCGCATTGTATATATTACAATCAATGTGAGCTAATTACTGGTTAACTGGATGTATTCACTGGTGAACTTTTTTCTTATTCGTTTTAAATTCAGCAACACGATTACTGTTATGCAATAGAAATACCCCGGAATGCCAGGCTAAAAGGTAATCGGAACAGCACTGTTAAATAAACGCTTTCTTCTAAGCATTTAAATGATGCCCGTGCATTAATTACATAACAATCATCATCAATACACGCCGGAAGGTTAAACATTTTTCAAAGCCATACACTTTTTCACCAGTCATTAACTGTATGTGTTTTCTTGTTTGTAATATCCCAAAACTCCAGTCCTCGTGTTTTAAAATCTACCATTAATACTGAAACTACTTTAAATAAACCGTTGAAAAGTTGGTAAAACAGTAAATTTCAAACCTGTTTAACGGCACATTATTACAGGCCACGATGTATTACCATCCAATATCATCTCAATGAATATTTTTAACTTGAGGGGTGTAAAAAGTTTTACAAAACAAGGCAGTGTAAAGAAGTGATTCACGTTGTGATCTAAAAAATGACCAGTATTACTTTTATCATGCACAAGTAAGTATATGGATTATTTATGTAGCTTTATTTTCAATGTAATCGTACAAAATAGAATGTATGCAACAAACATCGATAAAACCCCGGCTATGCTTTGTGAAGTAGCTTAATATTTAAAAAATTACCACTTTATTAGCTATGATGAAGTGCATTATTAATTACCACAATCAAAAATAAGAGTGTCTCTACTTGGTTTTTAGCTGAATCATTACTTGTTGTACTAAATTGAAAGGTAACTAATGCTATTTTTTCAACATGATCGGGTATCATTGTACCTTTTATATCGTTATGCTGAGTATAACATTTTTACATGTCTGAACACGACAGCAAATACCTTAAAGAAATTATAGCGCACACACGAGATTTAATTTGCGTTCAAACGATAAGAGGTAATTTATTGTACGTAAGTGATTCGGTTCAAGGATTGTTAGGCTATAAAAAAAGTGAATTTTACGATAAGAATATTTTCGACGTTATACACGAAGATGACCATACAATAGCCAGTTTTTTGTTCAATAAGGCTGCCAATGGTGAAAAGCATCCGCCGGAAGAATTCCGGATGAGAAATAAATCGGGTAAAGTACTGATTATTGAAGCCCTGGTACAGCCTGTTTTCACAGAAGAAGGAAATATCTTGGAAATACTTGCCAGTTACCGCGACATCAACGAAAGGGTGGAATTAGCAGATAAATTGCTGGAAAAGAACTACGAGTTAGAAGTGTTAACTAACCGTTTAACCCAGCAAAACCAACAGTTACAACAGTTTGCCAATGTGTTAACGCATAATGTGCGTTCACCAATGGGCAATATTGTTGCCCTTATCGATATTTACAGGAATGACCCCTCGGCCGAGAATGCGGAATTTATCCTCAGCCAGCTTAATAAAGTGTCGACCCGGTTAATGGACACGGTAAGTGAGTTTAACGACCTCATGAATATGGGAAGCGTTGATAACATAAATGTTCAGCGCATTTCTTTTAAACAGATTTTTGAAGGAGTTAAAGCAAGTGTGGCTAACGAAATTTACAATATAGGAGCGGAGGTTACAACTAACTTTTCTCAGGTGAAGGTCATTAAATACCCTAAAGTTTACCTGGAAAGCATTTTTCAGAACCTACTGACCAACGCTTTGAAATACAGTTCACCCAAAAGAAGACCCAAGGTTCATTTTGAAACTTTTAAGGAAAATGGTCAGGTAGTACTTACCTGTTCGGATAACGGTTTAGGAATTGATATGGAGAAAGAAGGTAGCCGTTTATTTGGGTTTCATAATACCTTTCATGAAAATCCGGATGCCAAAGGGGTGGGGTTATTTATTACCAAAACCCAAATCGAGTCGATGGGAGGAACAATAACTGCTACCAGTAAAGTAGATAAAGGCACTACCTTTAAAGTAATTTTTTAATCTCTCTTTATACTTAATTTTTTAGCCATTTCGGGACTTACGTTTTCAGCATAAGCTCCGTAGGCGTCGATTAGCTGCCCTTTAGTACCATCGGATGATTCAATAATATACAATACCGAACTGTCATCCGTGCTGCTCATACCTTCAAAACGAAATACCTGAACAATTGTGAAATTATTGGGATCGAATTTTTTGTCAACATGGGCGCATTTTATTCCATCGCTTTCCAGTGAAAATTCGTAGGTATATCCTTTCTGATGGTATGCCGTGGTGGCCTGGCTTAATGTATCGTAGGCTTCCATATTTAATAAATTTAAGGGTTGAACTTTAAAGTAATTGTTAGCGCATGCTAAAACTTTGTCCTGCAAATTCCTCAGTAACTGCTGTACGGTATATCACCAGTTCATCTGCTATAGGGTCAGGTTAAGTGAAGGGTGCACTCAAAAGATGACTTGTTCAGAAACTAAATTTTGAATTTTTGCCATTAAAACAAAATTTCAACAAAACTTAAAGTAATTGTTGGTGATCAACATTTAAAACGTGCGGTTTATTTTTATTGACAGGGGCTGTGCTCCATTTAAAGCATCATGAGACATATGAACTTCTTCCGGGTACAAAACAGCAGAAGTGATGCTGACCGTTTTCAACCAGTTGCCCCTTTTTACCCGCATATCGTTTTCCGGGCTACCGTTTCCCCCTTCCCGGTGGAATTGTAGCATGCTATTCTGAGTATGGGGTTTTTCTTCAAGCCAGTCATGCAGCCAGTTTATCCGGTCCTGATAAGCTTTGTCATCATATAAAGTAGCTGAAGCCCACACCATCGGCTGATTAGCCTGGAAAAACCGCAGGTACTTTTGCTTACCATCCCAGCGAAATTCTGTTATCTGGTTAGTTGAAGGTAAGGAAGGGTTGTAAGTGACTAAAGTAAAGGGCTCGATATTTTCAAAATCGAATGCTTCCATAAAGGCGGGAAGGCTATTACCTTCCTTAATGTATTCAGGAATAACGTGGCCCCGGCTGAGGCGGTAAGGTGGCTTTCTTTTGTGTGGTTTAAATGCCCCGTTCAGTAAACAATGAAGCGTTCCCTGCTCTGTTGCTGCAATCCAGGTTCCACCAGAATTTGCATCGATCGGGGTTATAGTAGTTACAGCCCCCACATCTAATTTTTGCGGTGGTTCGGATGGTTTACGATCAGTGCCTTCATCCCGGTTACTTGTAAAAATAATTCCCTCCTCAACAGGAACAAATGTAAGTGTGCACATTGCACTTTATATTTTTTTTAAACTAACGACACAAATGTAATCTGGTTATTTTTTGTAGAAATAACCGTCTTTCATCACCATCTTAACCTGTCTCATCTGTTTGATGTTGGTAAGTGGGTTTCCTTCAACGGCAATTATATCGGCAAGGTATCCTTCGCTAATTTTCCCTAACTGTTCCAGTTCAAATATGCGGGCATTACCGGCTGTTGCCGCTTGTATTACATCGGTAACTGGCATTCCGTATTCAACCATCAACTCCAGTTCAAGGGCATTATCACCGTGGTCATATACCCCAACATCACCACCAAATATAATTTCCACCCCGGCTTCCAGGGCTTGCTTAAATGCCACTTTTTTTCTTACTATTCTTGCCGGGTCAGGGGTTGTTTCCGGATTCCACCCCCGGTATTGCATAATAGAATGCACTGCTCCCAGAGTGGGGCACAGGGCTACATTTTTCTGCTTCATCAATTCGTAAACTTCCGGGGTGCCGCCATCGCCATGTTCAATTGTACGAACTCCGGCTAACGCAGCCCTGCGCATACCCTCGGTGGTTGCTGCGTGGGCTACTGTTTGACGACCCGAACTGGCTGCAGTAGCAACTATTAGCTCTATTTCCTCCTGGGAAAAAGTAGGTTGAGCTTTTCTATCTGGCCCCCAGCGATAGTCAGCGTAAACTTTAACCACATCGGCACCTCCGCCAATTTGTTTTCGTGTTATGCGTACCAGGTTATCGTATCCGTCGGCGGGTTCCGCTCCCAGGGGTACGTTAACGTGCGGTGCGAAACCTTTAGGACCGTAACTGCCGGTTGCTACAATAGCTGGCCCGGCTACCAGTAACCGCGGTCCGGGAATAACACCATCTTCTATGGCTCGCTTTACTCCCACGTCGGCATAGCCGGCCCCTTCACTTCCTAAATCACGCATGGTAGTAACGCCTGCCATGAGCGATGCCTCGGCGTGCCGGGTAGCCCTGGCAACCCGATAAGCGTGCGATTCTTTCAGTACCTGATCGTTCCAGTTTGTTTCATCGTAAGGATGCAGCAATATATGGGAATGCCCTTCGATAAGTCCCGGCATCAGGGTCATATCGGGAAGAGGAAAAGGCTCCGCGCCCCTGGCTTCGTTCAGGGTGCCTTGTTCACCCACTGCCAGAATGGTATTTCCCTGAACAACCACTTCCCAGTTTTCGTGCAGTTCTGCTCCATCGAATACCCAACGGGGTTGGAATAGAATCTTTTCCTGGGAAAAAGCCTGAACCAAGTTACCAGCGAATAGAACAAGGAATAATAAGGTTTTTTTCATCTTTTGTTTATTCATTATTTCCCGGGTTCATGCCCGGCTGTTTTAGTCGATCAATTCGTTTTCTCTGCTTGGCGTCTTCTACAATTTCTTTTACATCTTCCAGCAGTTCTTTTGCGTCGTAAATGATACCGTCTTTAATGGTATAGCGTACTCCGCCTACCCGAACGGGTTGGTTTTCAGCGTTTAGCTTTACCGCACCGGTACCGTACAACACCTTCAGGTTGGCCAGCGGGTTTTCTTCAACCAGTACTAAATCGGCCAGTTTACCCACTTCTACCGAACCAATTTCTTTTTCCATCCCCAGCGCCTCGGCCCCTTTCAGGGTTGCTGCCCGCATCACTTCTAGCGGATGAAATCCGGCTTCGCGAAGCAATTCAAGTTCCCGGATGTAAGCAAAACCGTACAACTGGTAAA
>CAZIWJ010000075.1:0-13529 GCA_964542855.1 uncultured Roseivirgaceae bacterium
TATTCGGTGCCTGTTTTACTAAAAAACAATACGTTGGAGTTGGCCACGTGCAACATTGCTCCGTAACCGTTTTCAAAAACATCCACCAGCGAATTCAGCGGTCCTGCCGGGGGCAGTTCACCAACCAGGCTACAGTTCACTACATCGTACTCCGTGGCCAGTTGGGTACCCACAATAATGTCGGGGCGTTCAACGCTGCGCACCACGTACGATAATGGCAGCCCTGCCCGGATGTCGGTGCTTTTGGCCAGTTGCTCGGCAATGCCATCAATTGTTTCCTCTCCCGAAAGTTCAAAGGTTCCCGTGGCGTCGCCGCCGTAAGCAATAACCTTAAGCTTTACATTCGACATGGATTTAAAGCTTTCCACATCTACGCTACCCGATACTTTATTATTGAATGCACCGTAAGATGCCTGTAAGCGGGCCCTCATTTCAGTACTGCTTTCCGTCGATTCTACCAGCATGTAGTAAATTCTGCCGTAGGTAACCGATGAAATAAAAGTGGCCGGATTATCGTCCTGCACGTAGGTGCTCAGCTGGTCGGGAGTTACGCTCTCATCGAACATTTCATCCAGGCTGGTGGGCAGGTCGAAGCTCATGGTGTAATACTGCTGCGTAAGCTTAACCAGGAACCGGTTGTACGAGCGATCGCTGCTGAAGCTCATGCTTCCTTTCACTTTGGTGGTAAAGGTTTCTACCTGCAGGCCCATTTCCAAAGCCAGCTGTTCTTCCGACTGTACTTCTTCAATGTCTAGCGTAAAGTTGGCTGGCACTACTTCACCGGCATTGGCAATAATATTGTTCATGCCGTCCTGTATGGTACTTTTCCGCACTTCATCCACGGTAAAGGATGATGACAAATTTCCGTTATTTAAATTGTACGAAATCGACCCCCCGGCGCGCTTCACCACGATGGGAGCGGGCGTTGCATCCGAGAGGGATTGGTACTGTAGTAAATTACCGGGGTATACGACATCGGCATTGGTGTTGAAAAGGGGGAACTGGTCGTTACCATCCAGTACACTGACGCGCTTTTTTGAACACACGTATCGCTGTTCAACGGACTCACCTTCAATTTTGCGGTCTTCCGTTTCGGGCTCTTCCGAAGATAGCGTATCGACCGACCGGCTTTCTGGCACTTCTTCAAATGTAAAATCAGTGGCAATTACCTGATCGAACGATCCGGCAAGGGTATCGGCCTGCTGCCCGTTGTCGGGCGCCGGGTTATTATCAACTTCGGTGTCTCCATCGCAACCGGCTACAGCCAGCAACAGGGCAACGAACAGGGGTAAGGGGCTTATCAGCTTTTTCATAGGAATGTATTTTTTGTGTAATCGCTGTATGAGTGTGCATTACCGCATGCACAGCTTCTGCGATTACATGTACCTAAGCTACCTACCGGTTAACAAAAACAAGAATATCAGCGGGGGACAAAGGGGGGACAACCTGAAAAAAGCCTCTGGAAGGCCTTAGTCGTACTTTTTTTAGTTACTTTTTTCAGCATCCGGGAAAAATAAACGAACGAAAATAAGCGGGGACAAACAGTAGACACGGATTAATTACAGCTGAACCATTAAATCCTGCAGGCTTTCTTCGCTGGGAATTTGTAGTTTCTTGCGCAGGCGGTAGCGGGCTTTTTTAATGCCTTCCTGAGAAATATTCAGGATGTTGGCGATTTCTTTTGAAGTAAGGTTCATTTTCATCAGGGCCATCAGGCGAAGTTCGTTCGGCGTTAAATCGGGATACTGTTCTTTCACCTTACTGTTGAAGTCCTGGTGAACTTCTTCAAAATACTTTCTGAAATTTTCCCAGTTGTTATCGTCGTTCAGGTCGGCGTTGATAGTGCGGATAATCTGCCGGTAGCCATTGCTGTTGTTATTATCAACCTGGGTTTGCAGTTCGTGGGCTTTCCTTTTCAGGGCCTCCAGCACTTCGTTCTTGTGGGCCAGGTGTAAGGCGTGGCTGGTTAACTCCTTTCTTTTAAAAGCCAGTTCGGTATCCAGTTTTTCTTTTTCCAGCAGGTTGTTCTTCAGCTTTTGCCGGTAAGCATAATACCCAAAGCCGATAACCACGAGGGCAACCAGTAAACCAGCCCCGAACAGGGTACGCTGAAGAGCGGTTACCGTTGCCTGTTCTTCCAGCAGGGAAATTTCGGCTTTTTGCAGGGCAATTTCTTTTTCTTTCTGCCCGGTTTCATAAATAGTTCGCAACTCGGCAATCTGGTTCGATTTTTCTTTACTGAAGATGCTGTCGCTCTGTGCCTTGTACTGCTTAAAATTGGCCAGGGCACGGGCGTGGTTGTTCAATTGCTCGTAAGCATTGGAACGGTGCAGGTAAGCATTTTTTAAATTTCCCCGGGTTTGGGTAGAATCGGCAATAGCAATGGCCTTTTGGGTTCTGGCAATGGCTTCAAAAGGTTGCCCCATATTATTATAAGCCCCGGCCATGTCGTTGAGCACTTCGGCCTGCTTGTTCAGGTAATTTATACGGGTTACCACTTGCAGGGCCTCTTCCAGCAGGCTGATGGCACGGTTAAAATCCTTTTTACGAGCGTAGGTTTTTCCCATGTTATTGAGCACCGTTCCTTTTATAGCCAGTGAATTAACCTGCGAAGCCCGTTCAAAGGCCTGATCCAGGTAGTGCAGGGCAGAATCGTATTCATCCAGGTAATAAAAGCAGTTACCAATGTCGTTCATTGCCTGGGAAGCATAAGAAATATCGCCCATATCCCGGTAAATTTTCAGGGCCTGCCGGTTATGCTCAATGGCCTGTTCGTAGTTTTCCAGGCTGGCTTCCACACTACCCAACTGGTTGAGGGCGTCGGCCATGCGGATGGCTGCGTCCTGGTTTTCCAGCAGCCGGATACCGGTAAGTGATTCCTGCAAGGCCAGCTTCAGACTACCTTTAAAGGTATAAATACTACTGAGCAGGTGATGCGTCATGGCCATGCCAACGGTATCGTTAACTTCAGTCCGGTAGGCTTCCAGGTTTTCGTTGCAAAGATCAATGGCCTTTTCGTAATTACCCAAATCGTATTCCAGGATGGCGAGGGCGTGCTGAACGGTTATTTGCTGGTTGTACCGGTTTATTTCACGGAATTGATCCAATGCCCGGTTATAATAGATACGGGCCGAATCGATGCTGTTCTGGTTTCCGAAGTAAACCCCGATTAAATACAAAGCATTTCCAATGCTGTAAGCGTGGTTAATTTTCCTGGCTAAAGCCAGCTCCTTTTGGGCGTAGCCGATGGCTTCGGCCGGATCATTGTACAGGTACGCGTTAAACAGCAGGGCCAGGGTCCTTACTTTGGTAGTGTCGTCAGGTTGTTGCCGGAGGAGCTGCTGCAGGCTATCAATGTAAGCGGGTTGCTGGGCATTCCCCGGCAGTGAACATATAAGGCACAGGATTAACAGGACAAGAACTTTCTTCATGAGTAGCACACTGAATGAACACTAAAATAATAATTTCAGGGTGTATTGTCAGCCAGTTCTTACTCTTCGAAGATATTTACTTTTTCGGAAGCATATCGCAGGATGAGTAAAGCAGCCAGCCCGATGCTGCCATAGAGCCCAGCTTCCTGCCAGTTGCGGAAAATCAGGCTGCCGGTAAAAAACAGGGCCATGTATGCCGTAACCACCGCGCTGATCCAGGCGGTGAGTAACATAGGAATGCGGGCGTTGGTATGATCAGATCCGCTAAATGGTTTCCAGTTACCTTCAGGTTTTACCTTGTTGTAAAATTGCTGCAAATGAAGGCTGTCGGTTGTGGGGGTAACGTACGTTACTACCAGCCAGCTTACGGTAGTAACGCCTACCGTAAAGAAAAAGCTGTCGGGAAATTCCCAGCCCAACAACCGGGCAGTAGCGTAGGCCAGTATCGGGGTAACGCTGGCCGCCACTTCACTCCAGGCGTTTACGCGCCACCAGTACCACCGCAGAATCAGTACCAGCCCAAGGCCGGCGCCGCATTCAATTAAGAACTGCCATACTCCCGAAATGGTATTCATGAATGAAGTGGCAATAAGGGCAACCAGCATAAGCAGAAGGGTGGCAATGCGGGAAGCCGGCACCAGTTGCTCTTCCCCGGCATCAGGATTTATAAATCGATTGTAAAAATCATTAATCACGTAACTGGTTCCCCAGTTCAACTGGGTGGAAATAGTACTCATGTAGGCAGCCAGGAATGCAACGAGCAGCAATCCTTTCAGCCCTGCCGGCAGGTAATCCTGCATGGCCATTACGTAGCCCAGTTTTTGGTCTTCCACCGATAAATCGGGGTACAGTACCAAAGCCGATAAGGCTACCAGGATCCAGGGCCAGGGCCGGATGCAGTAGTGAGCAATCTGGAAATACAGGGTTGCATAAATGGCGTGCTGTTCATTTTTTGTACTCATCATCCGCTGGGCCACGTACCCTCCCCCGCCGGGTTCGTTGCCCGGGTACCAGCTGGCCCACCACTGTATGCCAATGTAGGCAAAAAACGACCCAACCCCCAGGCTAAGCGTAGTTCCGGCTCCAGCAGCATCGCCAACAGTGGGAAAAAAGCTTAGTGCTCCTTCCGGCAGCTTCGCCGTAAGCTGTTCAATACCGCCCACTTCCGGTGAATTAACAACAATATATGCCAGTACAATAGAACCAGAAATAGCAATGGTGAACTGGATTACGTCGGTAAAGGCTACCCCCAGTAAACCCGATAAACTGGTGTAGAAAACCACCAGCAGCATGGCGGCCGCATAGTAATACAGCAGTTGATCGTCCGGCACATCGAAAAAAATTTGTAACAGGGCACCCAGGGCAAGGTTCACCCAGCCCATAATGATGGCATTCAGAAATACCCCGAAGTACAGGGCACGAAAGCCTCGCAGAAAGCGGGCGGCAACGCCGGAGTAGCGTAGTTCGGTAAGTTCAATGTCGGTAAGAATATTGGCCCGGCGCCAGTAGCGGGCAAAGAAAAAAGTGGTGAGCATTCCCCCGGCCAGCATGTTCCACCAGAGCCAGTTTCCGGCTATGCCCCCCTGGGCTACCAGCTCGGTTACCGCCAGCGGCGTATCGGCAGCAAAGGTGGTGGCTACCATACTGGTTCCGGCAATCCACCAGGGTAAGTTACGGCCTCCCAGGAAAAAGCTGGTTACGTTTTTACCGGCCCTTTTCCGCAGGGAAAGTCCAATACCCAGCGACACCAGCAGGTAGAGAATAATGATGCCGTAATCGAGAAAGGTTAATGCCATAGTTCTACTACTTCCTGAATGGACGAAACTAACGATATATCCATGAATTGATAAGCTTTGACGAAAAAATTAGCTTTTTGCAGACACTTTTTCTTTTTATCGGTTCATATTCCACAACTTGTAAAAAGTAACCCGTTGTGCCCAATCCAATAGAATTAAAGCCCATGATGAAGCGATTGCTTACTTCCTTTTTACTGTTATTTATTATAAGTAGCACCATCCGTGCCCAGACTCCTAAAAGCCTCAGCAGTGCTGAAATCCTGTTATCACTAAAAAAACTCAACTTTCTCGGAAATGTGCTTTACCTGGCCGCTCACCCCGACGACGAGAATACCTGGGTTATTGCCTACCTCTCGAAAGGACGCTACGCTAACGTAGCCTACTTGTCGCTGAACCGGGGAAGTGGCGGGCAAAACCTGATTGGCCCGGGAATACGGGAACGCCTGGGCTTAATTCGTACCCAGGAATTGCTGGCCGCACGCAATATAGATGGCGGCAGCCAGTTTTTTTCCCGGGCTAACGATTTCGGGTATTCTAAACTACCATCGGAAACCTTCAACATTTGGGATCGCGAAAAAGTACTGGCCGACGTAATATGGACGATCCGGCAGTTTCGTCCCGATGTTATTATTACCCGCTTCAACACCACTCCCGGCATTACCCACGGCCACCATACTGCTTCAACCATTCTGGCCAACGAGGCATTTAAAAAGGCCGCCGATACAGCGTACTTCCCGGATCAACTGGATTACGTGGAACCCTGGCAGGCTAAACGGGTTGTTTGGAATACCTCGCCTTTTTTTTACGACGATAAAGAAAAATTCGATAGTACGGCCCGGGCCAACAATTACCTGGGCATGGAAATAGGCGGCTATAATGCCTTACTCGGAAAAAGCTACGGTGAATTATCGGCCGAAAGCCGGAGCATGCACCGCAGCCAGGGCTTTGGGGTATTCCAGGCCCGCCGAAATAACTACAGGGAATATTTCTCCCATACCGACGGAAATGTGGCCGAAGAGGATTTATTCGACGGGGTAAACACCAGCTGGACCCGCGTGGAAGGAGGAAAGCCTGTAGGAGATAAACTGGAAGAAATTATCAGTAACTATGACCCGGTGCATCCCGATAATTCCCTGCCGGGCCTGCTCAGCCTGCGTAAAATGATGATGGAACTGGAAGAAGGCTACTGGAAGTCGAAGAAAATACAGGAACTGGATCAGGTTATAAAACATACCCTGGGGTTATTCCTGGAAGTTACGGCCGACGATTTTTCGGTAGTTCCGGGCGATAGTATGACTTTTAACATTGAGGCGGTGAACCGCGCTGATGTGCCGGTTACTCTGAACAGCATATCCTACTCTTCGGTAAGCAATGACAGCATCCTGGCCAGTGAGTTGAACAGGGGTGAACCGGTAATCTTTTCCACCAGCGTGAAAATTCCTGCCGACCTGCCGGTTTCCCAGCCGTACTGGCTGAAAGAACCGGGAACCAAGGGAATGTACGTGGTAGAAGATATTCAAATGCGAAACCTTCCCGAAAATCCACCCGCAGTTGAAGCTACCTTTGAAATGGATATCAGTGGGCAGAATTTTACTTACACCGTGCCGGTAGTGTATAAAAAAGCCCTGCCCGACAAGGGCGAAACCTACCGTCCGTTTGTCATCATTCCGCCGGTGGCCGTAAACATTAATGAAAAAGTATACATTTTCCCCGATAAGGAACCCCGGGAAGTAAACATTACGGTAAGGGCTGGCAAAGACGATATTGCCGGGGAAGTAACCCTGAACCTTGCCGAAGGCTGGCGGGCTGAACCGGCTGTGGAAGATTTTGATTTTGAGTTGAAAGACGAAAACCAGACGTTTACTTTTATGGTGTATCCTCCCGACGGGCAGTCGCAAGTTACCCTGGGGGCCACGGCAACGGTAAACGGTACCGGGCATAACCGCAGCCTGGAATACATTGCCTACGATCATATTCCCACCCAAACCTACATGCCAGTACTAAAAGCTGAACTGGTGAAAATTGATATCGAGAAAAAGGGACAGAGCATCGGTTATATAATGGGGGCCGGCGATGGGGTTCCAACGGCACTACGGCAAATCGGGTACGAAGTGGAACTACTCGAGGCCGATGACCTGGAAGCTGAAAACCTGGCCCGGTTCGATGCGGTAATTCTGGGGGTAAGGGCATACAATACCCAGAACTTCCTGAAGGTGAAAAACGGTGAATTGCTGAAATACGCTGAAAACGGGGGAACCCTGATTACCCAGTACAATACTACACGCGGGTTGCTAACCGACGACTTTTACCCGTACAACCTGAAACTGTCGCGCAAGCGGGTAACGGTAGAAGAAGCCCCGGTTGAAATCCTGGCGCCCAACCATCCGGTAATGAATGAACCCAACCAGATTACCCAGGCCGATTTTGAAGGCTGGGTGCAGGAACGGGGATTATATTTTCCGGAAGAATGGGATGACGAATACACGCCGGTTCTCTCGAGCAATGATCCCGATGAAGAACCTCTGAAAGGAGGATTACTGGTTGCCGAATACGGCAATGGTTATTATATCTACACCGGTTATTCCTGGTTCCGTGAGTTGCCGGCCGGGGTTCCAGGTGCTTATCGCATTTTTGCT
The DNA here is from genome assembly GCA_964542855.1 of uncultured Roseivirgaceae bacterium. Classification (GTDB taxonomy): domain Bacteria; phylum Bacteroidota; class Bacteroidia; order Cytophagales; family Cyclobacteriaceae; genus CAZIWJ01. The sequence goes on from CAZIWJ010000075.1 coordinate 7,864, forward strand.
AACCTGATCTCCATCGGGAAGTAAAAATTACTCTCCATATTGCTGTAATGCTCGCACGCGATAAACAGGATCGCGTGCGCCGCAGGTTATTCTCCCTCCTGCCACTCGCGGTAAAACTGCTCCAGGAAGGCCCCCATGAACTGATGTCGTTCTTCGGCCAGCTTTCGGCCGGTAGCTGTATTCATCCGATCTTTCAGCAATAGCAGCTTTTCGTAAAAATGATTAATGGAAGGGGCTTTGCTTTTACGGTAGGTTGTTGCATTCATCTGTAAATCGGGCAGGATATCAGGATTGTATATTTCACGGTTTTTATATCCCCCGTAGTGGAAAGCCCGGGCAATACCAACTGCACCCATGGCGTCGAGCCGGTCGGCATCTTGCACGATACCCAGTTCGGCCGAGCGGTAAGGCTGGTTTTCATTTCCTCCTTTAAAGGAAATGTGCCTAACGATTTGTACTACCGGTTCAATAACAGCTTCCCCTACACCCTGGCTGTTCAGAAACTTCCGGGTTTTCTCCGGTCCCAGTTCTTCGTTGCCATGGTGAAATTTGGCATCGGCAATATCGTGCAACAAGGCACCCAGTTCCACGATAAGGGGGTTACCCGGTTCGGACTTATTAATGAGCCGGGCCAGGTTCCACACCCGCCTTACGTGCCACCAGTCGTGCCCCGCCTCGGCAGCTTTGAGGCACTCCTGTACGTGAGTAACCGTTTGCTGAATAATAGTTTCCTGCATAACACAAAAGTAAGCTTTTTATAATGCGGTGTAAGGCCAACGTTACAGTATCAATCTGAAGAATTAACACGTATAACACATATTACAGAAAAAGTAACGTGCAAGCAATCAGGTAAATGGCAGAAGAAAAACAATTAATTACCCGCGACTGGCTGGCGATTGAACGAACCCGGCTGGCAAATGAGCGGACATTCCTTTCTTATTTCAGTACTTCGGTAGTACTGCTGGGCTCCGGGGTAAGTTTCTTTAAACTGGAAGTGTTTTCCGATGTAGCCTTACTAGGCTTATCGCTCATGATTATTTCCCCGCTAACGCTACTGGTCGGTACTTTCCGCTTTTTCAGGGTAAAGAAAAACATTCGGAGGTATTACCAGTAATCAGGCTATTACGTCATCAGGTTCATCTGTGAACACCAGCAGCTACATTACCCCTAGCCAGATTAAGCCGGAAGGCAACTCACGAAAACGCAATGCTCTGATTCACTTAATCGCCTCACGGGTTTGGGAGGCATCGTAAATAATTCGTAGCTCCGAAATTTTATTGCTGATTTTAAAAAGGTCTACGCACTCGAATGATACTTCCTTACCGTTTTCCATAGCCCACTGGTAAGTGAAATGAGCCGCCATACAATCGTCAGATGATTCAAATATCCGGTGCGTTGTAATTGTTGAGTTCCTCGTCTGACGGAACAGACTGGTGTAGAACTTATCTGCCGGTTTTTTCCCGAACAAAGGAGATACAACATCTGCACCGTTAGTAAATAACTTGGCATTTCATGGGTGTTCCCTTTCTCCAGAAGCTGAAGGTAAGCGACGATCAGTTGCCTGTATGATTTCATATTTTTTATTAGTCATAATTATAAATGGCCATTACTACTCATTTGAGACATAAAAATCATAATGTCCATTGAAAATATCACATTAATTAAAAAGCAAATGATAGTTCTAACCAGTGTTTTACAGGTTTATCGACAAGGGAATTCTTTTAAATTTCTAAGTAGACGTATTATTTTACCTTCAATGTTTAGCCCCCATTAAAGTAACATTAAACAGTATCAGTGTTTTGTTCACATTTATTCAACGGAATAACTTTCCATATCTGACATTGGCAATGATAAATGCATGGAATGCCGTAATTTTACAATAGTAACAATTCAGAAAAATTTATGCATTTATCCAATTCAGCAACGGCAAAGGAGGCTTTGTTTCAGGAAGCATTCCTAAATTCCCCTGCCGCACAATGCATTGTATTAAGCGATGGAACAATTGAACAACCCAATAAGGCATTTAGTCGATTCTTCGAGAAAAGGGTGATGGAAATGAAAGGGAAGCAACTTTGGGGGCAATTCCTGAGTAATCCATCAGAAATGGATACCAAATACATCAAGGAACTTGAGGCCGAAAAATCTCACATGATGCTGCTTACCTGCCTGCAAGGTGAGCATAAAGATGTGGCCGTTGAATTTACCGTTACTCCTTACGATCAGTATCATTATTGTGTAATGATGTGGCCGGGTATTACCCATCGTTACGCGGCCGATGTGGAAGACAAGCTCACCGAGCTTTCCCTACGAGAAGCAGAATTACTACTCAATAACCAGGAACTCACCAGCAAGAATTACCAGCTGAACAACGTGTCGGAAGAACTGAAAAAAAGAAATTACGAACTAGACCAGTTTGTATATAAAGCTTCCCACGACATGCGGTCGCCCATTGTAACTGTGCTCGGGTTAATTAACCTCATGAAGAATATGGACGACCTGATTACCGTTAAGGGCTACCTCGACCTGATTACCAATAAAATGCAAGGCCTGGATTCCCTGCTTCGAACCATTCTGGACATTGCCCGCCACCAGAAACAGGAACTCACTATTACCAGCGTAGACCTGCATGAGTTCATCGATAAAACCATTACTAATTTTGAATCGCACGTTAATTATAAGCGATTAAAAATTAACCGGGATATTCCGGAAGGAGAAACCATTAAATGCGACGTAAGCCTCCTCTCCATTGTGGCCAGTAACCTGATCGGCAACGCGGTAAAGTATCAGAACCTCTCCAATGATAATAGCTTTCTCACGATCAGCTTTCACAAAACTAGGTACAATGTATGCATCGGTTTTGCAGATAATGGTATTGGCATGATGCCCAAAACTGTTGAGCATGTTTTTGATATGTTTTACCGGGGAACTAACGTGGCTACCGGATCAGGACTGGGAATGTATATTGTGAAGCAATGTGTTGACCGGCTGAAAGGTAAAATTACGGTAGACAGCATTTATGGGAAAGGTACTACAATTCATCTTACCCTGCCTCGCTATTACTCTAAACCCGAATAAATATGGCGAACTCAGATTTTCCGGTTGTGGGCATCGGAGCCTCAGCCGGCGGGCTGGAAGCCATACAGGAGCTGATCAAAAGCATTCCTGCCGATACCGGTATGGCCTACATTATCGTACAGCATCTACCCCCCGATTACCGCAGTGTAATGGGCGAACTCATGCAGGGCCACACCGGGCTTCCGATCCGTACCATGGAAAAGAAAACCATCCTGCTGCCGAACCACATTTACCTTCTCCCGCCCGGGAAAAATGCCTACCTTAAAGAATATATCCTGAATTTACAGGACCGGTCGGAAGATTTTCACATCAACATGCCCATTGATTTATTATTTAATTCGCTGGGCATTGACGCAAAACAAAAGTCGGTTGGTATTATCCTGTCCGGATCCGGTTCAGACGGCAGCCGGGGAATCCAGTCGATTAAACACCACGGGGGAATGGTAGTGGTACAGGACCCGGCCGACGCCAAGTTCAGCAGCATGCCCCAGTCGGTTATCAACACCACCCTGGTCGATTATATTCTGAAGCCGGCGCACATGGTTCAGCAGGTGGTTGAGTATTTCAAAGGGGATATTAAACCGGAAGGCGAAAATATGCCAATCGAGGATAATGCGGAACAAAACCTGAAGAAAATCCTTCGGCTGGTAAAGCATTACTCAGGCGTTGACTTTGCAGCTTATAAAAGGCAAACCACGGTACGGCGACTGGAAAAGCTGATGAAATCTGTTCACATCAGCAGTTTATCGGAATACTACAACTATCTTTCCGATCAGCCCGAAGAGGTAAAAAAAATCAGCCAGGAATTACTAATTGGGGTAACCGATTTTTTTCGCGATCCCGAAGCTTTCAAAGCACTCGAAGATAAAGTGTTTCCCGAGCTTTTCCGAAACGATAACGTGTACCAGAAAGTCAGGATCTGGTGTGCAGGGTGTTCTAACGGGAAAGAGGCCTACACGCTGGCCATGATGGTGGATAACTACCTAACAACCCGTAACCTGTCGCACAATTTTAAAATCTTTGCTTCCGATATTGATCGTGAGGCCGTTGAAGCCGCGTCAAGGGGGATGTACAAAGAAAGTGAACTGGAAAACGTACCGGAAAACTACAAGCGCAATTACTTTGAAGTGAGGCCCAATAACATGTGCTACATCGACCGCAACCTGCGGGAGAAAGTTGTATTTACCCAGCACAACATCCTGAAAGATCCTCCATTCATAAGAATTGACCTGGCTGTATGCCGCAATATGCTGATTTATTTTCAGCCCTATTATCAGCTCAAGGTGATCCGTAATTTTCAGTTTGCGCTGAATAAAGATGGCCACATGTTCCTGGGAGCCAGCGAAAGTATTGACGAAACTGCCCACGGGTTCAAAGCGATCAACCCCAAGTGGAAGCTTTACCAGTACGTTAGTCAGCAAACCGTACAGGTTCAAAATCCGGTAATGGAAGTACCCGACCGGGAGAAACTGGACAGAAACTATCGTAGCAGCAGCAAACCGGTGGCCGGCGTTTCACAAGACCTGTTTGCTGATGTATTACTAAACCGTTATGCTCCCGATAGTGTATTTATTAATCAGCAACAGGAAATCGTTTACGTTACCGGTAATGCTTACAATTACCTGAAAATGCCCCAGAAACAGGTCTCTTTCAAACTGGCCGATATGACTTCCGGGGAATTGCTACTGATGATCCGCAGTGCGTTATCCCAGCTGAACGACCAGAGCGAAGAAATCCTGTACCGGGAAATAGCAATTCAGAAAAAAGACATCGTACGGTCGGTTAACCTGAGAATAAGCCGGCATTTATTACGAGATGAAAGCCGGGAAGAATGCTACTATCTTGTAGAGTTCGTTCCTGTGGAGGGCGAAGAGGAAACCCGGAAAGATATTACTGTTAATTACTCAGCAGAACACGTAGCAGCAGAACAGGTAAAAAAGCTGGAAGAAGAACTAAGCCTAACCCGGCAGGAATTGCGGGCTACCGTAGAAGAACTGGAAAGCAGTAATGAGGAATTGCAGGCCTCAAACGAAGAATTGCAGGCTTCCAATGAAGAATTACAAAGTACAAACGAGGAATTACAATCGGTTAACGAGGAATTGCAAACCGTTAATACTGAATTGCAGTACAAAATCCGGCAACTGGCAGAAGTAAACAGCGATATGGATAACCTGTTCAATGCCACCGATATTGCTTCCCTTTTTCTCGATAACAACCTGCGCATAAGAAAATTTACCAGTCCTGCTACTCGTCACTTCAACTTGCAAACCGGTGATATTGGCCGCTCTATTACCGATATTACCGGTCAGGGCGATATGAATATGCTGGAGAAACAACTGAAAGAAGCACTGCTGGAAGGAAATAGCCAGGAATCGGAAGTAAAGGATAGTACCGGAACCTACTACCTCCGGTCGGTACAACCTTATTACAATACCAGCAATAAAATAGACGGCGCCATTGTTACTTTCCTTAATATTCACAGCCTAAAAGTTACAGAAAAAGAGTTAATTGGATCGGAGCGCTTACTTCGTTCAATTGTTGACGGGGTTTCTGCTCTCCTCATACGATTTAGTGCCGACTTCAGGTACCTG
>CAZIWJ010000076.1:0-13336 GCA_964542855.1 uncultured Roseivirgaceae bacterium
GGCTTGAATCGGCCGTACGGATGAAAAACCAGGATGACTTTCTGAATGAAGAAGTTGACGTAATTGTGGCCACTATTGCTTTTGGCATGGGAATCGATAAACCCGATGTTCGTTTTGTTATTCACTACGACGTCCCCAAATCGCTTGAAGGCTACTACCAGGAAACCGGTCGGGCCGGGCGCGACGGGCTGGAAGGAAACTGCCTGATGTTCTTCAGCTATAACGACATTACCAAGCTGGAAAAATTTCACAAGGATAAACCGGTAACTGAACGCGAAAATGCCCAGCAGCTACTCCAGGAAATGGTGGGTTATGCCGAGTCAGGGCGATGCAGAAAGCGTTTACTGCTGCACTATTTTGGTGAATACATGGCTGAAGACTGCGGCATGTGCGATAATTGCCGTAATCCTAACGCAAAATATGAGGGGAGAGAACTGATCAAAATCGCAATTCAGGCAGCCCTGGAAACCGATGAGCGTTTCGATGCCAATCACCTTATTAATGTTATCCGTGGAGTTGAGAATGAACACACCGAGAGCTACCAACATACCGGATTGGCTATTTTTGGAAAGGGTGCACAGGAAGATGAGATAACCTGGCAAAGCGTAATTCGGCAGGCCATGTTGGAAGGCTTCCTGGAAAAAGATATCGATAAAATCAGTATCCTCAAGGTAACCGATAAAGGACAAGATTTCGTTAAGAACCCTTATGATATTAAACTGATTCGAAACCACTCTTACGATAATATCTCCCAGGAAGAAGAACAGGAAGGTGGAGGAATGGCAAGCAGTAGGTACGCCAACTTTAAGTCTTACGACGAAAAGTTATTCACCATGCTGAAAGATCTGCGTCGCCAAATTAGTAAGAAGAAAAACCTGCCTCCTTACGTCATTTTCCAGGAGCCTTCGCTGGAGGAAATGGCAACTACTTACCCGAGATCCAGGGAAGAACTGGTTAAAGTGAACGGGGTGGGGGCAGGAAAAGCCATGAAATTCGGCCGACCTTTTATTGATCTAATTACCCGGTACGTTGATGAAAATAACATTGAAACGGCTTCTGAACTGCTGATTAAAACCTCGGTGCAGAAATCGAGAAGTAAAGTGTTTATCATTCAGCAGATAGACCGGAAGGTTGACCTGGAAGAAATCGCTGCCTCCAGGAGCCTGTCGTTCCAGGACCTGCTCGATGAAATTGAACACATTTGTTACGCGGGAACCAAGTTAAACCTGGATTATTATATTGATCTTATTCTCGACGATGATCGACAGGATGAACTGAATGATTATTTTATGAGCGTGGAAACTGATGATATCGAGGAGGCCCTCGATGAACTGGGTGATGATTTTTCTGAAGATGAAGTTCGCCTGATGCGGATTAAGTTCATGTCCGATCACGCCAACTAGATAAGCACCAGTACATGATTAACGTATTAATTATTGGCTCCGGGGGGCGCGAACACGCACTGGCATGGAAAATAAAACAAAGTACCTCCTGTAACTCCCTGTACGTGGCACCCGGTAATGGGGGTACCGCACTGGTAGCAAAAAACGTTACTGGTTTAACCGATATAACAACCGTTGAAGGCTACCGCCAGTTGCTGAATTTTATCGATAGCAGCAGCATCCACCTGCTGGTAGTTGGCCCGGAAGCCCCGTTAGTAAATGGCTTGTACGACCGGTTAAATGCCGACCGGCCCGATTTAAAAGTAATTGGTCCGGGAGCTGCCGGTGCCCGGCTGGAGGGGAGCAAGTCATTCGCTAAAAAATTTATGGCCAAATACGGTATCCCCACTGCCGCTTCCAGAACGTTTACTTCCCAAACCCTGGAAACGGGGCTTGATTACATCGATTCGCTTTCGGTACCCATTGTGCTAAAAGCCGACGGGCTGGCCGCAGGAAAAGGAGTCATCATTGCCCAGTCGCAGGAACAGGCTAAACATACCCTGCAGGGCATGCTGGTCGACCGGCAATTCGGGGAAGCTTCTTCCACGGTGGTAATTGAGGAATTTCTTACCGGTGATGAATTGTCCATATTTGTGCTTACCGACGGTAACGACTATGTAATGCTTCCCGAAGCTAAAGATTATAAAAGAAGGGCAGAAGGAGATACCGGGCTGAATACTGGCGGCATGGGAGCTGTTTCGCCCGTTTCTTTTGCCAACGACGATTTTATGCAGCAGGTTAAGGAAAAAGTAATTGAACCCACCCTGCGTGGACTGAAAGAAGAGCGTATACCCTACCAGGGTTTCCTGTTCCTGGGGTTGATGAATGTGTTAGGCGAGCCTTACGTAATTGAGTATAACGTGCGCCTTGGAGATCCGGAAACCCAGGTGGTTTTACCCCGCATAACCAGCGATTTTCTTCAATTACTCGATTGCTGTGCTTCCGGCAACTTAGGCCGTGCTTCGCTTGAGGTTGCTGATGATTACGCATCTACCGTAGTAATGGTAGCTGACGGATACCCGGGAAGTTATCCGAAAGGAGATACCATATCAGGCGTGAATCAGGTTAAAGATGCCTTGATTTTCCACGCGGGAACAACCATAAAAAATGGGCAATTAATTACTTCCGGAGGACGGGTTATGGCTGTTACCGGACGGGGCGATAACCTGGAAAAAAGCCTGGATGCCAGTAAAAGGGGGGTGGAATTGATATCCTGGAAAGGAGCCGGATACCGGAAAGATATTGGCAAGGATCTTTTATGAATTAGTATTCTTCACTACATTCCTTTAATTTAATTCCTGTTTTTTAATCCGGGTAAATCCAGGATAAATTAAAATTAAAATAGTTAAAAATTTACTTTATGGGTTGTAGTACCTGTGCAAACAGCCGCTCGAAAGGGTGTAAAAATAATGGGAATTGTGGCACCGATGGGTGTAACATGATGAGTACTTTCGATTGGCTGGCCGATATGGATGGCGTTAGCCACACCAGGCATTATACATATGAAGTGAGGTTCAAAGGTGGAAGGAAAGAATTTTTCCGGGCCAGCCCCGACCTGCAAATCGTTACCGGTGATGCGGTGGTGGTTGATACCAACGGAGGTTACCATGTAGGTTATGTAAGCCTTTCTGGAGAGCTGGTTGGCCTGCAGATGAAACGAAAAAAAGTTAAAGACAGTGAGGTTCGCCCAATCCTTCGACTGGCAACGGAAAAAGACGTTGAGAAGCTCGAAGAAGTTAAGAAAAGAGAAATGCCAACTATGTTCCGCACTCGTGAAATCATTGTTGGCCTGGGGCTGAATATGAAACTGTCGGACGTAGAATACCAGGCCGACAATAACAAAGCTACCTTTTATTATTCAGCCGATAAGCGGGTTGATTTCCGGGAACTAATTAAATTGCTGGCATCTGAATTTAAAATCAGGGTTGAAATGAGGCAAATTAGCCTGCGTCAGGAGGCTGGCCGCCTGGGGGGCATTGGCACCTGTGGCAGGGAATTGTGCTGCTCCACCTGGTTATCGGAATTTAAAAGTGTATCGACGAGTGCGGCCCGCTACCAGAATATTTCCCTCAATCCCAGTAAGTTATCGGGGCAATGTGGCCGGCTAAAATGTTGCCTGAACTACGAACTAGATACCTACATGGAGGCCCTGAAAGATATTCCCAGTGTGGATGGCCCTCTCATCCTGAAAAAAGGGAAAGCGTTCCTGCAAAAGACCGATATCTTCCGGAAAATTATGTGGTTTGAAGTCGAAAATGAAACTAACTGGGTGGCCCTGCAGGTTGAACGGGTGTTGGAAATCCAGACCCTGAACCAGAAAAATATCTACCCGGAACAGATCAGTGAAGACGAAGTTCAACAGGCGGTTGAAGCACCGATGAGCCACCCGCTACTGGACAATAAGAAAAAGCAAAACGAAAAGAGGAATCGCAAAAAGGGTAAAAGAAAGAATAAAAGATGAACAAATACATGCTGTTCGTTCTGCTGCTAATCATTTCCGGATGCACAAACGATTCACTTTTTGAAGAAAACCACGAAATATCCGGCCGGGAATGGCAGGTCGACGAAATTCCTACTTTCCGTTTCGAGATTAACGATGCAGCCAGCCCTTATAATTTTTACTGGAACCTGAGAAATACCATCGATTACCCTTACCGGAACCTGTACCTGACCTACTACCTGGAAGATACACTGGGCAACGTTATCGATTCTAATATGCACGAAGTTCAGCTTTTCGAGGCAACAACCGGTAAGCCCCTGGGAAGAGGAATAACTTCTATTTACAGTCACCAGTTCCTGGCCCTCCCGCGCTATACTTTCGATAGCGCCGGTATGTACCGGGTACGGCTGGAACAATACATGCGCAAAGAAAACCTGCCGGAAATAGTTTCTGTAGGTGTTAAAATAGAAAAAGCCGAAGGAAGCTGATGACCAGTCGTCGCTGGCAGATAAGTGTAGATACCGGCGGTACTTTTACCGACTGCATCGCCCGTTCGCCTTCAGGAACCTCCATGTTCCTGAAGGTGCTCAGTAATGGTACCCTGCGTACCACGCTTGAAAAAGTAGTCAGTCCCGATACAATTAAAGTTACACCTCCTTCCGACTGGCCGCTACGGCTGGTGAAAGGATATCTACTCGAGCCTTTTAATACCCGGGTAGCTGCCGTGCATGGTTCCGATACCCTGGAACTCGAGAGCCCGGTTGCCAACCTGAAAGCAGGTACCCGACTTATCCTAACCCATAATGAGGAAGCTCCCATCCTGGCAGCCCGCTTACTAACCCAAACCTCGATAGGAGAAGATTTTCCCCCGGTGGAAATGCGACTGGGAACCACCCGTGGCCTCAACGCCTTGTTGGAAAAGAAAGGAGCCCGTACGGTGCTACTGGTTACTGAAGGGTTCCACGATTTGTTAAAAATCGGCACGCAACAGCGGCCCTACTTATTTACCCTGGATGTACCCCCACCCCCTTTGTTGTACGATAAAATCATTCCGGTAAAAGAACGAATTGGCGCAGATGGAAAGGTTATTCAGCCGCTCGCTCGCAAAGAAATAAATCGGGTAATGCAAGCGCTGGAAGGCGATAAATACGCCTCAGTTGGCGTATCATTCGTGAACAGTTATAAAAATGAACTACACGAAAAGCAAATAGCAACTGAGCTTAATGCCTCCGGCTATCAACACGTGGTGCGTTCATCAGCTGTACCGGTTATTAACTACCTGAACCGCACATCCACCTGCCTGGTGAACGCTTACCTGAACCCGATACTGGCGAATTATTTTGAAGATATTATCCGGTCGTTACCGGGGCTGCAGTTGTACGTGATGACAAGCAGCGGCGGGCTGTTGCCCTGGAAATCGTTTAGTGCCCACCAAAGCCTACTCAGCGGGCCGGCAGGTGGGGTGGTAGGCGCCGCCTCGGTGGGGGAACAATGCCGGGAGGAACGGTTACTTGCTTTCGATATGGGGGGAACCAGTACGGATGTTTCCCGGATCGACCGTACAAACCGCGTACCCTATGAATACGACTTTAACCGAAAAATCGGTGATACTCACGTAAACGCTCCGGCACTGGCCATAGAAACCGTAGCCTCCGGTGGTGGATCGATATGCTACTACGAAAATTTTCAGCTTCGGGTAGGCCCTCACAGCGCGGGCTCATCGCCCGGTCCGGCTTGTTACGGACAGGGAGGGCCGCTTACCCTAACCGATGTGAACGTGCTGCTGGGAAGAATTCAACCGGAGGAGTTTAACTTCCCCTTATCGACTGAAGCGGCACGAGCAGAACTGGAAAAGGTTATTGCCAGCATGAACACTGACTACAGAGGCGATCCATTTGAGGTGTTGGAAGGGTTTATCCGTATTGCTACCGAACGGATGAGTGCCACTATTGAAAGCCTGGCCGTTAGAAAAGGGTACAACCCATCCGATCATACTTTATTAGCTTTCGGGGGAGCTGGAGGGCAATTTGCCTGTTCCATCGCTGAAAGCCTGGGTACAAAACGGGTTGTCATTCCGTGTAACGCAGGTATTTTAAGTGCGCAGGGAATAGAATTAGCAGCTCTCGAGCACGTGGCTACCCGCATGATGAATTTACCCTTATCAGCAGCCGGGCCGTTACTGAAAGAAACGGTGAACGAATTACTGGGAGAAGTAGGGCAGAAATTTGAATCAGAGGGCTTTCGTAGTGAGGATATTACCCCGCGATACGCTAAACTCATGTGCAGGTTTAGCGGACAGGAAACAACGCTCCCTATTGATTACCTGGTAACGAACGATATCAGAGAGGCATTCAGAGATCAATATCAGCAGCTATACGGTCACTGGATTGCAAATGGCATACTGGAAATTGAACGCATAGAAGTTGCCAGTGCTATTATGCCTGAAAACCCCAATCAGAACCTGAAATCAGCAGCCGGGTACGAGCCGGTGCCGGATTCAGCTTACTCCGTATGGATGAACTCCACCTGGGTGGAAGTACCGGGCTTTCGGTTCTGGGATTTAAAACCCGGTGCCTCCGTTACCGGCCCCGCTTTAGTTACCGGAAGCCATAGCACCATCCTGGTACAAAAGGGCTGGAACTTTACTGTTGATGCCCATTCCAACCTGGTGCTGAACAAAGCACTATCAGCAGACACAGGCAATAACTATAAAGATCCGGTTGAACTGGAATTATTCCAGGGCCGGCTAACCAACGTGGTGGAAAATATGGGAGCGCTACTGGAGCGCACCTCTTTTTCGGTTAATGTGAAGGAAAGAAGAGATTTTTCCTGTGCATTACTGAACAAAGACGGCAAGATGGTTATGAATGCACCGCATATCCCTGTACACCTCGGTAGTCTTGGAATTTGTGTGCGGAAGGTGTGTGCAGTTGTTAATCTGGAAAAGGGTGACATAGCCATCACCAATCATCCGGCTTATGGCGGTTCGCACCTCCCTGATGTTACATTGGTTGCGCCGGTATTTAATGACACAGGAGATTGCATTGCCTATCTGGCCAACCGGGCCCATCATGCAGAAATAGGAGGGAAGTTACCGGGGTCGATGCCTACCAATGCCCGGAATTTGGAAGAAGAAGGAGTAGTTATCACACCGCAAAAGCTAATGGTAAAAGGCACCATTAACTGGCAGGCCATTGAAAATTTATTTACCGGTGCAAAATACCCCAGCCGCTTGGCACACGAAAATATGGCTGACTTGCAGGGAGCCATTGCTTCTATTCAATTCGGGATTAGCGAAGTGATTTCATTGGAAAAAGATTACGGTAAAAATAAATTTCAGTCATTGGTTAGCAAGGTGTCCGACCACGCAGCCCTGCAACTCCGAAACGCTATTAAGCCGTACCTGGGCAGGCAATTCATAGAGGAGGAACTGCTAGACGATGGTTCCCGGCTGAAAGCAGAGATTAGCTTCACCGGCAATGAAATCAGGGTGAATTTCAATGGAACCAGTCAGCAGCATCCGGGTAACTTTAATGCTAACGACGCCATTGTTCATAGCGTGGTAATTTACGTGTTGCGACTGTTGTGCGCTACCGATATACCACTTAACGAAGGGTTGATGGACCAGGTGGAGGTAACTATTCCTGAAGGATCTTTGCTTAACCCGGTTTTTCATGATGAACCAAAACGGTGTCCGGCTGTTGTAGGAGGAAACACTGAAGTAAGCCAGCGATTAACCGATACGCTAATTAAAGCTTTGAAACTTTCAGCCTGCGCACAAGGAACCATGAATAACCTGGTTTTTGGCAACGAAAATACCAGTTATTATGAAACTATCGGTGGCGGTGGAGGTGCTGGTAATGGCTTTCCCGGCAGTTGCGGCTTGCATCAGCACATGACTAATACAAGGATAACTGATGTTGAAATCATGGAATTGCGTTATCCGGTACGTTTGTTAGCATACCATTTACGGAACAATTCGGGAGGCAATGGCTACTGGAAAGGTGGAGAAGGTGTAAAAAGAGAAATTTTGTTCCTGGAGAAAGTATCACTTTCTCTGCTTACGCAACATCGAATGGTTCAGCCCTTCGGCATGAACGGGGGAGAGCCAGGAAGCATGGGTGAACAGTATATTATCAGAGCGGATGGACAAAAAGTAACACTTCAATACGTAGAAAGCCTGGAATTACAGCCCGGAGATAAATTAGTTATGCTTACACCGGGTGGAGGCGGGTTCGGTAAAGCCGGAGGGTAACCCTTTCTTCACCCGCATTAATTTAAAATTTAATATTTTTATAGCCGAAATTCAGCTATTCTGGCACCAATGAAGTGACCGGAATCACAAACACGACAGCATGGAATTTGATTTTAATTTTTGGCCGCTACTGTTAGTGATGCTTATAGCGTGGTTATCACCCCTGTTAACCGCACAATTCAAGAGTGTTAAAATTCCTTCGGTAATTGTTGAGATCGTAGCGGGATTCATCATTGGAGAGCACGTGTTGGATGTACTGCCAGAAACCGAGTACATTAATTTCCTGGGCTTACTGGGGTTTGTATTCCTTATGTTTCTCAGTGGTTTCGAGGTTGACGTGCACAAAATACTCGTATCTCTGCCCAAGAGGAAGCTCACGGTAGAACGTTTCATGAGCAACCCTCTATTAGTTGGTTTGCTTGTTTATGCGGGAACCCTGGTGCTTGCCGTATTGGGTGCTTTAATCGTTTCGCAAATTACCCCGATTTCCAATATCTGGTTTTTCGCCCTCATTATTTCAACAACTTCGGTAGGGGTAATTATGCCGGTACTGAAAGAACGGGGAGAAATTAACAAGCAGTTTGGGCAGATGCTGGTACTGGCTGCCGCAGTAGCCGACCTGCTTAGTATACTGCTCTTTACATTCACAACCTCGCTCATTAAGAATAATGGTTTGCAGGGACGGGTTTTTCTAATTATCTCCCTGTTTGTAGCCTTTTACGTATCTTACTTGCTCGGAAAAAGGCTGGTAAAAAATAACTACCTCAAGCGGTTATTCTTTCAGCTGGCGCACGCCGCTTCTCAGATTAAAGTACGGGGCACACTGGTGCTTATTCTTATTTTCTTATTTCTTTCTCAATTAATTGACGTAGAGGTAATATTAGGTGCCTTTATGGCCGGCATCCTGATGTCAATTTTTACTTCCAAGGAAAGATCCAGCCTCATGCTGAAGCTCGATGCAATCGGGTACGGCTTTTTTATTCCTATTTTCTTTATCCTGGTAGGTTCGAGAATAGATATCAGTGTAATTAGCAAAATAGAGAGCACCGGCTTGTTCCTATCTGTTTTACTGCTAATATTGTTTCTGATTAAAGTGATTCCTTCCCTGGTATGGGTTCCGCGCTTTGGTATAAAAAGAGCTATCGCTGGTGGCCTTTTGATGTCATCGCGGCTGAGCCTGATTATCGCAGCCGCTCAACTGGGGCTGCAGTTAAATGTTATTTCCCCTGCTACCAATACTGTAATCATCATCCTGGCGGTTATAACCTGTGTTTTCTCCCCAATATTTTACAACCAGTTAAATAAGAAAGCACCCGTTCAGGAAGATAAAGTTATCATTGTTGGTGGCAGTTACGCCGGGGTATTACTGGCCCGGAACCTGAAAATGCACGGTAAGCAGGCCATCATCATTGAATTGGATAAGAGTAAAGTCTACAAACTGGAAAGCGAGGGTATAGAAGTGGTTCATGCCAACGGCGCTAATATCGATGTATATAAACAGCTTGAGCTAAAAGCTGAAAACTACGTTATTATTCTCACCAAATCGGATGAAAAGAATCTGGCCATAGCCCGAATCCTGCGAAATGATCTGCAGCACGAGAAAATTATCACTCATGCTTCTAAATATCGAAATGCAGAAACCTTCAAAAGCCTGGAAATTGAGTCGCTGTATTCTAGCCAAACCATTGCAACTTCTATAGAAAACCTGATTTTCCGTCCCGATACCTATCATACCCTTTTTGAAAGTTTTGAGTCGTTCTCGGTTGAAGAACTTACAATGACCAACATCAATATGGAGGGTAAGAAAGTTAAGGACATTCCTTTTCACCAGGATGGTTTCCTGATGTTAATTAAGCGAGACGGGCAAATGATTGTTCCTCACGGAGAAGACTACCTTATTAGGAATGATGTAGCCGTTGTATTTGGAAGTGATACGGCTTTGAATGACTTCAGGGTCAAGTTTACCGGTGGAACACAGGGAGGATACAACACCTATAATTCTAACAAAAAGCTGAAGAAAACATCGTGATTTCAGGATACTGAAAATCTTTTATTCAGTCTGCTTTTATCTATCCACGACGATTTATTTGATTTTACGGAGTGTATTTAGGAAATCGTTTTGTTTTATAATTATTCAGGATTTTATACCGTTAGCCTTTTCTATTAAAAGATGTAAGTCCAACTGGTACCTGATCGGTTTAAAAACCGATAGTAATGTTAATTAGCCTTTCGTTATTAAAGATATCGCTCAACTAAAAATTGGGGAAGAAGATTACGATTATTTACCCCGGGTAGCCTGCAATAATCTTGTCGTAAACCTGGTCGATAAAAAAGTGAAGAAAATTGCATTACCAGGTATCCGGCGATTAGGTTTACACCTAAAAAAACCATCCCATACACTGCTCGCAAACTACAAGCAACCGGAGACGATTCACTGGTTGAACTATACCTTGTACCCAACGTGGAACTGGAAAGAGAAATCCCTGGTCCGGGTTGTAAAGTCCTGGAACCGGGAAAACTCGTAACCCGGATTGAAGAGATCCTTCGCCACAGGCTGGAGAAATACGCGGTTTGAGGAATGGGTTACCAGACCTCTTCCGCAAAAAAATCTTTTTCCATTTCCTGGAATTTATAGCCTTTAACAAAAATGGCAGGATCAACCTGGTCGATATGCACCTTACCGGTTGCTGCCAGAAGTTCGCGTACGGCTTCAACCGTATTGCGATGAAAGTAATATACCCGCTCTGCCTTATCTTTTACAACCAGGCCATGCATCAGCATTTTATTTTGAGTTGCCACACCGGTAGGGCATTGGTTAGTATTACATTTTAGTGCCTGGATGCAGCCCAGCGCAAACATGAAACCACGTGCGCAATTGCATAAATCGGCTCCCAGTGCTTTAGCCCGGATAACACTGGCAGCACTGAGAATTTTCCCGCTGGCAATAATCTTAATTTCCTGGCGCAGGCCGTGTTTAACCAGGGTTTTATTAACAAAAAGCAATGCAGGCTGTAAAGGAATACCCACCGAATCGGAAAACTCCAATGGAGCAGCACCGGTTCCTCCTTCAGCCCCGTCGATGGTTATGAAGTCGGGCAATAAACCGGTTTTTTTCATTACCTGGCATAACTCCTCGAATTCCTGTGCCTGCCCAATGCATAGCTTAAATCCAACCGGTTTTCCACCGGCCAGGTTTCGCATGCGGTCTATAAAAGACAGGAGCCCCTCGGCGTTGCTAAAAGTTTTATGACCAGGGGGCGATAATATAGTTTGGTAGGGTTCAACTCCCCTTATTTCAGCAATTTCAGGAGTATTTTTGTGGCCCGGAAGTACTCCACCATGGCCGGGTTTAGCGCCCTGGGAAAGTTTAAGTTCTATCATTTTCACTTCTACTCTGGCCGCTTTCTCTGTAAACTTATCAGGGTCGAACTCCCCTTCGCTGGTGCGGCAACCAAAATATCCGGTTCCGATTTGCCATACCACATCGGGTTGGTGCTTGAGGTGGTACGGGGTCAGACTGCCTTCTCCGGTATTCAGGTAAAAACCTCCTTTAGCTGCACCGCTGCTAAGTGCCAGGATAGCATTCTTACTTAATGACCCGAGGCTCATGGCAGAAATATTAAGAATAGAAGCCTCGTAGGGTTGAGTACACTTCGTTCCGCCAATTCTAACCTTTGGTACTTCTGGTTTAACGTTGCTGGCGTAAATGGAATGTTCCAGTCCTTCATAATCGGTTTTTTCCAGATCGAGCTGGGTTCCAAAAGGAGTGGTATCATTCACGTTCTTGGAACGGCGATAAGCCAGAGCTCGTTCATTTCTGCTGTAAGGCCGCCCGTCGGTGTTTCGTTCAATGAAATATTGTTGAATTTCGGGAGAAATGAATTCAAAAAAATACCGAAAATAGCCGATAACCGGGAAATTTCTCAGAATAGTATGATTGGGCTGAAGGGTATTAAAAATACCCACAATGTATAGCGATGCAACGATTACCGGCACGATCCAGGTTACCGGGTAGAAAATTGCAAACCAGGTTGTTGCAACTGACAACAGGAATCCAGTAATATAAAAACCTTCTCTCATGTTAATGTCAAGGTTGTTGTAAGTGAATTAGTTACATCATATAAATTACTTAATAATCAGTTGTCTACCTAGCAAAGGGTACGGATCACTAACTGAAGTCTTTTATTGGGTTGTATTAAAGTCATTTTTTCAATTAATGTTAATTGTTAAAATTAGAGAAACAGGTCAACGTCTTACGTTGATTTATATCATGAAATGTCTGTTTCAATTTTTTAATTTGCCTGCGAAAATACATATACAGGCACCTATTCAACGAATATTATGCCCCATCTGCAACTGGAAATTAACGTACCAATTTTATCGGAAGAACGACTGGCTTTATCGAAATGGGTGGTTTCGGAGTACTGCACCGTTTTTGAAACTTCACCAGAGGAAATAGCCGTCATTATTTGTGATTATTCCACTGACCAGATGCATTTGGGAGGGGTTCACCACCCCCAGAAAGGTATTGCCTTTATTAACATTGATATCTTCAGCTCTGCAGTTGAAGAGGATAAGAGGGCCCTGACGGAAAGTTTAATGAAAGGGCTGAATGAACGCCTCGACATTCCTTTTTCCTCGATTTATGTAATTTTCAGGGAAATTTTGCACAAAAACCTTTATCGATTTGAACCTGATCAAATTATTTCTGCAGCCGATAAGGTTAAATAAGCTAATTCCATTTGTTTTTAAACATGTAGATTGAACTTGTCGTTGCTAAAGTTGTATAAACTAAATTACAACAATTATTAATCATGGAATTAGATTTGGTTAATGACATTCATCCCCTTTTAAAGGAGCGGAAAAGTATATTTGCCTACGCCGATCAGCCTGTGAGTAATGAAACGCTCGAGCGTTTGTTTGAAGCGGCCCGTTGGGCACCATCGAGTTTTAACGAACAGCCCTGGGCATTTCTTTATGCCAATAAAGGCGACGGAGAGATATTTGACACACTTTTTGAACTGATTTTCGAGGGTAATCAAAGCTGGGCAAAAACCGCCCCTTTACTCGTACTTACTTTATCGAAAAAAAGAACAGATTTTAACGGACAAATCAATCACTCTGCCGTGCACGACGTTGGTATGGCAGAATCGAGTTTCATTTTCCAGGCAACGCACGAAGGGCTTTACGTGCACCAGA
>CAZIWJ010000077.1:0-13261 GCA_964542855.1 uncultured Roseivirgaceae bacterium
ATAACCTCAACTTTCCTTTAATCCGGGTTTTCACAACCTCTAAGTAGGGAAGGAAAATGTTTAAACTCATTGTGTAAAACGGGTATAAAGTTAAAAATTATGCTGCAGTAATGAACTAGTGTAAAAAATTATTCATTTAATAATTGATGACGTTTATTATTTACGCCTTGGCATTATCTTCGCAACGATTAAATTCAAACTCATCTATTGCAAGTTGCAAGAGTTCTCTTTTGCTAAATAATAACCATTCAAACAACCAAACATATTACAAATGAGTTGGGTAACACAAACCTTTTCTAGTTCAATCGGCAGAAAGGCAGTGATGTCTTTAACCGGATTATTCCTGATTTCCTTCTTAACCATTCACATGTCGGGAAATTTATTGCTCTTTCAAAACGATAACGGGCTTGCTTTTAATGCTTACGCCAAGTTCATGACTACTAACCCTGTTATTAAAACAGTTTCTTATTTATTATATACCGGCATACTTGTCCATTCGGTATGGGCGCTGATTCTTTCAGTGCATAATCGAAGTGTTCGTCCGGTAGGTTATGCCGTAAGCAAGGCCTCAGCTAATAGTAGTTGGAATTCCAGGAACATGGGTATTCTGGGAACAATTGTACTGGTATTTCTCATCATTCACATGAGAAGTTTCTGGTACGAAATGAAGTTCGGTAGTTTACCACTGGACGCTAACGGGAATAAAGACCTCTTCAGTATTGTTCAGGCAGCCTTTCAGCAATGGTGGTACGCTTCGTTGTATGTTTTAGCCATGGGAGGATTAGCTTTTCACCTGGCTCACGGTTTTGCCAGTTCATTCCAAACTCTCGGACTCACCCACAGAAAGTACACTCCGCTAATCCAAAAACTTGGATTGGCGTTTGCAGTAGTAGTTCCTTTTGTTTTCGCTACTATGCCAATATATTTCTATATCAAGAGCTTAATTTAAAAAATATTGTATGAAACTTGATCCCAAAGTTCCTGAAGGTTCGCTTGCTGAAAAGTGGACGAAGCATAAGTTTAACATGAAGCTGGTAAACCCGGCCAACAAACGTAAGTACGACATTATCGTGGTGGGTACTGGTCTTGCTGGTGCATCTGCAGCAGCTTCACTGGCAGAGCTGGGTTACAACGTTAAGTCTTTTTGTTTCCAGGACAGCCCTCGCCGGGCTCACAGTATTGCGGCTCAGGGCGGTATTAACGCAGCCAAGAACTACCAGAACGACGGCGACAGCGTGTTCCGTTTATTCTACGATACAATTAAGGGCGGCGACTACCGCTCCCGTGAGGCTAATGTTTACCGATTAGCGGAGGTTAGTGTAAATATCATCGACCAGTGCGTGGCGCAAGGTGTTCCTTTCGCCAGGGAGTATGGGGGGTTACTGGCTAACCGTTCATTTGGTGGTGCACAGGTATCCCGTACATTTTATGCCAGGGGCCAAACGGGCCAACAATTACTGCTGGGAGCCTACGGTGCGCTGAACCGCCAGGTAGCCAACGGTAAGGTGCAGCTGTTTCCCAGAACTGAAATGCTCGATCTGGTTACGGTTGATGGTAAAGCTAAGGGTATTGTAACGCGTAACCTCGTTACCGGTCAAATCGAATCTCATTCAGCTCACGCTGTGGTACTGGCAACCGGTGGATACGGAAATGTATTTTACTTGTCTACCAACGCCATGGGATCGAATGCTACAGCCGCCTGGCGTGCCCACAAAAAAGGTGCTCATTTCGCTAATCCTTGTTACACTCAAATTCACCCTACCTGTATCCCGGTTTCCGGTGATTATCAGTCTAAGCTAACCCTGATGTCAGAGTCGCTGCGTAACGACGGAAGGGTATGGGTACCTAAAACTATCGAGGAAGCCGAAAAGATTAGAAAAGGTGAAATGACTCCGGAAGATCTTTCTGAAGATCAGCGCGATTACTACCTGGAGCGTAAATACCCTTCATTTGGTAACCTGGTGCCCCGCGACGTTGCTTCTAGAAATGCCAAGTACGTTTGCGACGAGGGTAGAGGGGTTGCACCAACTGGGTTGGCGGTTTACCTCGACTTCAAAGAAGCCATTGAGCGCGATGGGGAAGATGTAATTTCTTCAAAGTACGGTAATCTTTTTGCCATGTACGAGAAGATTACCGGCGAAAATCCATACAAAACCCCGATGAAGATTTACCCGGCTGTTCACTATACGATGGGTGGCCTTTGGGTAGATTATAATCTGCAAACTTCAATTCCCGGACTTTTTGCCCTGGGTGAATCGAACTTTTCAGACCACGGCGCCAACCGGTTAGGTGCTTCTGCGCTAATGCAGGGACTGGCTGACGGCTACTTTGTTATTCCTTACACCATTGGTAATTACCTGGCCGATTTGCCTTATGACAAGGTTTCGGAAGATCACGAAGCATTTAAGCAAACAGAAGCCGATGTGAAAAAGAACATCGACAAACTGCTGAATATCAACGGTAATAAATCGGTCGACTATTTCCACCGCAAGTTGGGTAAGGTAATCTGGGATTATTGCGGAATGTCGCGCAATGCTGAAGGCCTGAAAAAAGCCAAGGAACTGGTAAAAGAGATCCGGGAAGAGTTTTATGAGAACGTGAAAGTTCTGGGAACTAACGAAGAGCTAAATCAGACGCTGGAGAAAGCTACCCGCGTACAGGACTTCCTGGAACTGGGAGAGCTTATGATCGACGATGCGCTTGCCCGGGAAGAGTCGGCCGGAGGGCACTTCCGAGAGGAATATCAGACCGAAGAAGGCGAAGCCAAGAGAAATGATGAAGAGTTTTCTCACGTTTCGGCCTGGGAATACAAAGGCGAAGGCCAACAGGAAGAGATGGTGAAAGAAGAACTCGTATTTGAAAATGTTAAGCTAACACAGCGTAGCTATAAATAAGAACTTATGAACCTGACACTCAAAGTATGGCGTCAAAAAAACGCCAAATCAAAGGGAAAATTCGAAACCTATAAAGTAAGTGGCATCTCCGATCACATGTCTTTCCTGGAAATGATGGACGTGCTAAACGAGCAACTAATAGAAGAAGGTAAAGATCCTGTTCACTTCGATCACGACTGCCGGGAAGGAATCTGTGGAATGTGTAGCATGTATATAAACGGCCGTGCACACGGACCTCAGGAACTGGCTACTACCTGTCAGTTGCACATGCGTAGTTTCAAAGATGGTGAAACCATTACTATCGAACCCTGGAGGGCTAAAGGTTTTCCTATTGTAAAAGATCTTATGGTTGATCGGTCTTCTTTCGATAGGATTCAGCAATCTGGTGGTTACGTGTCGGTTAATACCGGTGGCACTCCAGATGCTAACGAAATTCCCGTACCTAAAAAAATGGCCGATGAAGCGTTTAACGCGGCAACTTGTATTGGTTGCGGGGCTTGTGTAGCAGCTTGTAAAAATGCTTCGGCCATGCTGTTTGTAAGTGCCAAAATTTCGCAACTGTCTCTGTTACCACAGGGAAAAGTAGAACGGAAAGAACGTGCTGAAAAAATGGTCGCACAGATGGATGAGGAAGGGTTCGGAGCCTGCACCAACACCGGTGCCTGCGCCGCCGAATGCCCGAAGGGTATTAGCCTCACCAATATTGCACGAATGAATCGTGAATTCTTCAGTGCCAAGGCGACTACCGAGAACGTGTAAACGCTTTTAAGTAACATTTACTGCCCTAACTGGTTTATAACTATGTTAGGGTTTTTTTATGCCTTATATTTTTTTGTATAGGCTTTACGCACCAACGAGGTGATAAGATAAAAGTATGCATTACATAGATATATCTATTTTCATACTCTACATGCTGGCAATGCTGGGTGTGGGTTTCTATTTCCTGAAGAAAAACAAGGATAATGATGATTACTACGTAGGAGGAAGGAACATGAGTAGCCTGCACATTGGTTTATCGGTAGTAGCAACTGATGTGGGCGGTGGCTTCTCAATTGGCCTGGGTGGACTGGGCTTTACCATGGGCCTGGCAGGTTCCTGGATGT
Organism: uncultured Roseivirgaceae bacterium; assembly: GCA_964542855.1. Classification (GTDB taxonomy): domain Bacteria; phylum Bacteroidota; class Bacteroidia; order Cytophagales; family Cyclobacteriaceae; genus CAZIWJ01. The sequence continues at coordinate 3,998 of CAZIWJ010000077.1, forward strand.
TATTTACCGGTTTAATTGGTGCCTGGTTAGCCGCTGTTTTTCTCATCCCTACTGTTAAAGGAAACAAAGCTTTCGAAAAATTTTCTACTCTTCCTGAAATTTTCGGTTTTTTCTACAATAAACCAGTTGCCATTCTTGCTGCTTTAATATCGGCCTTTGGCTATGCCGGTTTTACGAGTTCGCAATTATTGGCCGGAGCTAAACTGGCCTCCGGTACTTTCGATGACCTTGATTTAACTAGCGCCCTGATCATCATGGGTTTTGTAGCCGTATTTTATACCGTTTTAGGTGGTTTAAAAGCTGTAATTTATACCGACACGGTACAATGGATCGTTTTAATGGCAGGTTTAATTTTCGTTGGTTTACCGGTTGCTTATTATGCTGTTGGTGGTTTAACAGCTATTCAGGCAACGTTAAAACCAGGGATGTTAGATGTTACTCAAATTGCGGCTTCCGACCTCATTAACTGGGGAATAACTATTATTCCAATTTGGTTTGTTGGTATGACCCTTTATCAGCGCATATATGCCAGCCGCGACGTGAAAACCGCTAAAAAGGCCTGGTTTATAGCAGGGATTTTTGAATACCCGATTATGGCATTTATGGGTGTAGGCCTGGGCATTCTCGCCAAGGTAGCCGCCGATCAGGGCATGTTCGCATACCTGGGCGCAGAGTCTATTAACGCAGCCGATCCAGAAACCGGATTGCCCATGCTGTTGCGAACAGTACTCCCGGTAGGCTTAATGGGAATCATGATGAGTGCCTACTTCTCTGCGGTATTATCTACCGCCGACAGTTGCCTGATGGCCAGTTCAGGAACTATTGTTACCGACCTGCTTCCTGAAACTGTGAAAGGTAAAATTAATGAAATTACCCTATCGCAACTGGTAACCCTCGTTATAGGAATAATGGCTTTAGTGCTGGCACTTCAGATGACTAAAGTGCTTGACCTGATGCTATATTCTTACGCATTCATGGTGTCTGGTTTGTTCGTTCCTGTTCTTGGAGGCCTGTACTGGAAAAAAAGCAGTAATGCAGGTGCTTTCTGGTCTATGTTAAGTGGAGGCGCTATAACTGTTTCTCTCACTCTGGCCAGTGAAGCCGACATGATCAACTTACCTTATTCGCTCGATGCTAATTTTTTTGGTATCCTGGCATCTGCAATCATATTTGTATCCCTATCTTACATTATACCCCGCAAAGCTTCGCTACAACAAGAATATAGTAACTAAATATGATAAACTTTCGAGTAATTACTTGTATCGATAATCCCACTTATCTCGAGAAAAAAGAGATTGCAGACTTTCTCTATGAACATCTCGATGAATATGGTGACAAGCACGAGGATATTATGAAATGCCTCGATTATTCATTAAGCCGTTTTCCGCATCAGGGCGGATTTACGCTGGTGGCCAGAGAAAACGGCCAGGTGGCAGGCACGGTGGTGATGTGTCAGACCGGAATGGAAGGCTACATCCCGGAAAACATATTGGTTTACATTGCCGTTAATAAAAATTTTCGCGGCAAAGGGCTGGGTAAGAAGCTAATGGAAAAAGCTATTCGGGAAGTTAAAGGAGATATTGCCCTGCACGTTGAACCGGATAATCCGGCCAGGAAGCTTTACGAAAAGTATGGCTTCACCAACAAGTACTTAGAAATGAGACTAAAAAATAAGTAATGGCTTACTTAAAATTGTATAAAGACCACCTCAAGCATAATTATGAATTCTTGCGAAAGATGTTTAAAGACGCAAATGCTTCCTGGGGTGTGGTAACTAAAATGCTTTGTGGTAATGAAACTTATCTTAAAGTTCTTATTGAACTTGGAATAGATGAGGTTCATGATAGCCGCATCAGCAACCTTAAAAAGGTAAAGCAGATTAACGCCGACGTTCAAACGGTTTACATTAAACCTCCGGCCAAAGGAGCTATTGAAACAGTAGTAACTTACGCCGACGTGAGCATGAATACTGAGTATTTTACCATGAAAATGCTCTCTGACGAGGCCGTTAGGCAAAATAAAGAACACAAGGTAATTATCATGATCGAAACCGGCGATTTGCGGGAGGGGGTGATGGGTGATCACCTGATCGATTTTTATGAAAAAGTGTTCGAGCTGCCAAACATAAATATTATAGGAATTGGAACAAACTTAAATTGCCTGCATGGGGTCATGCCATCACAGGATAAACTCATCCAGCTTAGTCTGTACAAGCAGTTAATAGAAGCCAAGTTTAACCGGAAAATTCCGTGGATCAGCGGAGGAACGTCAGTTACCCTGCCGCTTATGATGAACAAAATGATCCCTGAAGATGTAAATCACTTTCGCATCGGTGAAACTTTGTATTTTGGCCTCAACCTTTTCGACGAATCAAAAATTGAAGGCATGCGTTCCGATGTGCTGGAACTTTTCACAGAAATTATCGAAATTACAGAGAAGCCTAAAGTACCCATTGGTGAAATGGCGACCAACGTAGCTGGCGATACAACCGAAATTGATGAATCCCAGTACGGTAAATCTTCATACCGCGCCATTCTTGATGTGGGCTTATTAGATATTGACCCCAAGTACCTGGTTAACGAAAAGTATAATTTTGAAATCGTGGGCGCTAGTTCAGATATGCTGGTCATCGACCTTGGAGAAAACTTAGATAAGCTTGCGGTAGGGGATACTATCCGCTTCAACCTGAAATACATGGGGGCCTTGCACCTGATGAATTCTAATTACATCGATAAGCAGGTTGAATAAAATCAGCCATAAATTTTGTAAAGCGTATCCTATTGGTTACGCTTTTTTTTACATTTAAATATAACTAGTAGAACAAAATGATTGTATGGAAAACCAACTGGATAGTCTGGTCAGGCTTAGAAAACAGTTGCATCGTTATCCTGAACTCTCCGGAAATGAAATAAATACCCCGAAGGTAATTTTAAATTACCTGCACGATTACTTTCCGGATGATATTATCAGCGATCTTGGAAGTACCGGGTTGGCCCTGATTTATAACGGAAAGGAAGCAGGCCCTACAGTGATGTTCCGATGTGAACTGGATGCTCTGCCTATAGAAGAAAAAAATAAAATCGATCACCGTTCTTTTTATAAGGAAATATCCCATAAATGCGGGCACGACGGACACATGACTATAGTTACCGGGTTGGCGCAATACGTTAGTGAACATCGTCCGGACAAAGGCAGGGTGGTTTTATTGTTTCAACCGGCAGAGGAAACCGGGGCTGGTGCCACTCAGGTATTGGCCAGCAAAAACTGGAAAGCTATCGAGCCTGATTATATTTTTAGTTCACATAATATACCCGGATATGAAATGGGTAAAATTATTGCCAGGGATAATGTATTCTGCGCGGCATCAACTGGTGTGGATATTAACCTGAAAGGATACACTTCCCATGCAGCCGAACCAGAAAACGGAATGAGTCCGGCCAACGCCATGTCAAAAATAATTCAGTACCTGAATGAGATGCCTAATTTGCACGCTTTCCACGATTTCGTAATGGTTACTACTGTTCACGCTTCCCTGGGAGAACGAGCTTACGGAGTAACGCCTGGAAAAGCAAATGTTATGGCAACCTTACGGTCATACGAAGACCAAGACCTGGAAGTGCTGTGCCAATTATTAGAATTGAAAGTTAACAAACTGGCGAAAGCCGATGGGCTGTACGTTAAATTAAGTTATGATGACGTTTTTCCTTCTACTGTTAACCATCAGCAATCTGTTTCACTAATTAGAAATGCAGCCCAACGGGCTGGTTTCAACTTGCTGGAAAAAGAAGAGCCTATTCGTTGGTCGGAAGATTTTGGTAATTACCTGAAAACTTGTGAAGGAGCTTTATTCGGTCTGGGTGCTGGTATATATACGCCAGATCTGCACAACGAAAATTACGATTTCCCCGATCAGTTAATTCCTTACGGCTTAACAATCTATAAAAACCTGGTTGAAGATATTCTTGGTTTTTAATTACAGAGGCTAATAAAGTATGAAGGCTGTCACGTAAAGGCAGGTTTTTTATATCATAACTAATTACCAGTAATCCAGTAAGGGAAAGATTTTACCCGGTATCTGCTTCACAATTGAAAGCTTATAAACCAGCCTCCGGTAAGTTTCACCAGTATGCCGTTAAGAAAACGAAAGCCTGTGCAAACTATCAATAGGATACTTCTACTACAGCGATTTATATGGGAAGTGAGAAGTAGTATTTCCTCTTTTTAGTGATTTACATTGAGGGATAATTTGAACCTGCCTTAAAAAATAACTAAGGGCCAGAAAATTATTCGTAATAAAGCCTGTTCACCTGAAAAGGAATACCCTTTAATGGTACAAAAGACTGCCTTTGTTTCAGCCACGGTTTCCTCACCAACTGCCTTGCCCGGAGAGGCTTATCTCAGAAAATCAAATCCAATCTTTTTAAAACCTCAATACAGGGTGAGGTAGCAAAAACGAAATGATTACTTTAAGGTATCGCACTTTTTTAAGTTAGTATCGCATCACACTGTTAATGAATAAATCTTGTCAGACATGTCCGTACTTAACTACATCACCTTACAACTGATGTATAATTCAGGGCAACTCTTTCATAATCAGGGTCTACGAAGGCTTAATTATGGATTATTTTCTTAGTTACACCAAATTTTTTAAGACGAGCATTACTTTTCCGCAATTCAAAGCTACTATCACTAACCCGTGGAAATGTTAAAGCATTTCCTTTACAACTTTCACAACATTTTCGGGAGTAAACCCAAAGTGCTTCATCAGGTCGCCGCCTTTACCCGACTCACCAAATTCGTGCATGGCGATTACCCTGCCTTCCGTACCTACGTACTGGTGCCAGCCAAAAGGCGATGCCGCTTCAACAGCTACTCTTTTGCTAATCCTGGAAGGTAGTACACTTTCTTTATAATCATCATCTTGTTTATTGAATAACTCCCAGGAAGGCATACTTACTACCCGGCTGTGAATACCTTCTTCCTTTAGTTGCTGCTGTGCCTGCAGGGCCAGGCTAACTTCAGAACCGGTTGCTAACAGGCATACCTCAGGAGAATCGTTTGTATCGCGAAGCACATAAGCGCCTTTGGCAAGCATTTCCGGGCCATTTTGCTCATACTCAATATTTGGTAAACCCTGCCGGGTTAGGATCAGTGAAACCGGTCCATCCTGGTGCTCGATAGCTACCTTCCAGGCCTGGGCAGTTTCATTGGCATCGGCCGGGCGAATTACCGTTACGTTAGGAATTGATCGTAAGCTGGCCAACTGCTCAATGGGCTGGTGCGTGGTACCGTCTTCGCCCAATCCTATACTATCGTGCGTGAAAACCTGGATCGATCGGATTTTCATAATGGCTGCTAATCGGATCGCTGGTTTCATGTAATCGGAAAAAATCAGGAAAGTTCCTCCGAAAGGAATAATTCCTTTGGTCAGGGCCATACCGTTCAGAATTGCCCCCATGGCATGTTCACGAACGCCAAAGCGGATATTCCGGTTCTCGTATCCCAGGTGCTGAAAGTCACTAGAAGAGTTAATCAGCGTATTATTAGACGGAGCCAGGTCTGCTGATCCGCCAACCAGGTTGGGTAGGTGTTCAGCTATGGCATTAATCACCGCGCCGGATGCCTTACGACTGGCCAGTGCATCATCAGATGAAGAATATTCGGGCAGCACCTCATCCCAGTTAATGGAATATTCTCCCCGGCTCATGGCTTCGTATTCAGCTGCCAGTTCAGGGTACTGCTCTTTATAAGAAGCAAACATGGCATTCCAGGTACTCTGCTTGCCTTTTCCTTCTTCCACAGCTTTGCGGTAGAAACGGCTTACTTCATCGGGTACATAAAAATACTGGTTCGGATCGCCACCCAGCTTTTCCTTGGCCAGCTTCACTTCATCGTCGCCCAGCGGGGCGCCGTGTGCTGAAGCAGTATCTTGCTTGTTCGGGCTACCGAAACCGATATTAGTCCGCACTTTAATAATAGAAGGGGCCCTGGAGTGCTGCTTCGCCTCGGCAATAGCTTCTTTTATTGCAGCAGTGTTATTTCCATTTTCAACAACTTGCACGTGCCAGCCGAAGCCCTGGAATCGCTCAATGGTATTTTCAGTAAAAGCAAGGTTAGTGTCGCCGTCAATAGAAATGTGATTGTCATCGTAAAGGTAAACCAGGTTATCCAGTTTCAGGTGTCCGGCCAGAGATCCGGCTTCGGAAGAAATGCCCTCCATTAAATCGCCGTCACTACAAATCACGTACACGTTGTAGTCAAATATCGGAAAACCCGGCTTATTATAACGGGCAGCCAGGTATTTCTGCGCTATTGCCATCCCTACAGCGTTGGCGAAGCCCTGCCCAAGTGGACCGGTCGTTACCTCCACTCCAGGGGTTAGGCCGTATTCGGGGTGGCCGGGTGTAATGCTACCCAGCTGGCGAAAGTTTTTGAGGTCGTCCATGCTAACCTTATAACCGGTAAGGTGCAGCAGGCTGTAAAGCAACATGCAACCGTGCCCGGCAGAAAGGATAAACCGATCGCGATTAGCCCAATGAGGATCTTCAGGGTTGTGGTTCAGGAATTCCGTCCATAATGTATGCGCCATGCTAGCTGCACCCATTGGCATGCCCGGATGCCCGGAATTAGCTTTTTGAACGGCATCAACAGAAAGAAACCTAATGGTATTTATACACTTTAGTTCTAGTTCATTTTCATTCATAATGAATGGTTTTTGTCCTGAAGGAATGGTTAATGGCCCTCAAACTTACAAAATAGGCAGCTTAAGTCGTGTTTTTTTGAGCTAATAATTACTAATTATTAATTAATGGTAGGATAAAAGTGGGCTCGGCATCCGCTTGTGAATTTTACGTGTAAAAACTTGTGGAAACGTAAGCCTCAAGAGCTTGTGTTGAATTTTTGTTTTTGTTAACGAAAATTCAAAATTGTATTGCTGAACAAGCCAAATTTTTGAGAGTATAGCTGCCTTTATTGCAGATAGTTAGGTCAGGTACAACGATCAGTTGGGAATTTGCAGCCCAAATGATAAAGTTTTAATAACCCCTAAGCTTGCTACACACTAACAAATAAAACTATTTAATGAATTGATGAAAGTCTTCAATGTTACTTTGATCTCCCTGAATGTAAATGAGATCACCATATTTTAAGGTCTCCTTAGGATTAATACTCTCCAGCATCTTATCTTTTCTTTTTATACCCAGGATATTTATACCAAATTTCATTCTCAGGTTTAATTCTTCCAGTGGTTTTCCTAAAAACCTGTTGCTGTCAGAAGTCATGCGTAAGCAAGTGATGTTAAAGTCCGAAACATCATTAGATTTGTACGTTTTAGGCCGCTTTAACTCGCCCTTGAACAACTCGTAGTTATCGGCCCTAACCTGTTTAATAAGCTGGCCGATATCGTCTTCTGGTACCAGGAAATTTTGCAATATGTTAGTAAAAATTTGAATAGACGTTTCAAATTCTTCGGGAATCACTTCATCAGCACCCAGCGCAATTAATTCAGCTGTTTCAATAACGTAGCGGGTTCTTACAACCAGATACAGTGAGTCAGAATTGGCACGAATGTTTTTAATAATTACGCGGGTAGCCGTATTATCCGATATAGCTACCACAGCGGCCCTTGCCCGCGAAAGGTGAACAGTTTCAAGGATATGATTTTGCGTGGCATCACCAAAAATAATGGGTAATCCTCTTTCCTTTTCGCGCTCTACGGTTTCAGGATTCATTTCAATCACCACAAAAGAAATATTGCTTGAAGCGGCTGCCTTGGCCAGATTGCTGCCGTTGATCCCGTACCCAATAATTACTAAATGGTTCTCTAAATCGTTCAGGCCGGCTGGCTCAGGATGCTTCTTAACAGAAAGCGTACCGTAAAAACCCAGGCTCCGGAGAAATCTCATGAGTTGATCTGCTATTTCTTCCGAAAATATAATGACAAAGGGGGTGAGTATCATCGATAAAATTGATACTGCAAGAAAGTACTGATTGGTCAGCGGGCTCAACAAATTGTTTTCAATGCCAACTTTTGAAAGTATAAATGCAAATTCTCCAACCTGGAAAAGTGATAAACCGGTAAGAAAAACAGTTCGAATTGGATACTTCAGAATAGCAACGGCTACAGCAACTACCACCGATTTTAAAATGAAAACAACGAAAATTAAAAGCAGAATCAACGGAATATTACTTAGAAAAAAATCAAGGTCGAGCAACATGCCAATTGAAACAAAGAAGAAACTGGTAAATAACTCCCTGAACGGTAATATAATGCTGGTTGCCTGGTGGCTGTACTCTGACTCAGATATAATGAGTCCGGCTATAAAAGCACCCAGGGCTAAAGATAAACCTGCCTCAGAAGTAAGGAAAGCCACGGCAAAACAAATGGTGATGGTAACCAAAAGGAAAAGTTCTTTACTGTTGGTTCTTGCCACGGCATGCATTAAACGGGGAACTACGTAACGGGCACTTATAAAAGTAATTACGAGTACTACTACCGATTTCAGTACTAACGAAAGAATACTGGCTCCAATGTCTTCAGCACCTCCTGCAATTAAGGGTGTAACCAGGATCATTGGCACAACTATGATGTCCTGAAAAATTAGGATTGCCAACGCATTTCTACCGTGCGGCGCTGATATCATTTGTTGATCCTGAAGCGATTGTAATACGATTGCGGTACTCGACATTGAAAAAAGGAAACCAACAAAAACCGCTTCGTTCCATGAGTTTCCCAAAAAATAGTAAATACTTCCTGTTACTATAAGGGTAATTCCTACTTGCAATAAACCCCCAATAAACACGGTTTTTCTGATGGATATCAGTTGCTTAATGGATAATTCCATTCCAATGACAAAAAGTAACAGGATAACTCCTATTTCAGAAAGTATTTCTACCTGCTCAACGGCTTTAATAAGGCTTAGTCCGTAAGGGCCGATAATAACACCGGTTAACAAAAACCCGATAATAGAAGGCAACTTTAAGCGCTGAAGGATAAAAACAATGACTGCTGAAAACCCCAATAGGATAAGCATGTCTTGAAGTAAGGGTAGATGCATTTGCCGTACTTGATGTTAGCGTTTTAGGCTTTCTTTTTACGTATTGCCTTTGTATAATTAGTATGGTGAAACAATGATTACAGAACTATCTCAACAATGTTAGTTCGTTTTGATTGGTTCAATATTACACACTTCCTGTGTAAAGTATTATTCTTTCTGTTCACTTATTATCAACAAACGCAGGCTCATAAAAAGCAAATGAATGATG
>CAZIWJ010000078.1:0-3256 GCA_964542855.1 uncultured Roseivirgaceae bacterium
AGTGTAGAGGTAAACCAATTACTCTAAGAAGGCGTAAATGTCAAATTTAAACGTTCAGTTTTTGCGTCGATTTCCGCTTTTGTTCTTCTTTTCATTTTGAGTTATTCTTTTAGTAGTTTTCAATAAATAGTCCAGCCCTCCACGTGCATAATGTTCAGTCATTTTCACAGAGCTGTGAGTTAAAAAATGAGATGTTTCCTCCAGGGAAGCTCCCCCTCTTAATAGTATGGTACTGGCAAAAGTATGCCGGGCAGTATGGTGTGTGATATGCTTTTGAAGACCGGTTACATCAGCTATCGTTTTGAGATAAGCATTAATATTTCCATTATTCATTTTTGGAAAGAGGCGACCGGTTATTATTCGTTCTTTTCTGTCGTACTTTTGAATGACTTGATACGCCGGTTCAAAAAGTGGAACCTGAAAAAGCTTCTCTTCACCCAGTTTCTGTTTTCCCGGATTAAACTCCAGGTAATATTCCCCTTCTTCCGTTTGCTTTACATTATCCGGGGTTAAATCTTGCGCAGCCTGGAACCGGATACCGGTGAAGACCGAGAAGATGGAAATATCACGTGCCCTTTCCAGTCCGATCGATTCTCCGAAGTCGTGCGAGATAATTCGTTGCACTTCATCCAGGGTTAGATAAACCGGTACTTTGTGTTCTTTTCTGATGGTAAATTTCTCGTATGGCTTTCTGGTTATCAGTTCTTCCTTGAAGGCACTAATCAGTACCGTCCGTAAACGGGAATGGTGTTTGGCAACGGTGTTACGAGATAGGGGATAAGCAATCAGAAAAAGATCAAATTCGTTAATGAACTTGTAGTTCACGTGTTTTAGGGGAATGTCTTTTTCCTTGCGTTCTTTCGCTAAAAACTCGGCGATCTTGTCAAGAGTCTGTCTGTAAAGGTCAATGGACGATTGGCCATGCTCGCCCCCCTTGATCATTTTCTTCAGGTGCGATTCATAGTAGCTAAGCAAGGTTTCCTCCAGGATTTCCTGACCCGTATAAATAGCTTTGAGAATTTTAGCGGTTACCGGCTTATCTTCCCGCTCCAGGTTGCGTTTAATATCCTGTATGTCGGACTCTATTTCAACCAGGTCTTCATTAATAACGTGTGATTTTCTGCGGTGGCGTTCTTTCGCTTCATCCCAATCCTGAGGGGGAACGTAGATACCGGTGGCAAACTCAGCTTTCTTCCTATCGATAGTGAGACGGGCATAGATTTGCATCTTCTCCCACTTGATAGAATTGGTTTTCAGATAGAACTTTAAGGACAGTCGTACGCGCATGGTGAAACACCGGATTTTTAGTGAAACATTTGGTGAAACAAATTACGAAAAATGGCGGATTGAAGCGAATACTAGGAAGGAGGGCTGTAAAGCAAAACGGCTCATTTCCAGATATTTAGAAATGAGCCGAAGGGCTAGTGCAGAGAGTGAGGGATTCGAACCCCCGGACCCGTGAAGGTCTCCGGTTTTCAAGACCGGCGCGTTCGACCACTCCGCCAACTCTCTGTGTCATCTTTGCGAGCTTTTCGCTAAATGTTGGGCAAAAGTAAGTGATTACCTCTTTACCGCCAAATGGGTCTACGGATTTTTCTCCTCAAATGATCCTTTTTCGTCCGACTTTTTTAACTTATCATCCCCGGCATAGTATGAGGGCTTGCGCTTCATGTTACCCATTTCACTTTTTCCTTCTGCCAGGAACCGCTCTTCCACCTTATCCTTACTGGCATTTAACTCAAATCCTGCCAGGATAATAATACTCTGCAAGTACAACCACACCATAATGGCAATCAATGCCCCAATCGATCCGTACAACTGGTTGTAGGTACCAAAATTGCTCACGTAGATTGAAAATACCAGCGACGTGGCAATGCTTGCCCCCGAAGCTACAAACGAGCCCAGCGAAAAGAACCGCCAGCGGTTTTTTACCGCCGGGCCAAAATAGTAAACGCTCGCAATTACCACGTAAAACAAAAGGAAAATAACCACCGTGCGCAACATGTAAATGAAGAAAATAATATGGTCGCCCCGGATGTCGAGGAAAATCACGAGCTGGTCTAGCAGGAACTGCCCCACAATGAGAAAAATAATCGCCGAAAAAAGGGCCAGGGCCAATAAAAATGTAAGCAGCGCTGCAATGCCCCGCATTTTCAGAAAGCCGCGGTTCTCTACCGTCATGTAGATGTTATTGAAGGCTTTCATTAGGCTGGCCATGCCGTTAGTGGCAAAAACCAGCGCAAACAAGAAACCGAAAGATAATAAACTACCCCGCTGCTTGCTTACAATATCGTTAATGGTTTCGCTGGCTGCTTCGTAAGTACTTAACGGCATTACATCAGACATAAAGCTCATAATCTTTCCGTCCAGATTATCTACCGGGATGTAGGGAATCAGCGTGAACAGGAAGATAATAGCCGGGAAAAGCGACAGGGTGAAATCGAATGCCACCCCTCCTGCCCTTTCGGTAATTTCATCCTTCTGCAAATCTTTAAACCACTGGGCAATTAACTCGTACAGGTTAACTTTTCCACCGGATATATTTACCCGTTTGGAAAACTCAATGATATTTTCCACAATAGTTACATCGGAAAGGAGCGATTTAATGTTCATGTAAAATGGGGTTCTAGAGCAGCCAGTAGCGATTCCGGGGCACGGCAGGTTTGGCGGTTGCTGGTATTAACAAACACCAGCCGGGTGTGGCCGAAGTGAATCAGGTTCTGCTCCTCGTTATGAATTTCGTAGTGGAATATGATGCTCGCTGAAGGCATTTCTTTAATCATTACGGTGATTTCCAGCAAATCGTCGTATAAAGCCGGTTTTACAAATTTACTGTAATTTTCCAGTACCGGCATCATTATTCCTGCTTCTTCCAGCGCCTTGTAGCTTAATCCCAGCTCACGCATCGCCTCAACCCGGGCAACTTCAAAGTAGGTAGCGTAATTGCCGTAGTACACGTACCCCATCTGGTCGGTTTCGGCATATCGCACTCGTACGGTGGTATGGTGTTTATACATGGAGCGAAATAATTAAAAAAAGTAATCATGCCCAACCGGAAACCTCACCAATACTCGTTTATTTCGTTAGTGGTACAATAAAAGCCGGTGTAATCGTATTACACGAGCAAAACGCAAAGAAATTGAGTAATCGATAAAAGATTTTACAGGAACTGGCACATCATTATTTTAAATCACTAAAGCGAAAGCCGGGTTCCCCTCCGGCCTAACCGTGCTGGTTTGTATATTCCAGGCTGGCA
>CAZIWJ010000078.1:3356-5777 GCA_964542855.1 uncultured Roseivirgaceae bacterium
CCACTGGGCTGGCACACCAGTTACCGGTAACTTTGTATATCTTCCCTCAATTTACTCCGTTTTTTTGTATATTTATCGTTGTGATTAAATGGTTAAGCCTGGCTCTATGAATAAAGATAACCAACCGGACATTGAATTTGCTGATCAAATTTCCTTTCCCGATCAGCATAATACGCTTAACCTCAAAATCCTGCAGGGCTCAGCGGTACTTTACCTGGCCTGGAAGGGCAGTAACCTCACCAAAGACCAGATTCAACAAGGGTTCATCAGGGCAAATGAATTAAGGCAGCAGTATAATTCTAAGTACATCATTAACGATAACCGGAAACTGATCGGCGTCTGGGACCAGCCGTTAAAGGAACTGGAGGAAATTATTTTCCCAGCCATTCAGCAGGCCGGTATTAAAAAATTCGCCCACATTGTTTCGCCCGACGTATTTGCCAATTTGTCGGCGGCTATATTTTCGGCCAAGGCTAAAGAGGTAGTGGATGTAAAGCTCTGCCAGTCTTACGATGAAGCCCTGGAGTGGATTAGCGAAGAAAGCTAGCACCCCTTTACCTTTTTTATTTCCTCGAACTCCTGCCGGGTTAACCGCTTACTTTGCCTGTATATAAAAAATACAATTCCCAGCCATACCACCAGCATTAATCCCCCCGTTGTATAACTGCCAAACTTGAGCTGCCAGGTAAAAAACAGGGGCAATAGGGCAGAAAAGGCAAAAAGTAGGGCCAGTCCGGCTTTCTGCCCGAATTGAAAGGGCCTGTTCACGAAATTCTTCCACCGCCCGCCGGTGCCGGTTGATGCTACAAATTTACGCAGGTGCTCTTCCCGTTCGGGCGGGGTTAAATACATCACCAGCAACCAGGTAAGGGTGGTTAGTACGGTAAGCAACACCAGTTTAAGCGGGTAGGGGTCCAGGTTCAGTGCTGCCTGCCAGCTTCTAATTACCCCCGCAAAGGCCGGCACATTCGCTGCCAGGTAATCGTACCCAAAGGTAAATACCAACGACCCGGCCATGGCCGAAAGCTGGGCCCAGGCGTTAATCCGCCACCAAAACCAGCGCAACATAAAAATTAGCCCTACCCCTGCCCCCATGGAAAACAGGAGCTTCTGTAAGTTAATCAGCTGCCTGCTGTACAGGGTAATGAATACGGAAAAGGCAGCAATTATCCCCATCATTGCGTAAGAAACCACATCTAGCGTACGCTTACTGAATTGAAAGTTTAATCCCTGCTGCAGCACGTCTACCACCACTAAACTCGCCCCCCAGTTTAAAATAGATTCGTAAGAAGTTAGAAAACCCAAAATGAGCACAGTAAATACCAGCCCCCGCAAGCCCTCCGGGGCGTACAGCATTAATAGCCTAATGTACAGGCTTTCTTTTTCCATTCCCGGCTTGTAAACCAGCAGACTGGCATCCCACACCAGGCTGCTGAGCCCAAAAGCAAGCGATAAGATTACTGCCGGAATAAATAGTGCCCGGAAAGCCTGGAACGGATTGTTCAAAGCAAAGAAACGCTGGGCGTTGGGGTTCGACTGGTCCAGTATCCGAACGCTCCACCACTGCACACCCAAAAATACCAGGATGTTGCCAATCGATTCATTGTCGTTATACTCTCCGGGCAACAGGCTTAATTTCCGGAAGTGCTGGTTCATCAGTTCGCTTTTCATGCTGCTCCAGCCACCCAGTCCGTGTACCATATAGCCGATGCACACCACCGGCACCACTAAATAAAGCAGGGTGACCAGCACGTCGGTCTGCAGCTTTTTCTGGAGCGAATTCTTTAGCACCAGCAACAGGGTGATGCCCGCAAAACCCAGCGCGTAGGCCTGGCTGCTGAAGGTAAACGAAACCGATACAATTTTCTTCACCCCCAGTAAAAAGAAGCTGCATAAAAAGGCAGCAATGAACACGCCCACGTAAACCGCCCGGAACTGCTGTAAAATTTTAGCACCGCTGCCAGAATATCGCAGGCGGATCAGCTGGTTATCGGTGGTAAATTTTAACCGGCTCCACATCGGGGCAAAAAATACCGGCGCAATGCCCAGCGTAATCAGTGCATCTTTTAAAAACCACAGTCCGCTGTACCCTTTATCAATAACCAGCCGGGTGTTCACCATATCGAGTGTGGGGTTCCAGTAAATAATTAACATGGAAGAAGCTGCCACCCACCACGAGAGTTTACCGGAAGCGGCGAAAATATTTTCAGCCGCAGAATACTTCAGCAAATGGGGGCCCACCAGAAAAACCAGTAGTAACGTTAAGGCCGCTCCGTAATCCAGGTAATTAAAGCTAAGGTTGATCAGGAGTAAACGCAGTTAGTTGTTTGTGAATAAACTTACCTATTTACTACGATTTCATATTAATTTCAAGCGCTCAGATGGCCTTTTACTTACTGGTTTTAAATTTGTTTTACTACT
>CAZIWJ010000078.1:5877-13249 GCA_964542855.1 uncultured Roseivirgaceae bacterium
ATTTCAAGCGCTCAGATGGCCTTTTACTTACTGGTTTTAAATTTGTTTTACTACTCTTGCTTTTTGTATGTCAAACTCGAGCAGTTCCCCAGCATTCAGGCTGCCCGCCCGGAAGTACTATCGCACCTGGGCAGGGTACTGCTAAAGTAATTACTGAATGGTTATTGAAGTGTTGAAGTCAGGCAAATGATAATTAACCGTTGGCTGTGTAACCCAGGTTACTGATATTGTTTTTTCTTCTTTTCACCTTTGTACTTGCTTAAAAAAAACACCGATAAAAAGAAATGGAAATAACAGAAGTACTCGGATTTGCAGGAGCAGCAGTAATTGGATTATCGTTAGGATTAATCGGGGGAGGCGGGTCTATCCTCACCGTCCCGGTGCTGGTTTACCTTATGGCCGTAGAGCCGGTGCTGGCCACAGCCTACTCACTTTTTATTGTGGGGTTAAGCGCCCTGATCGGTGGAATTAACTACGCCCGCCAGGGACTGGTTAGCTTTAAAACAGGTATTGTATTTACCATTCCGGCGTTTATTGCTGTTTATTTAACCAGAAGGCTGGTTGTGCCGGCCCTGCCCCAGGAATTATTTACCCTGGGAAGTTATACCCTTACCAAAGATACCGGCATCTTATTACTTTTTGCCCTGCTAATGGTTTTTGCTTCCATTTCCATGATCCGGAGCAAACGGAAGAAAACCGAAACGGAACAAGTAGAAACCGAGCCCAGGTTTAACTTTCCCATGATCCTGGCCGAAGGCCTGGTAGTGGGTGTACTTACCGGACTGGTGGGTGCCGGCGGTGGTTTTCTTATTATCCCGGCACTGGTCCTGTTTGCCAAACTGCCCATGAAGCAGGCCATAGGTACTTCCCTGCTCATCATTGCTGCCAAATCGTTAATTGGTTTCATTGGCGACGTGCAAACCAATTCTAATATCAACTGGGAATTTCTACTGATCTTCTCCGGCATAGCAGCCCTGGGTATAGTGGCAGGATCGTACCTGAGTAAGTCGATCGATGGTGCAAAACTGAAGAAAGGCTTCGGCTGGTTCGTTCTGGTGATGGGCTCTTTTATGATCGTAAAGGAAGTGATGGCATTTTAGGCTAATGCCGTTCGCACAATTATTACAATGCTCGCGCGGTTGTGCAAAATCCCGGGCGTTAAGTTAAGCGCGGGTGGCATCCTGCAGCCGGGTTAATGAGTGGGTTTAGCGCTTCTAATAACGGCGTTGTACCCCACTTCTAATCATTACTTTCCTCTGTTATCGCTTCACTTTCATCTCCGAAATCACCAAAACGGTCGTAAACATCAATATCGAAGCGTTTGGCCGAAACAATTCGCTTTACCGAAATTAATTGCTCGAAGTGTACCGGCTCTTCCATTTCCTCCTCTTCAGCGTGTGGAGCTGCTGCAGGTAAATAAAAGTTATCGTAAAATGTGGTAATGATAATATCCTGCTCCTCGTTCCGGTACCCGCTGAAAAAAGGTAGAATACTTAACGTACCCTGGTTTAGCAAATCGGTAATCGATTGAGGATAACCAATATACACCTTGCCGTTTTCTAGCGTAAAGCATAACTGCTGCGGGTTCAATGTGGCTTCCAGCACCAGCTTGTCCAGCCCGGTACCGTGCAGGCGGATCGATTCAATCATGGCTTTCTCGCGCGATAAGAATAAATTGGGAAGGTAGGCCAACACTACCCCGATGGTTAATGATAATACTGCCGTTCCGGTGTAGGGAAACGGACGGTACTGCAGGTAAAGTGCCAGTTGCCGGGCATTAAGAACGGGTTTTAAAAACAGGGCCAGCACGTAGGCCGCTACCAGGAAAAAAGTAGCCGCAATAACCGACTCGAACAGCAGGCGCTGCTTATCGAGCAACCGGTACCGGTATTTAAAGAAGTAAGATCGGGTGAGAAAGAAATATCCCGCAACTAGCGGAAGCAACAGTAAATTCCAGGGCATGGAATACGTGGAGGGTTATCAGGCACTTTGCCTGCGCAGGTTTTTAACCAGTTTCGAGCCGCGGGCTTTCTTCAGGTCGCGGGCAATATTAGGATGCTGCAAAATGTCACGGGTTTTCGCGCCAAAGCCTTTGGAAGTGATTTCTATCGATATGGTTTTCTTCTCTTTGTTCATGAGCATTTCAATTATACCTAAATTAACGATTTTTTTATATGAAATGTTAACCTACCGGGATTTTTTAAACGGGTTGCCCTTGAAATGCTTTAATGCAGGCAAAACACCGAAAGGTAAACACGAGGGGTGTAAAAAAGCCGCCCGGAACGTATAAAATTGCAGTTTTTGCACAGTTACAGGGGGTTGTGAAACTGGCATGTGAGAATTTATTATTGCATATTCAACGAAGGAAGAATAAATTAAAACTTATTGTCTACCTGTTCAGTAAAAAGTACCCGATTATATTACCCTGCCACCTGTAATCCGCTGCTGATGCCTGTTCCCGAAACTTCCCTCGATATAAAAAAAGCCAAAGCGCTTTTTCCCCAGCCTAATAATAATCCCACACCCAGCAATACTTACATTCTGAGGGAAGACTACGCGTACGTCTGGGAGAAAGATGGTGAATACCACCGCATTGTGGTGCTGAAGGGCTTTGTTTACGACGGCACCAGCGTGCCCCGGTTCGCCTGGACCATCAGTGGCATTACTCCCGACGGACCGGAACGCGCGGCCAGCCTTGTTCACGATGCCCTTTACGTGCTGAAAGGAAACCTCGATCAGCCCGGCAACATCATTGCCGAACAGTACACCTGGAACCCGGAACAGGAAGGCTGGGAAGATGCCCGCGATTATCGCTGGACGCGCAAGGAAGCCGACCGCCTCTTCGGCCGCATGCTGCGCGAAATCGGGGTACCCAAAATCAGGCGCCGGCTGGCCTTCCTGGCGGTTCACCTGCTCGGCTGGACCCGGTGGCGTAAAGGCGATACCCGAATGGAATACCGTTTACGGCCAACCGACGCCTAATCTGGTCTTACCATGGAAACTATCCCTATCGGCCCCCTGCTTATTAACCTTTCTGCCCTGCTTGGGGCCAGCCTGCTGGTTGAACGGTTCCTGAAAATTTTGGGGGAAATCATTGATCGGCTGGTTATTCACCAGTTGAATAATCTCCACAACCAACGGCAAAGCATAAACCGCAAACTGCAATTCCTGGCTTTTGCCGGAAAAGAAGAGGAAGCTGCCACCCGGAAAGGGGAAGATAATGATCCCAGGGAAATTCCTTTCAACCCCAACCTGCCCGATTACCAAAAACGCGATTCCCACTTCCGGGTGCAGGAAATTAAACGCCTTGATAACACGGAAAGCAACCGGCAACGCTTTACTATTATCAGGCAACAAAATGAAGTAAGGCGCGATTTCTGGATGCAGCTCTTCGGTACCCTCATTGCCGTGCTGGCCTGCCGTTACCTGGGGTTTTCCGTCTGGTCGTTCGTTACCTACGCTGGCCTCAACGGCAGTACTCCGCTTAACGACATTCCCACCACCTTTATGGATTTTCTCATTACCGGGATTATCATTGGCTCGGGCAGCAAACCCATTAATTTCCTGATGAACTTCCTGCTGAACCGGAAGGTAGAAGAAGTGCAGGCAGCGGCAGCGGCAGAAGACGAGCCAACCTCCGCCTCCTCAACAACCGCATCAGCCCTGCTCACCGCAATTAATAACCCGGTGGTGCAAAAGGAACGGCAGCTATCTATTGAAGAACGGGTGGGCCTGGTTTACGATGGCGGCAACCGCCCCGAACGGCTGGAAGATAACCACAGGTTTTCGGTCGATAAGGTGGAACTCTTTATTTACCACCATACTACCCTTCATTCTGAAGCTACTTTTCAGGACCTGGTGAGGGTGTTCGACGACCGGGGCTGGCTTACCGGTTACAACTGCGTGGTTTTCCACGATGGCTCCATCCGGGTGTTGTGCCGCTGGGACCGCTTCGGCAACCACGCCCGCCCCTACAATTCCAAATCGCTCGGGCTGGCCTTCCAGGGTAATTTTGAAACCAATCCTAACGTACCCTTTTCCAACAGTAACGGCAGCCTGGGCCTGCTCGCCCCTACCGATGCCCAGCTGGAAGCCGGTGCAAGGGTAATGGCGCTGTGGCTGCACCTCTGGAACCAAACGCCCTCGTTTCCCGACAAAATACCACCTAACGGGCTACCCCGGGGCATTATTCCCCATAACCTGTTTGCCGCTAAGGCCTGTCCGGGAAATAATTTTCCGCATACCGATTTCCAGCAGCACATCAGAAGATACTACAACGCCTGGATCATCGATTCGGCTTTTTCTAAAAGTTTGCAGGCGTTTAAAAACAAACCGCGGGTCATGCCCTAATGCTTATGATAAGTGTATTCTTCTCCTTATTTGTTCTTCCCTGGCTGCAGGAGGCTCCCCAACTGGTGGAAATAGAAAATTCCGCCGGGGCAATATCGCGCTTTACCTACCTGCTCTTCCTCTACCTTATCGTGGCCCTGTTCATTGAACGGCTCATGGAAGTGCTGGTGAGTATGGTGAAGTACATCGATTTGAAATACAACTGGCACCGGCACTGGAACCGGCAGGCCTGGAAAGTTCGCGACCGGCTCGACCGCCTCTACGGCCTGCAGGGCGAACGGGCACAAGAAAAGAAAAAGATGCTCGACTGGATTTTGTGGAGGTTCGTTACTGAACCCAACCGGCCCGGTAAGGCGCGCATCGTTTCTGCCGAAACCATCCGCTTCAATGCCTATCGCCTGGGCAGCCGGGTTACGGCCTTTATTATATCCCTGGGCTTTGCCACCTGGTTGTATTATAATCTTACGATCGATTGTAGTACGTTTAACTGCAATGATTTAAATACGGCTACGCTCGCCAGTGGCCGGAACGTGCTGCGGATCGATCTGGTTGCCCTGTTTAATATCGTGGGCGACCTGAATGTATCTAATAATCAGCCCTGGCTGAACATTCTTATTACAGCGGCCCTGCTATCTGCCGGATCAGAACCCCTGCACCAGGCCATCCGGGGCATTGAAAAGATTGGTGAATCCCGTAAAAAGAAACAGCATGGGTAGCTTTAACGCCTTCTTCCAGCAGTATAACGACTACCTGCTCATTGGGGTGGTGGCCCTCGGTTTGCTGATCCTGTTCCTGCGCGATTTTGAACTCAATTCTTTAACCTCCTGGCTGGTGCTGCTGGGCTTCCTCGGGCTGGGCTATACCCTTTACCGCCTTATTGCCGGCAGAAGGGAATTGTTAAAGCAGTTTGAACAGCGGGAGAAAAAGCTGAATAAGCTGGAACAGGAATACGAAAAGCTAAAGGCAGAACGGCAAATTTCGGAAGAACGGTACCGGGGTGCCAGGGCCGAACTGGAAGCAGCCCGGAAAGATTTTGCCCGGAGCATCATTACCGCGGAAGAAAAACTGCAGAAAGCCTTATTGCAAAACGAAGAGGAAGTTAATAATATGACCGGGGAAGACCTGATGAACTGGACCCGCAACCAACTCGAAAATCAGCCATGAAGGTATTACCACTCAGCCTGTTTGTATTGTTTATCCTGCTTGGCCCGGCGCAAGCCCAAACTACACTTACTATTGAAGGAAAAACCATTGCCGGGGGTTTGGAAGAGGCCGGGATGTGGCTGTTCCGGGGTGAAGAAGATACCGTAATCGCCCTCCGAAGCAGCACCTACCGACAGGTTATGCTTCAAACGAAAAACCAGGAAGATTCCATTCAATATTACCGCCGGTTACTCGCAGCCCGCGACTCCCTGCTGGCCCGCTACGCTACTTACCAGCAACGGGCCGACTCGCTGGTTGCCGTGCAAAATCAACTGCTTACCACTGCCGATACGTTATTCCTTGGCTACCGCGGGTTGTATAACGACCTGAAACGGGTGCAAACCCGCACCAACTTTAACCTCACCGGGGGCATCGGGCTTAACTTTACCGGTAACGATAACTATGCCTTCCGGCCTTACGCTACGGTGGGTGCCCGCTTCTTTCGTTACCAGGTAAACACCCACCTGCAATTAGACGGGCAGCAATTTGGCTTCGGGCTCAACTACTGGTTTTTTAAACCGAAGTAAGGTTTACAGCAGCGGCAACGAACCCTGGATCAGCAAACCGAAGGCAAGTGAATTTTTAAGCTCCGCCCGCGTAGAGGGATTAACGATGTACTGCACATCCGGCTGAACCAGTAGCCAGGAACCGACCGACATGGCGTAAGTTAGTTCTACTACCGTTTCGGAAATTTCAGAGGAGCTTGCCTGTAGTTCCCGGAACGCCCGACCGTTAAACCCGGACGAAAAAGCCAGTCCCAGGCTATGGTTCGAACGCACAAAAGGATTAGAAATAACCATTCCTCCCGATAGCGCCGATCCAAAGCGGTTAAAATCATCGTTGGCTACCCCGTAGCGGGCAAATAAGGCCACATAATCTGCTTCAGTACCGAGTGAAAAATATTGCTGCATACCGATGTAAGCCCCGGTATTTCCGAAACGAAGATCAGTTGAATCGTTAATTGGGCGAAACCGGTTTATATAGTACCACCAGCCAATGTTTACTTTATCGGCCGAAGGAAACTCGTATTCACGCCCTACTTTTCTTCTGCGGGTAACGGTAGCCCGTTCCAGTTGATATCTTGCCTCTTCATCTTCTTGCCCACTGTTATAAATTGATAGTTCGGAAGCAACTAACACCCCATCATCGTAAGAAAGGCTAATTTCGTTACTTTTCAGGTTACCAGGATCGCCGGGCACCCCATCGAGCAGGGCAAAACGGTAGCGAATATGTTCACCAATAACTGTAGCCAGCCTGATACCAAAAGAGGAGATGGGAAAAATAGCAGGGCCATTTTTCCCACTCTGGGCGTATTCTGCCCCGATGCCAAACGAACTGTTTATAAACAGGGTTCCCGGTTTTAGTACATCAAATTCTGAGTTTAGGTCGTAAAGCCCAACTAAAACCGACAGCCGGTCATTGAATAAATTGTACTGGCTCCAGCACTCGAACAGCCGCCAGGTTTGGGTAGCTTCAATGTTACTGGCCACCTGGAAGTCACCCATCAGGGCTGTTGCCCTGCCTCCATGGTTTCCAAGTCCATAGGCAAACAGGGTGAACTGGTTCGACATGTTAAAAATTTGATCCAGACTAATTTTGGCCGTTACGTCGGCATTATCCATGTAAACGAAACCGGTTTTCAGTCCGCCGGAAGCATTATACCAGGGCAGCGCGGTGTAAACCAGTTCGACTTCAATGGCCCTAACTGTAGAATCTGCCTGTCCGTAAGCAGGTATTCCGGCGCTGGAACAAGAAAGAACAAATAGGAAAAGTAGCCATAAAATCGGTATCCTGGAAGGGTAGTAATGAATAGCCGGAT
>CAZIWJ010000079.1:0-13240 GCA_964542855.1 uncultured Roseivirgaceae bacterium
CCCTGGTTCGGATTGGTTCGGAAAAAAGTAATTCCTAAGTTTGATCCATGAATTCACTTCTCAAGCAGCTTTGCGAAATATACGCTCCTTCAGGCGATGAAGTGGCACTCAAAAACTTTCTTATTAATTACGTTCGGGAAAATCAGGATTCGTGGAAGGTGAAACCAGAACTGATACACGGTGATGGTTTTCAGGATTGCCTCGTGCTCGTTTTCGGAGAACCGAGAACAGCTATTTTTGCTCACATGGACAGCATTGGATACACGGTAAGGTACCAGGACCAACTAATTCCCATCGGCAGCCCTGCTGGTGAAGAAGGTCAGAAGCTGGTGGGCAGAGATAGCCTCGGACCCATTGAATGCACGTTGCACGTGGATGAGCATAGCCAGCTGTTTTACCAGTTCCCAAGGGGTATCGATCGGGGAACAAACCTGGTTTATGCGCCCAATTTCCAGGAAAATGACGATTATATTACAAGTTGCTACCTCGACAACCGTTTGGGTATTTACAATGCCCTGCAAGTGGCTCAAACGCTACAAAACGGGGCGATTGTATTTTCCTGCTGGGAGGAACACGGGGGCGGTTCAGTTCAGTACCTCGCCCGCTACTTGAATGAAAAATACGGCGTAAAACAAGCCCTAATTTCTGATATTACCTGGGTTACCGACGGGGTGGAGCACAATGGCGGAGTTGCTATTTCCATGCGCGACCGGGGTATCCCACGCCGGCAATACCTGAACCGGGTCATTGATATTGCCCGGAATTCCGGTATCGACTTTCAGCTGGAAGTTGAAAGTGCTGGCTTTAGTGACGCCAAAGACCTTCAGTTTTCTCCCTATCCTTTCGACTGGTGCTTTGTAGGTGCACCGGAGGCAAATCCTCACACAAGCTTTGAAACCGTTCACAAACACGATGTGGAATGCATGATTCAACTTTACCGTAAATTAATGGCTGAATTATGATCACGGTTCACGATAAACAGTTTCAAGTATACCTCGATGCCAATTCTATTCGTGAAGAAGTAAAGCGCGTAGCCATCCAGATTAACCAGGATTATAAGGGAAAGAACCCTCTCCTGGTTATCATTCTGAACGGATCATTTATTTTTGCTTCCGACCTGGTAAGGGAATTGTCTATATCAGTTGAAGTTTCTTTTGTAAAACTGCGTTCTTACGAAGCCACAGAGAGTACGGGTAACATAAAGGAACTAATTGGTTTATACGAAGAGATTAAAAACCGTGATATTATTATTGTAGAAGATATTGTGGATTCTGGTAAAACCATTGACCACTTGCTTAAAATGGTTCAGCCCAAATCGCCCCGAAGCGTTGCTGTTGCCGCTCTGTTACACAAACCTCAGGCGACTAAAATACCCGTTGATATCCGCTATGTGGGTTTTAAAATACCCAACAAATTTGTGCTGGGATACGGACTCGACTACATGGGGCTGGGCAGAAACCTCAAGGATATTTTTACCCTGGTTGAATAAGCTGGCCGGTACTGACCTTTTACCTTAAAACAGTTGATACCGGTCATTTCAATATCTCTTAAATATTCCTTTTATATTTGTTTTAAATTCATGTCCAATTCAAACACTGGGAACACATGGCAAATTATATTCACCTTGTCCTATTTGGCCCTCCTGGAGCAGGGAAAGGCACGCAAAGCGAGAAATTAATAGATCAATACAACCTGATGCACATTTCTACCGGCGATTTGTTTAGAAAGCATTTAAGCGAAGGAACTGCACTGGGAAAAAAAGCCAAATCGTACATGGATGCCGGCGATCTGGTGCCTGACGAAGTGGTTATCGGCATGGTAGATGACAAACTGAGTCAGGGGATGAACGGCCACGCAGGGGTTATTTTCGATGGCTTTCCTCGAACGGTTGCCCAGGCTAAAGCACTCGATGAACTGCTAGAGGAAAAAGGGAACGGCATTACCGGAATGATCAGCCTGGAAGTGCCTGAAGAAGAGCTGGTGAAGCGGATAAAGCATCGCGGACAAACTTCGGGCAGAGCTGATGACCAGGATGAGGCAAAAATTCAAAACCGGTTAAATGTTTACAAAGAGGAAACCCTGCCGGTTGCCGATTATTACAATAAGCAAGGTAAACTAAAAACAGTAGACGGAATGGGTTCTATCGACGGCATTTTCGGTGCAATTGCTAAAGAAGTAGATAATTTGGCTTAAAACCCGGTTTATCTTAATGCAAACTACCCGATTACCTGGTCAGGAATCGGGTTTTTTATTACATCATTTGCCGTTTACTCATCTAAACTTTTTACCAATTATGTCTTCCCCAAATTTTATAGATCACGTAAGGCTTTACTTAAAGTCGGGCGATGGAGGAGCCGGTTCAGTACATTTCAGAAGGGAAAAGCATGTTCCCAAAGGTGGCCCTGATGGTGGAGACGGTGGACGGGGCGGACACATAATTTTAAGAGGGGCTACCCAGCAGTGGACACTTCTTCACCTCAAGTACCGTAAACACATCCGGGCCGATAATGGCAAACCGGGGGAAGGAGCCCGCAAGTCGGGGCCGCAGGGTAAAGACATTATTCTGGATGTTCCCCTTGGTACGATTGCTCGCGATGCAGAAAGCAACGAAGTTTTACACGAAGTAACGGAAGATCAGCAAGAAGTTATTTTACTGGCCGGGGGAAAAGGTGGCCTGGGTAACGACCATTTTAAAAGTTCAACAACCCAAACTCCTTATTACGCTCAGCCCGGTTTACCGGGAGAGGAAAAACTGATCATCCTTGAACTGAAAATTCTGGCAGACGTGGGCCTGATCGGTTTTCCCAATGCGGGTAAATCAACTTTGCTATCTGCAGTATCGGCAGCTAAACCTGAAATTGCCGATTATGCATTTACCACCCTAACTCCAAACCTGGGTGTGGTGAGTTACCGCGATTACCAGTCTTTTGTCATGGCCGATATACCCGGAATTATTCAAGGGGCAGCGGAAGGAAAAGGACTGGGGTTGCAGTTTTTACGGCACATCGAACGTAACCCGGTGCTATTATTTGTTATTCCTGCCGATGCGGAAAACATCAATGTATCTTATCAGCTTCTACTAGATGAGTTAAAACAGTATAACCCTATGCTACTGGACAAGAAGCGTTTGCTGGCCATTTCAAAATCGGACTTACTAGACCAGGAACTGGAAGATGCAATCTGGGACGAGCTAACCGTAGATTTACCCTGCGTTTTTTTCTCAGCGGTAACACAATACCACATTCAGGAGTTAAAAGATATGATTTGGAAAGCCCTTCACTGAACTGACATCTTGGCATAAACCCTGCGGTTGGCAAAGAAGTTGGTTAAAATTTTAAAGCTATTGAAACCAAAATCAATTATGGCAGAAGAAAAAGAATTTCAATCCGAAAATACAGAAGCAGAAGAAGAGCAACAGGAGCACTCAGCGTTGCAGGAAGAACAGCAAACAAACGAGAACGATAGTAACGAAGATAATCAGGAGAATTCTACGGTAGAACAGTTGGAACTACAGCTGTCAGAGGCAAAGGATAAGTACCTGAGGTTGTTTGCTGAATTTGAAAATTTCAGAAAGAGAACCGCCCGTGAAAAGCAGGAGTTGGTAAAAACAGCAAGCAGTGATGTGTTACTGGAAATTTTACCTATTCTTGACGATTTTGAGCGTTCGCTAGAAATTTTCAGGGATAACGAAGCTGTAAAGCCCATGTACGAAGGAATAGAATTGGTACATAGCAAGCTCTTAAAAGCGCTTGAAGGTCAGGGCTTAAAAGTTATGGATGTAGAAAAAGGCACTGAATTCGATAGCGAATTTCATGAAGCAATTGCCCAATCGCCCGCACCTGAACCAGGTTTAAAAGGAAAAGTAATTGATGTTGTTGATCAGGGGTATTTTATTGGCGATAAAGTGCTTCGTTTCGCAAAAGTTGTAACCGGATCTTAAAATGGCTAGAGATTATTACGAAATACTCGGACTAAAAAAGGGAGCCAGTGTCGAGGAAATTAAAAAAGCTTACCGAAAGATAGCAATTAAATTTCACCCCGATAAAAACCCGGATGATCCCTCTGCTGAAGATAAATTTAAAGAGGCAGCCGAGGCTTACGAAGTACTTGGTAATCCTGAAAAAAAGGAAAAATACGATCGCTTTGGGCACGAAGGGGTTAAAGGTGGATCCTTCGGAGGCGGCGGAGGTATGTCGATGGAAGACATATTTTCACAATTCGGTGACATATTCGGTAACGGTGGCAGCCCCTTTGATAACTTCTTTGGCGGAAGTGGCGGACGACGCGGTGGAAATCGCGGATCTAATTTGAGAATTAAAATTAAGCTTACGCTGGAAGAAATTGCCAAAGGGGTTGAAAAAACGATCAAGGTAAATCGGATGGTAGCTGCTGATGGCGTTACTTTCACCAGTTGCCCCACTTGTGGTGGAACTGGTCAGGTACGCAAAGTTATGAATACCATGCTGGGCCAAATGGTATCCGCTTCTACCTGCCCTACTTGTAACGGAAGTGGAAAGATTATCGACCAGCGCCCCCCGGGTGTTGATAGTTCCGGCCTGGAGCCTAAAGAAGAAGTAATAAAGGTTAAAATACCCGCAGGGGTTTCCGAAGGAATGCAGTTATCAATGCAGGGTAAAGGGAACGAAGCCCCCGGTGGCGGGGCTGCCGGCGATCTGCTCATCCTAATCGAGGAAACACCCCACGAAGTACTTAACCGGGAAGGAAACAACATCGTTTATGATTTACATATCAGCTTTCCTGATGCAACACTGGGTACTACCGTTGAAGTACCTACTGTTGACAATCCTGTTAAAATAAAAATCGAGCCCGGCACGCAAAGTGGTAAAATTTTACGCCTCAGGGAAAAAGGGGTTAAAGACCTTGACGGTTTCGGAAAAGGTGACCAGTTAATTTACGTAAACATCTGGACCCCGAAACATTTGAGTAAAGAAGAAAAACAATTGATTCAGCAATTGAAAGAGTCGTCTAATTTTAAGCCCAACCCCGGCAGAGGTGATAAAAGTATCTTTGAAAAGATGCGAGAATTTTTCTAATTCTTAAAAATTTTTACTGATTTACTCATGCAACGACACTTTTCAGTAACTATCAACTGGAAGTGTCGTTGTATCAAACATGGGAAAACCGGTAGTTCTGATTTTAGCTTTAGTTACTTTCCACCTGGTTGTACAGGCCCAAAACCAGGGAACATACCGGCTCTTTCATAAAGAGTATCAAGATAGAGTTTACCTGAACGTGAGTGCCAAAACCGCCTCTTACCAGATTAAAGCAGCAGAAGGTAATCACCACTTAATCAATCTCTTTCCACCATCATCATCTTCAACCTACTCTCATCCAGTTAACTCCGATAATTCTGTTAACGGCATCCGGCAAATTTTTCTAAGCCTGGATGAAAATAATAAAAGCAACTCTTCACTATCGAACAGGTTTTTACAGGTAATAGATTCTAACGACGAAGAAGCAAGCCCCTGGGGTATATCATTATCTAACGCAGTTCCTTTCCACCTCGACCTAAATTACGGAATGGGTGATGCAACTTTTAATTTATCTGGTTTAGCCATATCCAAATTGAAAGTTAATACCGGGAGCGCCGACGTTGCATTAGATTACCCCGATGGTACAGGGAACAAAACAACTATGGACACCCTTCTTGCCGAAGTTGATCTTGGTTCTCTTTCACTAAATTGCCTGAACCACACCAGGGCTAAAGAAGTAATAGCTAATGTTGGGTTCGGTTCACTACTCTTGCATGTTACCCCGGAAAATACCGGCACCTGTCATGTTTCTGCCAGTGTAGGGGCAGGTAATCTCGTGGTTAAACTGGCTAATTCATCTATCCCGGTGTACATTCGTTTCAGCGGATCTCCTCTTTGCAGAATTAAGGTTCCTGCTTTTCTGAAACAAATAGATGAAAACATCTACATCAACGATGCTTACGAAGCGAACATTAATTCAGCCATCCGCTTTGATATTGATGTTGCTATGGGGCAGGTTATTTTCCAACTTGAAAACTAAATTGCATTCGCTAGTTGTAAACCATATTACTAAACAATATTCTGGTCACCAGGCCCTGGCTGATGTTAGCTTTACCGTTAACCGTGGTTCTATATTTGGGCTGTTAGGCCCCAATGGTGCAGGAAAAACTACCCTCATCCGTATTATCAACAACATCATCATTCCAGATTCTGGGCAGGTAATGTTAAATAATGTTCCTATTTCCCCGGAAATGGTTAGAAAAATAGGCTACCTACCCGAAGAGCGAGGACTTTATCGGAAAATGGGGGTACGGGAGCAGTTGCTTTACCTGGCGCAGCTTAAAGACTTACCCAGGCAACAAGCGCTGAAAGAAGTTAACAATTGGCTTGATAAAATGGACTTACTCCATTGGGCCGACAAGAAAGTAATGGAGCTCTCTAAAGGTATGCAGCAAAAAGTTCAGTTCATAGCAACTGTGGTGCATAATCCGGATTTACTAATCCTTGACGAACCATTTACCGGCTTTGACCCGATCAACATCCAGCTTATTAAACAGGAAATCCTCAACCTTCGCAACTCGGGTAAAACCATTATTCTTTCTACCCATCGCATGGATTCAGTTGAGGAATTATGTAACCGGTTGGTATTAATTAATAAATCAAAAAAAATCCTGGAGGGGGAAAAGCAGGACGTTCAATCAGAAATGAAAGAAAACCTGTTTAAAGTGGTGCACGAAACACCTTTTTCTTTCCCCGACCATTCCCCTTTTTTGGTAAAAAAGCAAAGCAAACAGGCAGACCAGGCTTACTGGGAATCGGAAATTCATATCACGAACCATCATTATCCGAATGACTTGTTAAAAGCCCTGATTTCGTTAACTACTGTGCATTCGTTCATTGAGTTGATCCCTTCAATAAACGATATCTTCATTAAACTGGTAAAGGAATCTGCACATGCGTAAAATCATCCTTATAATTAAAAGAGAGTACATCACCCGGGTGAGAAAACGATCTTTTGTTGTGATGAGCCTACTTGCACCTTTTTTACTGGCATCCATTGGTATTATCCCCGTTTGGATTGCCGGGCAGGCATCGGACGGAGAAAAGCACCTGGCCATCATTGATGAAGAACACGTTTTAAAAAACTGGTTTGAACAGCACGATAGTGTTGTTGATCAGTTTGTATTTTTTTACAATACCAGTAGTTTTTCCAAATCGAAAATGCTTCTGGACAGCGGGATGTACGACGGAATTATTAAGGTCGATAAAAATGTGGAATCTCCTGCTACTTTTACCCTTTTTGCCTATGACAACCCAAGCATTACACTGGTTAACCAGGTAGAAAACCAGTTACAAAGGGTACTAAAAGACCTTAAAATACAACAGTTAGCAGTGAAAACTGCTGATCTTGAACAGATTAATGCCACCCGGGTAAACCTGAAAACCATAAACTTGTCGGCAGAAGGTGAGGAAAGCAGTAATGCCGGGGTTGCTACAATTGTTGGTTACCTCAGCTCGTTTATAATATATGCTTCTATTTTTTTCTATGGAGCCCAGGTGATGAAAGGGGTATCGGAGGAGAAAAACTCGAGAATAGTAGAAGTGGTTGTGTCATCGGTTAAACCGTTCCAGCTAATGCTGGGAAAAATTTTCGGCATTGGTGCTGTGGGGTTAACGCAGTTTATCATCTGGATTGTGCTTACCCTCCTGGCTTATTCGTTTTTTGGGCTGTTCCTGGCGGCCACATCAGGTGAAGAGTTATTAAATGCTGCACAAAATCAGAACGGGCCGATAGCAATGCAACAAACTGATATCGATCCTGCGAACGTGCAGGGCCTTGAATTTTTATCTTCGGTTAACTTTCCACTTATTATTGGCACCTTTTTATTTTACTTCCTGGGTGGATATTTACTTTATGCTGCCTTGTATGCGGCCATAGGATCAATTGCCGATGATGAAGCAGAAACAACCCAGTTCTCCCTTCCCCTAAGTGCACCCTTAATTGTTTCAATTATTACCCTGAGTTATGTTTTACAGGAGCCGAATGGAACGCTTTCGGTTTGGTTGTCGCTTATCCCTTTTACCGCTCCCGTTACCATGATGATGCGGGTACCGTTTAACGTACCGGTAATTCAGTTAGTAAGCTCCATGGTTTTACTTATTGCTACCTTCATAATTATCACCTGGCTGGCTTCAAGGATATATCGGGTGGGTATTTTAGTTTACGGTACTAAGGTAAATTACCGCACGTTGTTAAAATGGTTTTTTCAGCGTTAATTTCAAGCTGTACTTTGCCTGTACCATTTTATTTAAATTATGCTCAAATCATTAATTAAAAGCCGCGGCGTTAGTAACATTTACCAAAAAAAAACAGCGGTTAAGGTTGCGGTAATTTCAGTTGCTCTTATTATTGGGGCTGCATCAATTTACTATACCGATATTCTTATTGGAAAGTTAAAAGATCGCGAAGAGCGTTTTATTTCCCTCTACGCCAGTGCGCTGGAATTTGTTGGCAATGAGCAGAACAGTGGGAACCTCAACTTTCTAACTCAGGAAATTATCGTACCCAATAATGTAATCCCGGTAATTTTAACTGATGTAGATCGCAACCCGCTTCAATTCAGGAATATTAATTTAAAAAAAAACCTGGGTGAAAAGGAACGTACTGAAGCCCTGAAAGCCGAACTCCTGTTGATGGAGGAACAGCATGAACCGATTTCAATTACCAGAAAAGACGAACGGGGAAGAGTAGAAATTATTCAGTGGGTGTACTATAAGAATTCGCAACTGCTTACCCAGCTTAAATTTTACCCCTACGTACAGTTATCCGTTATTGCCGGTTTCATTTTACTTGCTTATTTAATTTTTAACTATTCCAGAGCTGTAGAACAGGATCGTGTATGGATTGGTATGGCCAAGGAAACTGCTCATCAACTCGGAACTCCGTTAAGCTCGCTGATGGCCTGGATAGAATACTTTCGTGCCGACCCTGCCATTAACCCGGAAATTACGGCTGAAATAGATAAGGATGTTCAGCGACTGGGAATGATTACCGCCCGCTTTTCAAGTATTGGTTCAGTTCCCACCCTGAAAAAAGAAAATATGTACCAGGTTTTACAAAGTACAACAGCCTATTTGCAGAAAAGAATTTCTAGTAAAGTAAAGATGATGGTCAGTACGGACCATTCCGACTTATGCGTAAATATTAACCGCCCGTTGTTTGAGTGGGTAATAGAAAATATTTGTAAAAATGCAGTCGATGCTATGTCAGGAAAGGGAACCATTACATTAAGAAGTGGGAATAAAGATGGTAAAGTGTACATTGATATCACCGATAGCGGGAAAGGCATACCCAAAAGTAAAATCAGCCAGGTGTTTACTCCGGGATACACAACTAAAAAAAGGGGCTGGGGCCTTGGGCTTTCGTTAACCAAAAGAATTATTGAAAAGTACCACAAGGGGAAAATATTTGTAAAAGAATCGGAAATTGATGCTGGAACTACCTTCAGGATTCTTTTAAACCCATAAAAAAGGGGATAGATCTATATATATGATCCGTATCATATGTTTAGCGTTATTACTGCCCCATATTGCGCCTTTAAGGAAATTTTTTCAGTGGCACCGCTTGCTTTTGCAATATTTTTTTGGTGCCTTTCCTTATGCTTTACAAAATAACATTAATAGCTCTTATTTTTATTGTTGCTTGTCAACCAGAAGAAGCTAACTTCCGTCAAACCGGAGAATCTTCTTACTATGCTGATTTTTTCAACGGACGTCAAACTGCCAATGGGGAGGTATTTCAGAACGACTCACTATTTGCGGCCCATCGTACCCTACCCCTTAACACTATTATTACGGTTAAAAACCTCGAGAACGGAAAAAAAATTAAGCTTAGAGTAAATGATCGGGGGCCTTACGCTAAAGACCGTATTTTGGATGTATCGCGTCGGGCCGCTGACTCACTTAACTTTTTAGAAGAAGGCGTTGCCCGGGTAGAAATTACTGCCAGTCTTCCCGACAGCGTCGCTAAAAAGTTGAATGATAATGGGGCTATTTAGTTCCCTTATTTATTTAATCCTACCCGTCTTTCTTTCAAATGTAGTGTTTATGCAGGTTCTCGTTAGATTCGGAATTTCTCTGTATTGATATTTAGCTATTAATTTTTAAAGCTAACGTTATGCAAGGGGAACAAGTAACCGAAGAATTGCTCGAAAACCTGGAGCAATCAGGAAAAACAGAAGATAAAAGCCTGGCCGACCGACTATGGATGGACACCACTATGAGCCAGTTCGATGATCTGCTCCGGATTAATTACGATAAAACTACAGAAGTATTTACTGATATTATTATAGCAGCGGTTTGTGAAAAAGTAGATGCAGTGAGCGGATCATTCTTCGTTGTAGATGAGCAGGAAGAAATGATTAAAGCTACAGCAGGATACGGTTGCACATTGGAAAGCATGCCTAAAACTGAGTTCTTTTACGGAGAAGGTATTGTTGGGCAGGTGGTAAAATCTAAAAGCACGAAATACCTCGACGACATTCCACATGCCTCCGTCATGATTTCCAGTTCGCTCGGTAACGTATGTGCCCGCTCATTGATATGCCTACCTCTGATATTTAACGACAGGGTGTACGGCGTTATTGAACTCATTAGTTTGTCCGACATGCAGAAGAAGTACCGGGAGTTGCTGGAAAGACTTTGCAAAAACATAGCTTCTACTCTTCAGAGCATACAAACTAACCAAAAAACCAAGGAATTACTAATTAAGTTGCAGGAAGAAACCGAAGAGCGAGCGGCCCAGGAAGAAGAATTACGACAAAACCTGGAGGAACTTGAAGCCACGCAGGAACAACTGGAACGTAATGCTAAAACCACCACCCGCAATAACGCCAGGCTCGAAGCCATTTTACATTCCTCGCACGATGGTATCGTAACCCTGACTGCTGATTACGTAATCGATTCAGTAAACCCGGCCACTACTAAAATATTCGGGTTTTCAAATGAAGAACTGGTTGGTCAATCTATTGAAATGCTACTACCCGAAGATCACGAGCTGGTTACCGAAAATAAAATCGTGGGAAGGGGTAGAATGGTAACTTCAAAAAATAAAAAAGGTAAAACGATTCAGAGCTTTCTTAACGTGAATGAAGTAGATCTGGAAGGAGAAAAAAGTTACATTTTATTTTTTAAAGATATTAAAAAAGAACTGTTGCTGAAGGAAGAAATCGATAACCTCCGCGGCATGCTAAAAGACCTGCACACCAAGCTGGCCGAGTGCGAAAAGAAAAATAATCCGTAATATTATTCTACAATTAGAATACTGCCGGTTCTTTCAAAAGATTTACCACCCTCAAACTGGCCCTGCAGCACGTAAGAATACGTGCCTCCGGCCAGTTCACGACCATTGTCGTGTATACCCGGCCAACCTTGCTGTTGCATGGTTTCAAGTGAACGCGATTCGTAAATTCTGTTGCCCCAACGGTTAAACACCACGAAACGAAACCCTTCGTTAAGAATTCGATCGCCGTATACTTTAGCGGCTTGCTCTTCCGGATCAATTGAAGTGCGGGATAGCGCGTTCGGTACGTAAACAACCGGATCAAGATCGAGGAACCCAATGGTTAAGTACTTTTTGCGGGTGGGTAATTTACTGGTCAGAAAACCGTCGTATAAGCTACCGAAGTACTCTCCCTGCCCCAGGTTGATAAATTTACCCCCGAGGCTATCATTTTCGGTAACGACAAACTGATCGGTCCTAAAAGATTGGTCTTCTTCGTAAACTTTCAGATTAGCCAGACTACCCGTAAAATCTCCTTCCAGCACCATCTGTTCCCAGTAGTGCTGGTCTGAAAGGCCCGCCAATTTACCTGGATATCCATTTACCGGTTTATCTATTGCCCGATAGCCTAAAATTAATCCCTGGTCTTCAACATGATGCAATGTTAATGGCAGGTACTTACCGGCTATTCCTACTGGAAACAATTTTTTTCCCCTGCCCTGGTGAAAAGCATAACCGTCTACGTATGAAAAGTCGTTACCCTCCTGAATGGCCACTTCTGGCTCCAGAATTAGCCGGCTGTTATTTACAGGAGAAAGAATGCCATTGAATAGGGTAAAACTATCTTTCACAAAAACAACGCCGTTTAATCGTTTACTGCCATCCCCGTCAAGAACCAGGTGCCCAATACGAGTGGGACTAAAATTCAGGTTCCTGGCTTCATAGTTACTCAGGATTACGCTTCCTTTCGAACTAATAAACTGGCTGCTGCTTTTCCAGTTACTGGCAATAGATAATATACCCTCATTTTCCAGCAGTCCTGCAATTTCAGCATCCCGGTCGCTGGTAATGCTAACCACACTGCCGCTATCAATAAATACCAGGGCATTTTCTTCCACCATCATTTGCCCGAATGAGTAGTTGGCCAGAATGCTTAATGCTGCTATTAATACTATATATATCAGACTACTCACTTATACTTCTTTTTATTATTTAAAAGCAGTGGTTGTTTCAGCAGTAATTAACAAACTGGTTTTACTGCTGATTCTCTCATTGCCAAGATTTACGAGTTGAACCTCAACTTCATTGTCGGCAGTAACTTTACCCTTAGCTACTACCTGCTCACCGGTAGTTCCGGCAACAATGACAGAAATAAGGTCGCCGGCTTCCACCCCGGGCAACTGCAATCTTGCCACAGCTGTACTTCCTTCGGTAAAGCCTTCTTTCAGTTTTATGAAAATATTCTCCTGAAAACGCTTCTTTTTATTCTTTTTAACCGGCTTCTGCTCTATCCCTACCCGATTTTCAAGGTAGGCTACCCGGGCTTCCAGTTCATCGATTTTACAAAGCAGCTTAACCATAGTTTGCTGACCGATGTTCATCTGCCCGTTCATACTTACTTGTTGGGCGGGTATTTGCTGGTTAGAAGCGTACTTATCTCCATTAGGTAAACCAAACCTACCGGATGCTAGTGCATTAGCAATTTGATCGTCTACGTACTGCTTGGTAGCGGCTTCATTATTAGCAGTAGGATTGGGGAGATCTTTAATCCGATTTTGATTCATATCAATGTCGCCGCTCATACCCCCGCCTCCATCAGCAAGAAAATTATCATCCACGTAACCCTTGGTTGTAGGCTGATTGGTGCCAATAGGTTCGGGTAGGTTTGTTATACGAAAATTGTTCGCATTGAAGTCTCCACTCAATTTCCCGCCATCGGCGGTTAGAAAATTATCGTCAACGTAAC
>CAZIWJ010000080.1:0-13147 GCA_964542855.1 uncultured Roseivirgaceae bacterium
CCACCGAGATCTACACTCTTTCCCTACACGACGCTCTTCCGATCTCCTGGAAATTGGTTACTGCTTACCGGGTAAATAGTAAGGGCGAGCAAAAGCCGCTACTCGAGGAAAATATTTTACCCAGCAACTACCTTGAGGTAACCGGTAACGAGCCTTACCTTTTACAGGCTATTTTGTTTATGGCGCTGGGCATAGCGCTGGTAGTACTTATTGAAAAACTGGCTTCGACCAGTGAAAGAAAAAACGTAACGTATTAATATACCATCATGGATCAGCATTACGATTCCGATCTTAAAAAAGAACATCAGCAGAAAATTAAATCGGTTTTCTCGGAAGTGGGTAAAGTTGTGGTAGGGCAGCAGTACATGGTAAACCGCCTGCTTATCGGGCTGTTCACCCAGGGGCACATCCTGCTTGAAGGGGTGCCCGGCCTGGCGAAAACACTCACCGTAAATACTTTGGCCCAGGTGTTACACCTCGATTTTCAACGCATTCAGTTCACGCCCGATTTACTGCCGGCCGATTTAATCGGTACCATGATATACAACCAGCAAAAATCAGAATTTGAAGTAAAGAAGGGGCCTATTTTTTCCAACATCATTTTGGCCGATGAAATTAACCGTTCGCCGGCAAAAGTACAGTCGGCTCTGCTGGAATCCATGCAGGAGAAGCAGGTTACTATCGGCGAAACTACCTTTGGCCTGGATCGTCCATTCCTGGTGCTGGCTACCCAGAACCCGGTAGACCAGGAAGGAACTTACCCGCTGCCGGAAGCGCAGGTAGACCGATTCATGATGAAAGTGTACGTAGACTACCCTACGAAGCAAGAAGAACTGGAAATCATGCGCCGGATGTCGAACATGAGTTTTAACAACAAGGTTGAACCCGTACTTTCTAAAGAAGATATCCAGGCTGTTAAAAAGGAAATTAACTCGGTAAAGATTAATGAATCGCTAGAGCAATACATTATTGAACTGGTTTTTGCTACCCGCAACCCGAAAGAATACGGGCTCAATGATTTGGAAAACTACATTACCTTCGGAGTGTCTCCGCGGGCCAGCATTAATTTAAACCTGGCTGCGCGGGCCATCGCTTACTTCGATGAACGCGATTACGTATTACCGGAAGATATTAAAGAGATAGCCTACGACGTACTGAATCACCGTATTTTATTAAACTACGAAGCCGAGGCCGATGAAATCAGTCCACGAGACATTATTCAGGCTATCCTGGGAAAAGTAGCAATAAATCGGTAAACACAAACATCTAATGACACACAAACCCATTCAAATGGTTGTGTAGCCAACTGTATGTTAACAAATCTTAACATATCTGCTCCAATCTTAAAAAATCGTTAACGTACAATATCATCCCTTTTCTCATAGTTTAAAGACCTTTGTGGGTACAAAAAGAGGCGGTAATAACCCGCTTTTTTACTAATAAAAAACTTTAACTCTAACTATGAGAAAATTATCTCTTACACTGCTAATGTCGCTAGGTTTAATGGTGGCATTTTTTGCTTGTGATGACGACGAACCAACGGAAGATCCCACGCCGAACATCTCAAGTGTATCTCCAACCTCTGCTGCGGTTGGTGATGAAATTACTATTTCCGGAACTAACTTCGGTAGTGCTCCTTCGGTAACGGTAGGGGGTACTTCTGCTCCGGTAAGTACATCAACAGCAACTTCTATCACAGCTGAAGTTCCGCAGGTATCTGCCGGCGCCCAGGATGTAGTAGTTACCGCTGGTGGCCAGGCTTCCAACGCTGTTTCTATTACGGTAGAGGATGGTGATGGAACTGAGCCAACTCAAAACATAGTTGAACTTGCACAGGCTACAACCGGATTGGAAACACTGGTTACGGCGGTTACTACCGCTGAATTAGCTGAAACCCTCGGAGGTGAAGGTGATTTTACGGTGTTTGCTCCAACTAGTGATGCCTTCCAGGCTACTTTCGATGCACTCGGTATTGGGCTAGATGACCTTACTCCTGAAGTTTTAGCAAGCATATTGCTCGATCACGTGGTAGCCGGTGAAGTACGGGCAAGTAGCATTAGCGACGGACAGCAAATTGAAACCCTGGGTGGATCTGTTCTTACCGCCACTGTTGCTGACGGTACGGTTACCGTAGGCGGCGGCGTGGTAACCACTGCTGACGTTGGCGCCACTAACGGCATTGTTCACGTAGTTGATGCAGTTGTTGGTGGAG
Organism: uncultured Roseivirgaceae bacterium; assembly: GCA_964542855.1. GTDB lineage: Bacteria > Bacteroidota > Bacteroidia > Cytophagales > Cyclobacteriaceae > CAZIWJ01. The sequence continues at coordinate 2,213 of CAZIWJ010000080.1, forward strand.
AAGTATCGGTTAACGACGACGCGCTTACCACAGAAGAATATTATTGGACACCCAATAACACGTACAAGGTCGATGGCCTTACTTTCGTTGAAGACGGAGGAGTATTGAATATTGTACGTGGTACGCGAGTAGAATTCTTAACCAGAGATAACTCAACTAACAATGCAACTTCCGCATTGATTATTGCGCGAGGCGCCCAAATTTTTGCGGAAGGTTCCGAAGTAGCTCCAATTGTTATGACATCTGAAGCAGACAATGGAACGCTGTCTCCTCGCGATTTTGGGCAGTGGGGTAGTCTGGTGGTTCTTGGAAGGGCCAACTCTTACGATGAACAGTTCAACGATCTGCAAATTGAAGGGCTCAGCACAAATGAAACCCGTGCGCAGTACGGCGGCGATATCGATGATGATAATTCAGGAGTACTCCGGTATGTATCCATTCGGTACACGGGCGTTGCGCTCGACGGTGTATCCGGAAATGAAATTCAGGGACTTACCATTGGTGGTATAGGTTCTGGTACAACCATCGAGTACATAGATATTTATTCCTCTGCCGATGATGGGGTAGAAATATTCGGGGGTACTGTAAATATAAATCACATTTCAGTGGCTTATGCCTCCGATGATGCCTTCGATTTCGATAGCGGATGGAGAGGAACCGGGCAGTTCCTGTTTGCCTTGCAACGCGAAACACCTGCTGACAGCGACTACGATCACGCCGGCGAATGGGACGGAACAAACCCTGATGATGCGCCGCTGTTTGCTGCGCCTAACTTAGTGAACGCTACTTTTATTGGTCCCGGACAGGACGGAAGTGAGCGCCAACGAGCTATAATTATGCGCGACGGCTTTGCTGGAAAGTTGGTTAATTCATTGCTGGTCGACTTTCCCGGTAAGTTTATACAAGTAGAAGATCGCTCGGGAGATGTACCTGATTCTTACGGACGCTTAACCAATCCAACAGATGGTTTTCAAACTGAACTTTTAAGTAACACTTTATCTGCTTTCGGAGATTGGTCTTCAGAAGGATTTGTTAGCGTGGTTGAAAGTGCGGTGGAAACAGACGACAACGATAACGTTACTTTCACGGGTGCTGTTGATGACGTGGTAAGTGAACTAGATGATAACGACAATGAATACCTTCAAGATATTGCTGTAGCTGGTATTGGCAGAGAGCCGGGCGCTGGTTCGCTCGATCCTACACCGACAAGCGGGGTATCAACTGCCGTTTCTGATTTAGGTGATGGTCGCCTGGAAACTGTAAGCTATCGCGGAGCATTTGCTCCCGGGGAAACCCCCTGGATCTTTGGTTGGACTACGTTGTCAGACGAAGGAATTACAGTTGAATAAGTTATAACACATTAATATTGGCCTGCTTGCATTCAGTAAGCAGGCCATTTTTTGTTTAAAGCAAAAAATAAGCGTCTATAAATAAATTTACTCACATGATGTTCATCGAATTAGCTAAGAGAGTTCTGGTAATGAGCTTAATTGGCACTTGTTTTGTTTTCTCTGCCTTTGCACAGCAAGGGAAAATAGCGGGGCAAATTATTGATGCCGAAACCGGAGAAGAATTAATTGGGGCTACCGTTCAGGTAGTAGGTACGTCTAAAGGAGCCGTGGCCGACATTAACGGTAATTACTTGCTTAGTCTTGATCCCGGGTCATACACACTAAAAGTTAGTTACGTATCGTACGCTACTCAAAAGGTTGAAGGGGTTGAAATACTAGCGGATAAAAATACCACACTCGATTTCTCACTGGGTACCGGTAATGAATTAAACGAAATAGTGGTAACGGCAGAAGCTATTCAGGACAATGACGTGGCCTTATTGAAAATGCAAAAGCAAGCACTGTCCGTTCAGGATGGTATTTCAAATCGGGAACTTAATCGTATTGGGGCGTCTAATGCTGCTGAATCGGTTAAAAACGTAACTGGTGCTTCGTTAGAGGGAGGAAAATACATTTTGTTGCGTGGTTTGGGCGATCGTTATTCCATTACGCAGTTAAACGGAGTTACATTACCCAGTACCGACCCTTACCGCAACAGCACCAGCCTGGATTTAATACCGTCTAACGCCATTGAAAATTTAATTACCGTAAAAACATTTACACCCGACCAGCCGGGTAACTTCACCGGAGGAAAAGTTGATGTAACCACTCGATCACTTCCTGATGCCTTTTATTTAAATGTAGGTTTGTCGTTAGGATATAACACCAATGCCAGCCTGAACGAACAGTTTCAGTTCGATCCTAACCGGAATAGCGTACTAACCGGCTACGACGACGGCACCCGGGCCCTTCCGGAAGTGGTGGCGCAAAATTCCCAGGCCTTGTTTGGCGGACAACAATTACAGCGGCAAGGTCGTAGTCCGGAAAATGTTGAGCAGCGTACAATTATTAATGAAACGGCAGATGCATTAAGTAAAACCAGGTTTGTACCCGTTCAGGAAGCAGCCCCTATGAATTATGGACTTAGCGTAGCGTTTGGCAACCAGGAATCGTTAGGAGAACAAAGAATAGGATACAACATAGGCTTAACTTACTCGCGCACGCTCGACTACTACGAAAATGCACGAAAAGGGATATTCGATAACCTGGGTGGTGGTGCCGGTGATCTTAACCCCGAACAGGAACTATCCTGGAATTACAGCCAGGATGAAGCCCAGGTAGGAGCACTGGCTACTCTATCTTACCAGATGTCTTCAAATGATGAAATTACGCTTACCAATTTATACAATCACATTGGCACCAATAGCGTTGATTACGCCAGAGGATTTTGGAGTAGTGTAGGTTCTGATTTTGATTTCCAGAATTACTCCATTCTTTTTCGTGAGCGGGAATTGAATAATTTGCGATTGAGTGGAAAGCACTTTTTAGAAAACGTAAATGGGATAAAAATAAACTGGTCGGCAGGTTATGTTGTTTCGTCTCAGGTACTACCCGATTACCGTCAGTTCGGTTTTGTAACCAGTGATGGAAACGATGGATCCACGAACTACTCTATTCCTACAGCCGAAATTGGTCGTAGGCCTACCCACTTTTTCCGCGATCTTCAAGACGAACAATACAACCTGAAGCTCGATGTAGAAATTCCACTTGGAGAGGATACAGATAACCTGGTAAAACTGGGAGGGCTGTATTCTACTAAACAACGTACTTTCGAGGAACAGCAGTTTTCTCTTGCTACTGAAAACTTTCAGGGACGATTCAACGATCAGTATGTGTTTTTTAACCAGGCTAATGGCGACTTCAACACCTATTTTGGTTCTGAAAACACCGGAGTAGTACAGGATAATGAAGGTCAGGTATTTGGTTTTGGAAACTATTATGTGAACCGTTCTGCTGCCAGCAACAGTTACGACGGAGAGGAAACAGTTTCAGCAGCTTACGTAATGGCTTCGTACCGTCTGGCGCCCAGCCTAAAGGCAATTGGCGGGGTACGAATGGAAATTACCGACCAGCTGGCCCAAAGCCAAGACACTACCCTGGCACCGGCAACGGTAAATGAGACAGACTTTTTGCCAAGTGTTAACTTAATCTATAACATCACGGATAAATCGAACCTGCGAGTAGCTTACAGCCGTACGCTTGCCCGACCTAACGTGAGGGAAATTTCTCCCTTTTCAGCAATAGCCTCGGCCAACGATCCGCGGTTTACCGGTAACCCTGACCTGCAACGAACAATTACCGCTAATTACGATTTGCGTTATGAAATTTATCCTTCGCCAAGAGATTTGTTTGCAGTGAGTTTTTACTACAAAGAATTTACTGATGCTATTGTATTCCAGCTAATACCGGGTATTGGTGGAACGGTAACAGAAATTAAGCCTACCAATGTAGATCGGGCTGTGGTTGCCGGTGGTGAGGTAGAGTTCAGGAAATCGCTCGATTTTATTACTCCGGCACTGGAAAATTTCAGGGTGGCTGCTAATTTCTCTTACATCTTTTCGCAGGTTGATAAGGGCGAAGAAGAATTAAGAGCAATTAATGATAGCGGACGTGATATAGCGAAAACCCGGCCATTTCAGGGGCAGTCGCCATACCTGGTTAACGTGGCTTTATTTCACAATTGGACCCGGCTAAACTGGGAAAATGCACTAACCCTCAACGTATTTGGTGAGCGTATATCCTACATTACTAATGCGCTAACCCCCGATGTGTACGAACAGCCACGACCTATTCTTAATTTCACTTCCCGAAAGCAACTTGGCAAACAATTTGAACTGGGCTTTAAAATAAAAAATATGTTAGATGCTACGTACCTGGAGGAATTCGGCCGGGATAATAACGGGCAGTTTCCTTTTCGTTCTTCCACCCGCGGAACAACTTACAGCCTGTCAGTAAATTACAGCTTTTAAAAACTAATTTATAGACGACTAACGTTTAAGGCGTCGGTATTGCCGGCGCTTTTTTTATGGTTTGTAATTTCGGGTTGCTCGCTTTAACTCCTGCTTCTTACGAGGATAAAACAATATAATTAAAACAGGTAAAAGGGTTAAGTCTATAACCAGGGCGAATACCAGGGTACAACTAACTAGCAACCCGGTATACTGCGTGCCACTAAAAGTAGAAAATGTAAGGGCAATAAACCCGCACAGTAAAATCAGGGTGGTAACCACAACGGCCTTTCCCGTACTGAATACAGTGTTCCTGAGCGACTGGTAAATCGATTGCCCTTTTTGTAACTCAATCCTGAATTTACTGACAAAATGAATGGTGTCATCTACGGCGATGCCGAAAGCAATCGTGAAAATGATAGACGTGGATAGCTTCAGGTCGATACCCAGCAAACCCATTAATCCTGCCGTCCACAATAAAGGAATTACGTTAGGTAGTAGCGCAATAAACATCATCCGAAACGACTGGTAGAGGATACCGGTAATTAGTGCAACCACTCCCAGGGCAATGGCCAGTCCGCCCAGCAGGTTTTCCACCAGGTAAATATTGTTCCGGTCGATCAGGTACGATGAGCCGGTAATACGAAACGAAAGCAGGTTAGTATTAATACCTTCACTAGCGTAGGCATGGAGTTGCTCCAGGGCCCTGAACGTGTAGGCACTACCCAGGTCGTCGCTGATTCTGCCGCTGATCCGGCCTTTTCGGCTGTTTTCCGAAGTGAGCAGGTTAAATTCCGGGCGTTGCTGTAATTTGTTCAGGTAGGGGCGGAGCCGCTGGTATTCCTGCCTGGTGGGAGGCAATTCAAATACGGCTGTATTTCCCCCTTTGCTGGCACGGTACAACAGTTTTACCGGGGTTAAGGGCGAAACGATGGTGCCAATGCCGTAATCATCGCGTAAAAAACACTCCAGCTTGTTCAACTCCTGCATCACTTCCCAGCTGTACAGGCTTGTTTCTTTATCCGGAACCTCAACGTACATTTCAAAAGGCTTGGAACCACCAAAGTGATGGTCCATGTACAGAAAAGCAGCCTTCAGCGGATCATCTTTGGGCAGGCCATCAATTAAATGGGTGTTAACCTGTAAGCGGCTCATTCCGAATCCGGCCAACAGGGTAATTCCGAAAATTCCTGCCAGGTACACCCTACGGTTCACTAAAGCATGATTTAGCAAGTTACCCAAATATTTTACCCAGTACTTCCGGTAATCTTTTCCGGCCACTGCCGGTGATGTGGTGTGGCCAAGGTAAGCGGGTAACACGGTAAAAGCAGTAGCGTAGGCTATGAATACCCCGAAAGCGGTATACATCCCGAACTCCCGGATAGGTTCAATAGAAGCGGTTAGCAAGGTAATGAAACCAATGGCCGTAGTAAGGGAAGTTAAAAAGGTGGCCAGTCCTACCTCGCGGAAAGCAATACGTAAAGCAGCTACCTGATCTTTACCCAGCCGGAGTTCCTCGATGTATTTACTCAGGATATGAACCACGTCCGACATGCCCACAACAAATACAATGGAAGGCAGCATGGCCATTAATACATCCATCTTTTTGCCGATAGCACCAATAAAGCCCAGGGTAAAAAGCGCCGATAAACCCACAATGAACAGGGGAAGCAGTACCCCCCACAGGGAGCGGTAGCTGAGGGCAAGCAGGATAATAACCAGTATTCCGGAAATACCCAGGAAAAGGCTTAATTCAGAAGCCAGCTTCTCAACGTATGCTCTACGGGCAACTGCTTTCCCGGCCAGGTAAGTGGCATCGAATTGGTAGCATGACAATGCCCGACGAATAGAAGTAACCAGGGAATCGGCCTGCTGCTGCGGAATTTTCTGGGTATGCCGAATGAGCAACGCTACCGCCGGTTTACTCCGTGATACGAACGATCCCATAACCAGGCTGTCCTGGTAAACCTTAATGCTGTCTTGTAAATAACGGTCAGGCTGGTTAGGGTGCACCATGGAAACCGGCACCAGGCCATTAGGAGTAAGCACCGGCTGCTCTAAAGAAGTGAGCGAAACAACCTGCCGAACGTCGGGGATTTCCCTAAGTTGCCGGGTAAGGGTATCGATTGAAGTGAGAAAAGCCGGATTGAAAACACCCCGGTGGTTTTCTACAGCCAGCAGCAGGTAGTCGTTATCGCTTTCGTAAGTTTCCCGGAATTCCTGGTAAAACTGAAGCTCCGGGTCGTCGGTAGGAAAAAAGCTTTCAAAATTATAATCGAATTGCAACCGAAGGCTGTAATACACGCTCAGCGCAACTCCACCCACAACCAACCCCAATACCAGCCAGCGATTAATCATAGTTTAACCTACGATAAATCTTTAAAAATTGGTTTTTACAAGGGCAGGTTTATTTGCTTGCACTCGCCAGGGTATTCATAATGCCATCGAGGGCTTGTTCTGTGTTCTGCACCACTTCTTCATTTCCCAGCGCCTTGGCGGCGGCCTTTTTTCCTTTTAAGGCCATTACCCTTTTAGGTGTCCGCTGAAGAGTTTTTTCGTAATGCTCGAGGGCTTCCTCGTGGCGTCCCTGCTCCATTAACCATTCGGCATAGAGCTCGTGAGTGGGTTTCTGAATAAAGGGAGGCCCGTAGCTATAGCCTATTTGCTCTTCCTGCTTAATGGATTCCTGCAACCAGTACTCGGTTTTTGCTTTGTCGCCTTCCAACCAGGCCTTCATAGCTCTTAGCTGCCATTCAAAAGTTTTAGATTCCAGGATGTTTTCATTACTGGCAATCGACCGGGATATGCCTGAGCAAACGGCAACTTTATTGTTGCTGGCCAGTAAGGCTTCTTTCTCAAAATCTTTGTGAATAGCATCTGCCAGCGCTGTAACCCTTTGCGCATTTCCATCTTTAAAAGCCTTCATGCCCTGCTGAAACCTGTATTGCGATCGTATAGCCACGTTTAGATCGTCTACGTGAACCGTTATATTTGCTATCGGGTTATCCCAGTCGTTGGTTTCCACCAGGTAAGTGCCTTTCAGGTATACCATATGTGCTCTTGTGCGTTTGGCCGTGGATGCTGCACTGAACTCCTGCATCTGGCGGGTCATTTCAGCAGCTTTTTCAACTTTTCCCTGTTGGATGTACCCGTATTGAAGCCAGTGGAAAGAATGATAACCGCGGGCATCATCTCCCAGGTTTTTACGCTCCATCCGGTTCAGGCTGGCCTGGTAACTGCGCTCATTGGCCCGAACCACATCGTCCCACATCCCCATTGCAACGTAAATGTGCGATGGCATGTGCAGGGCATGAGATGCATCGGGAGCAACTTCCCCGTAACTGAAAGCAGCATCGAGGGCCAGCTGGGCGTGATCGGGGTCGTCGTACGAGTGGATCAGGTAGTGAAGAGCCCCCGGGTGGTTTGGGTTTTCGGCCAGGATACCCTGGGCAATTTTTGCGCCTTGTCCATACAGTTCATAATCGCGCCCTTCTTCTACTGAACCCAGTAAAGACAGGGCGTAAAAAGCAGCTACTTCCTGGTTGTTCGGGTATTTCTCGTGAAGTTCGGCCATGTAACGGGCGTAAGCATCATCGCGCTCATTTTTAGGCTTTTTCTCCTCGTAAAGGACGTTTACAGCACTAATTAAATCCTGTTCCAGTTCACTCACCTGGGCCAGGGTGTTACGTGCCGATAGCTTTTTCAGCAAAGCTTTTCCTTCCTCGTAGTCCTGCTCGTGCCACAGGCTGTGGTTATGGGTCATTGCCTCACCCCAGTAAGCCATCAGCATATCAGGATCGGCCAGGCGGGCAGCCTGGAAGGCTTCCCGGGCGTCGGAATACTCAAAACTATGCAGTAACAGCAATCCTTTCTCAAATAAGTTACGCGATTCGTCACTTCCGCTTACCTCGATGTTAATTTTTCCCAACTGGTAAGTCTGGGGTTCTGTTTTAGAACTGCACTGACACAATAAAAGAACCACTGGTATCAGGAAATTGCACGCTTTCATAAGTATTGTATTTAAATGATGCACTAAAGGTAATGAAAAACCACTAATTAAGAATGTACTGCTGTTCAGGAATTGTCGATTGCCCTGATAACTCTTAACGGGTTACCGGCTGTAAAAGCCTGATGGGGTAGGTTGCCGATTACTACTGAACCTGCGCCAATTACCGGGCTGCTGCCCACGGTTAGGTCCGGGCAGATAAACATACTGCCCCCGATCCGGGTGTCATTACCAGTTATTACCGGTTTATTCCGGCCAGTAATCGTTTAGCTTCTTCAAGCAGTTTTTCCCGGTTTACCGGTACTACGCCTACGTGCTCACAAACCAGTCCGCCACCAAGGTTCGATAAGGTGGCAATCTGATTGGGCTTCAGCCCACAAGCCAGGCAAAGGGCAGCAATGCTCACTACCGTATCACCGGCGCCGGATACATCGGCGATGGAACGGTGGTGGGCCTTTATGTGAGTATGTTTTCCGTCATTTGAACGAATAAAAGCTCCGTTTTCAGAAAGAGTAACAAAGCATAAATCAGCTTGTATCATTTCCTGCAGTTTTTCCAGGGCTGCGTTCACCGAAGCGATTTCGGGAAGTAACTCGTCTAGTTTTAATCCCTCTTTTAATTCTTTTAGGTTCGGTTTAAACAAAGTAGCTCCCCTGTACTGCAGGAAATTCCGTTTTTTAGGATCAACAACAACCGGTATATTCAGTAACCGGGCTTCACGGATTACCTTATCGATCAGTTCGGGATGTAACACTCCTTTATCGTAATCCTGAAACAGCACCACGTCGGCTTCCGACAAATGATGAACGATGCTTTCCAGCAACCGCCCGGTGTCCTGGGTATTCAGGAGGTGGTCAATTTCGCTATCTACCCGTAATAACTGTTGCGACCCGGCAATAAACCGTTCTTTTACGGTTGTAATCCGGTCGCAGCTCTGTAAAATGCCATCGGTAGCCATTCCCCTTTTTTGCATAATTTGCAGGAACTGATCGGCCGGTGGGTCGCTGCCAATGGTAGCGCACAAAACAGGTTCGGCGCCCAGCGACTGGATATTGAGTGCAACGTTTGCTGCACCCCCCAGCCGGTTTTCGTTTTCTTGTGCCGAAAGCACAGGGATCGGGGCTTCCGGTGAAATGCGGTTTACCTTTCCCCACACGTAAGAGTCAATCATTACATCGCCCACAATCAGTACTTTTTTGCGGGTGAATTCGGTAAACAGGTGATCGAAAAACAGGGCTGATTCTTTCAAAGCAATTATTTCAACCGGGCAAGCACCTCTTTAATCCGGCCGATGGCCTCTTTTAATGCTGCCTCGGAAGCAGCAAACGACAGGCGCATGCAGTCCGGGGCCCCGAATGCCTCGCCGGTTACCAGCGATACATTTGCTTCGTTTAATACGTAAAGGCAGAAATCGGTAGAATTATTAATGGTAGTTTGCCCATCAGACTTTCCGAAGTACTCACTAACGTCAGGAAAGATATAAAAGGCGCCCTGCGGTTCGTAGGTTTTTACACCGGGAATTTCCTGCAGCATTTCCAGCACCATATTCTTCCGGCTTTCGTACGCTTTGGCCATTTCGCGGGTAGCAGACATATTGCCGGAAACGGCCGTAATGGCTGCCCGCTGGGCTATGCTATTCGCCCCGGAGGTAATCTGGCCCTGAACTTTGCTACAGGCTTTGGCAATCCATTCCGGGGCAGCAATGTAACCCAGTCGCCAGCCGGTCATGGCGTACCCCTTGGAAAATCCGTTTACCGTTACTGTACGGTTTAGCATACCGGGTAGCGCTGCCAGGCTAACGTGCTCCCCGGTAAAATTGATGTGTTCGTAAATTTCGTCGGCCACGGCAACAATATTCGGGTGTTTTTCCAGAATGCCAACAATGGACTGTAATTCTTCGCGCGAGAAGACGCCCCCGGTTGGGTTGCAGGGAGATGAAAACAGCACTGCCTTGGTGTTAGGCGTAATAGCGGCTTCCAGTTGTTCGGCGGTAGCTTTAAACTGATTCTCTAACTGGCCGTGGATGTATACCGGAACACCTTCAGCCAGCTCAATAATGGCTGCGTAGCTTACCCAGTAGGGAGCGAAAACAACAACCTCGTCGCCTTTTTCCAGCAGGGCCATCATTACGTTGGCAATCGACTGCTTGGCCCCGGTAGAAACCACTATTTGGTTAGGATTGTAATTTAGCCCGTTATCGCGCTTTAATTTATCAACGATTGCTTCGCGCAAATCCAGGTAGCCGTTTACCGGTGGGTAGCCGAAGAACCGTCCGTCGTCAATAGCGGCCTTGGCCGCTTCCTGGATGTGCTTTGGAGTTTTAAAGTCGGGCTCGCCCAGGCTGAGGCTAATAATATCTTTTCCCTGCGCTTTCAGTTCGCGGGCCTTGGCAGCCATGGCGAGGGTTGCCGATTCAGCCATTTGGGTTACCCGGCTGGAGAGGATAGTTTTAGGATCAACCGTATCGTTCATATACCAGTAAATTCAGTGTAATTTCTTCAAAAGTAATGGGTTAACGCATGTTTTCCCAACCCCGGAAGATTTCCGGTTTATCATTTAATTGAAAAGGGCCTAACGAGATAGGATAGCG
>CAZIWJ010000081.1:0-13139 GCA_964542855.1 uncultured Roseivirgaceae bacterium
TGGAACACTGTTTGTACGTTATTTTTAATGTTTTGTCCATAACATACAAATTACTGGTAATACCCCCCTTTTTCGCGTTCTTTCATGAATATCTTCCGGAAATGAGTACCGGCCATTGCAAAGAATCCACCCATCAGGGCACCGATTACACCGCTAATAATAACCAGCAGAAAAGGGGTGTTCAGGAAAAAAAGTGGGGTAAGTTTTTCACTGAGTAGCAATGACTCATTCTGAATAAGCCAGGAAAATATGAGCCACAATAATCCTCCGCCCAGGGCACCACTTAAAAAAGCGCTGAAACCGCTGGAAGGAATTATCAATCCAACCATAAAACCGATTGCCGCTAAATTCCACCAGGGTAAGAATCCTTCAGCCAAGTAGCTAGCACCAGCAATTAATAAGATTCTGAGTATAAATTTCATGGCTATTGTTCTTCGGTTTTAGGTATAAATTGAAGGCTTCTGAAGTTGGATCCGGTTTCGTCATCAAGACTGTTCAGGAACGGTACATTTATGTATTTCCCGTCTTTCCAGCGATTAATAAAGCTGCTGTAGCCCGGGCTGCCCGGGTTTCCGGATTGCCCGCCAGGATAGATTTGCCAGGCCTTTACCGGTTTTTCCATCGATACGATCATGCGAACGGCCGGGCCGTGATTAGAGGAAATAGCATTAACAATTTCACGTCCTCCCCCCGTTTTAACACCGGTTATACCCAGGGAAGGTATCCTGGTTAAGTGCTTTAGTGAAGTAGCTTTGAAATCGGCCCAGTAGTATTCCTGCCCGTTTGCGTTTTTCCATTCCTCCAGTTCTTCAACCGCCTGTTCAAAAGCCATTACAATTAAATCATCAGCTACTTCCCTTTTGGTGGTGGTAGTAATGTCCATAAAGGTATCGGTTGGGTTGTTGTAAAGGATTTCCTTGGTACGGGTTGAGTTAGGCCGGTTCAGTTTCACTTCTTCATTTTCAAATTCGTCCCAGATCAGGTTATTCAGGTTTTCCCACCATACCTCATACAAGGTTGCGGCCTTACTGTTGGGGTTGCTGTAGAAATTCCAGTTACTCAGCAAGTCGTAAGCCTCTTGCTGGGGCGGACTTAATTGCAGTGAATCCAGGCTATCGGTTAGCAAGGGTAGTACCTCATAGGCCTGCAGGTTATAATTATCGGTTTGCAGTTCTTTAATGTCATCTGCACTAATATTTTCCATTACCGATAAGCGCTGGTTAATCCGGCGGTTCCGGTACTGTTGATATTTTCCGTAATAAATAGGGTAGGGGTAAGTGCTGTCTACCGGAATTTGGTTAGCAGAACTAACAAATCCTTGTTCCGGGTTATAAATCATCGGATTATTTTCATATGGAATATAACCTGCCCATTCGTAGGCCGAGCGGCTGCCATCCATTAAAAACTTGCCCTGTCCTGGCCATTTGGAAGGAAACCGCCCCTGCACCTTAAGCGCGATATCACCGCTGGCAGAAGCAAAAGCGAAATTCTGGGGAGGGCCGGCGTAACTGTTAAGGGCTTCCAGGTAATCATCGTAATTGGTCCCCTTATTTAATTTGTAGAAAGTAAGCAGCTCACGGTCGGGGTTGTGACCGATCCACCGGTAAGCAAAATTAAACTTCGGGTGCTTCTCATCAGGAAAGATTTTATCGTAAACAATGGGGCCGAGGTGGGTGTAAATTACCGTATCGAGCACATCTTTCTCACCTTTAACTTTTATGGTTTCTATCCGCTCCTGGGTTTTAAGCAACTTATCATCGAGGTAATAGTCGGTGCGCTCTTTGTTCTGAAAACGAATCTGGTACCAGTCGGCTGCATCGCGCCCGGCGTTAGTTACTCCCCAGGCAATGGAATCGTTAAAGCCAATAATAATACAGGGAACCCCGGGTATTGCACTCCCGTACACGTTCACTTCCGGTCCGTGCAATTGGGTGCTGTAAAAAATATTGGGGAGGTTCAGGGCTAAATGAGTATCATTAGCCAGTATTGGTGCACCGGTTGCAGTTTTACTTCCCGATACAGCCCAGTTATTACTTCCGTTATCCGGGTTCTGACGATTATCCCTTTCCATGGCAAGAAAACTTTCTGGTATCATGTCGGCAGGGTAATCAATTTCTGGCCTTTGGGGGGGATCTGCGTCAAATTCCCAATCCGTTCCGGACGGAATAATGGGAACCTCGTTGCTGTAGCGATCAGGAAACAGGTAATTAAATGTACTGTCGCCAAACAACTGCCGCACATTGGTATTTTCTAAGTCGGTTTCATAGCGACTTAGGGTATTTGACATGTAACTCAGGATCAGCGTGATTTTTATCGGTTCCCAGTTTTCTGGTTCGTAGTCCAGCAACTTGTACTCAAGGGGGTAATCCTCATAATCCAGGGAATTAATATAAGCGTTTACTCCTTCTGTATAGGCGTAAACAATGTTGGTGCTGATGGGGTCGTCTTCCAGCTTCTCCAGTGCCCGTTCAGCAGCAAAGGTTAGCCCCTTTCTTCGTTGGAGTCGGTCATGATCAACTAAGGAAGGGCCAAGGATCTCCGCCAGGCGGCCAGAAGCGGCCAGGGCCTGGAACTCCATTTGCCACAATCGATCGCGTGCGGTAACGTACCCCTGAGCCAGGTACAAGTCATGGTCATTATCAGCAAAAATGTGAGGGATGCCAAATGAATCGTATTTAACTGTAACTTCGTCTCGTAACTCAGAAATTTCAAGTGTGGCTGAGTAGTCTTTTACATCCGGATCGCTATTTTGCCAGAAACCTTCAAAGGGGCTGAAGAACTTTCCAAGGGGTGGGGCGGGTGTAAACTGCTTATTTAGTGCGTATAGTAGAGCAAGGCCTAAAGAAAGAGAAATAATGAATTTAACGACTTTCATTAATTAAGGACTGTTTGGGGAAATTGAAAGTACTAATCTACGATTTAATTTAACTGGGTTACGGGCTGAATTTTACTGAATTCAGTGGCTCATAAGGGTTAAAAATTCGTTGCCACAATATTAACAAAACTCTAGTAAATAAGTTAACCGGGTTTTTAAAGCAAATAATAAATAAACAGCCTAACTCGCCAAAAACTGGAGGATAATTCCACACAGCCAGGCCCCGTAGGTACCCACTGCGTAACCCAGTACGGCCAATAGCACGCCCACCGGTGCCAGCGAAGGACTAAATGCTGAAGCCACGATGGGAGCCGATGCGGCCCCCCCCACGTTTGCCTGGCTTCCAACGGCAACAAAGAAAAACGGGGCTTCAATGATTTTGGCAACCGTTAACATGACTAAAATGTGAATAGTCATCCAGATGGCACCGAGCATAAATAACCCCGGATTGGTAAAGATAGCCAGTATATCCATTTGCATGCCTATAGAGGCTACTAGTACATACAGCATTACGCTGGCAAAACGAGAAGCACCCACACCTTCCAGTTTTCTTAACCGGGTAAACGATAAAACCAATCCGGCTGTAGTGGCTACCACCACAATCCAGAAGAAAGAGGAAGTTAAACTGAACCTGGCCAGGTAAGGGGCATTGAGCTGAATCCAGGGGGCAATTTGGTTGGCTAGGAAGTGCGAAAGCCCGGTAAAACCAAAAGCCACCCCGAGTACGGTTACTGTATCGGCCATTGAGGGCAGCCTGGTAATACTGCTTTGGTATTCCCTGATTTTCCTTTCCACGGTATCAATAGCGCTGGCGTCGGCATTAAACAGCCGGTCGATAGTTACCGAACGCCCGCTTCCATAAAGCAATATGCCTGTCCACACGTTGGCTACAATGATATCTACCGCTAGCATAGCTGGGAATATGGTATTCCCCACCTCAAATACTTCTTTCATGGCCGCCTGATTAGCACCTCCGCCAATCCAGCTTCCGGCAATGGTGGTCATGCCACGCCACACTGCGTTTTCTCCTGTTCCCCCCAGTATATCCGGGGCAAAAGAATTTACTATAATAAAAGCAATTGGGCCTCCCAGTATGATACCAACTGTCCCGGAAAGGAAAACAATGATCGCCTTCGATCCTAAACGAAGCACTTCCTTCAGGTCTATACTGATGGTGAACAATATTAAACTGGAAGGGAGCAGGTACCGGGAAGAAACGTAGTAAAGTTCAGATTGCGCACCATTTATAACATTAAGCGTATTTAAAATTCCGGGAACGAAGTAGCACAATAAAACGGAAGGTACAATAGTGTAAAATTTCTGCCAGAAGGGCTTTTTACTGGCAGCAGTGCGGAATATGGCCAGTAAAACAACAAACAGAATTCCCAGCACAACGGCGTCGTTTTCAAACAACGGGGGTGATTGCATATCGGATTTATTCAATTGGAGCTCAAAACTAACAGATGTAGCTAAATATTATGATAATATCCAGCATATCTTACTTAGCGGGTATATGGGCATCAAAATTGCCAATTCTACTGCATAATCACCGACCCATCGGTAAAGCAACCCAATTGAACCTTAGACAAGATGTTACGGCGATGTTTGTACATATCATTTATACTGGTCATGCTTCTGCCTGCAAAGCATTATGGCCAACAATTTAGGCAGCAGACGTTCTTCTACGAGAATCCTTACCTCTATAACCCTGCTTTCGCTGGTTTCGATAAACGAGCAATCCTGTATTTAAACTACCGTAACCAGTGGATGGGTATTGAAGGTGCCCCTCAAACTGCCAGTGCAGTATTTCATACTCCTGCCGGCGACAAAAGTCCGTTTGCTTACGGCGGTCAGGTTATTAACGACCAGGAAGGAGCGCTAAGCCAAAGCTTGGTGCAGGGAACATTTGCCTACATTGTTCCGCTGTCGGTAGAAAGAGAGCATTACATTAAAATGGCCTTGTCGGCCGGGTTGGGGATGAGCGGTTTTAACAACCTGGATCCGGAAAGCCTGGTTCACCTCTCAGAAACAGGACTGCTGGAAAGTAACTCCTATTTAAGTGGTAACTTTGGGTTGGTGTACCACAACGAAGCTTTCGACCTGGGTATCGCCTTTCCTGATATTTTTCAATCACCGGTAGCCAGCGAAAACTCCTTCAATTCTAATTTTGGCTCGTTGCAAAACGTAATTCTAACTGCCGGGACAAAATTACCCCTGGGGCCGGCCGGGCTGCTATACCTGAAACCTTACGCCATGTATTACCAGAATCGGTTAGTTCAGAATTATTTTGAAGGCGGTGCCGCCTTATATTATCAGAACAACCTCTGGGTTGGAGGAAGTTATCAGCAAAACCTGGGAACAGGTATCATGCTTGGTATTAACGTAAAAGATAAAGTGAAGCTGGCCTACGCTCACTACCTGGGCGGACAGAACCTGGGAAGATACAGCAATGGTTCGCAGGAGATACAGGTAGGTATTGTACTGGGTAGAAAGCGTGAAGGTTTGAAGCGCAAGCCCCGACTCTCGCGTGGATTGGGTGAGCGGCAGCCACTTATTTCGGAATCGGCTCTTGAGTTTAATTTGTTTAATCGCGACAAAAAGAAAGGTGGTAACACGCCTGCCTCTCGTTCATCGGATAAACGTAGTACGCCTGCTAACCGGAGTACTCCGGCAAACCGTGGAACCAATCAGTTGAAGGAATTAAACAATCGGGATAAAAACGTATCGACTCCCAGGCAGAACGGTCAGGAAATGGACGGAATTCGTGTAATCGGACTGGAAGATAACGAAAAGAACGGTAAGAAAGACAGCCAGCAAGCAAAAGAACAGCGTAATAATAACCGGAGTAAGCCGGAAGGTACTGATGCGGAAAGCATTGAAAATCCTGAAAAGTTTGCCAGAAGGGTAGAGAGGGGTGAAAAACTCACTTCCGATAGTGAAGCATTGAAAAATGATTTCTTCAGTAAGAATAACGCGGAGAAAATTCGGGGCGATTACGTTAAGCTAAAAGTTGATAACAACAGTAAAAAGAAGAATGAACTCGTTGGTTCGAACAACCTGAACAAAAAGCCAACAAATAAGAACGAAAAAGAACTAATTAAGGGCTTTTACCTTACAGTTGGTGAGTATAAGAGTTTGGTTGAAGCTAAAGATGCGCTCGGTAAGATAACCAGTAAAGGGTTTTTCGGGCAAATTGGTTACGTATCGGATAACAAGCGTTACTACGTTTACCTTTATGAAACTGATAACGGCGATCAGGCTGAAAAAGAAGCCAGTCGGCTGAGAGGACAGTTTAGTGAAATAGATATTATTGAGGTAAAATAAAAGATCGCCGATAAAAGCTTGGGTAGTATAGTAATTTATTCTACTCAATAAATCAGTACATTCTACTCTACCTTTTATTCTATCGGTAGGAATAATAAGGATGTGTCTGCTATTTTCAGGAAAGACAAAGGCTCAAACCATTTCGGGTAAAGTTGCTAATAATCTTTCGGCCAGCCTAGCCAGGTGTGAGCGGTGCAACTATCGTTTAAAAACGGAATTATTGAAGATCCCCTAATGGGTTGGTCAGTAGCAGGATGAAAGGCCTTCATGGGGGTTTACTACTGGTGAATTGATGCAGCGTAGGGAACTGAATTTACCAAACATCAATGATCACTTCCCTGGTGCTTTAACCGGAACTTTAATAGAAGCGGGAACTTATTCGCTGGTTTAATGAAACGACGGGTAAGGCTGAAGAAAAACCTGGCTATTATTCAACTCATTCGCGAGGCTTACTATGGATCAGGTTCGCGATTAAGCCAATCTCTTATTTGTTTTAACAAGAAACAACCGGTCGGGGAAGTTATTGCAAAAGCAGAACCGACTCGTAAAATCAGGAAACTGTATTTGTAAGGCCCGCTGGTTCATGGCGACCTGGTTTGCAGAAAATACAGGGTAAAAGCGCTGACTGAACGTAAAAGATTTCCACTTCACGCTATTGTTAAAGACGTAAAACTATACTGTAAGCAAGCGAGAATATTTATCGGGGAATAAAGTTTTTCATCGCTTTTAGCCGATTCCGAGATTATGTAGAACGTATTATTAGGTCAAGGTGCAATGAAATTGACGGGATAGAATCCTTGAGCCTTCGAATAACGTATAAAACAATAAGATTATGTGCATTTCAGGGGTTAACTGACCCCGTTACTTTCTAGTAATTCAAATAATGAGTATCAGTTATTTTATTTTAAAAAAATGTGTAATTTTGCAATCCCGTAAGTTTCAACAGCATTTCGGGTAATTAATTATTTCATGTAGCTAAATTTATACGCTGGAGTTTCCGCAGCGCAATGTAACAGGAGGCGCTTAATTATATGGTGAATAACGAAGAAAAAGATCAAAATCAACCAGAAGAGCAACAATCTTCATTTCAGGAGGATCAGCAGCCAGTCTCGACGGCAACAGAACAACGAGAGGAGCAGTCTTCCGATGATTCCAAAGAGAAGAATATTAAAAATGACAAGCAGGAAAAAGCACCAGCTAAGAACGAGATGATTAACTCGTCTACTCCGCCTGACGATTTCAATTGGGATACTGCCACGCCGAAAGGATTCGGAGATAATTACCCTCGCGACGAAATGGAGAAAATGATGTCGCTCTATGACCAAACGCTCACAGAAGTTAAGGAAAATGAGGTAGTTAGCGGTAAAGTTGTTGGAATAAACGATCGCGACGTAATATTGAATATTGGTTTTAAATCAGACGGTCTGGTATCTGCTTCTGAATTCCGTGACCTGCCCGACCTGAGTGTAGGTGACGAAGTTGACGTGTACATTGAAGAGCAGGAAGACAGTAACGGACAGCTTGTCCTGTCGCGAAGAAAGGCCAAAATTGTTAAAGCCTGGGAAAACATCGAAAATGCTTATGCTGACGACAGCGTGATTGAAAGTGTGGTTAAACGCCGCACAAAAGGTGGTCTTATCGTTGACGTTTATGGGGTGGAATCATTCCTGCCCGGTTCTCAGATTGACGTTAAGCCAATACGCGACTTCGATGTGTTTGTTGGAAAACGTATGGAAGTAAAAGTGGTTAAAATTAACCACGCTAATGATAACGTGGTCGTATCGCACAAAGTACTAATCGAGAAAGATCTTGAGAAACAGCGTGCGGAAATCCTAAATAATTTAGAAAAAGGTCAGGTACTGGAAGGAGTTATCAAGAACATGACCAACTTTGGGGTATTCATTGACCTGGGTGGTGTTGACGGACTACTTCACATCACTGATATTTCATGGGGGCGAATCAATCATCCTGAAGAAGTGCTGAACCTGGATGAAAAAGTTAACGTGGTTGTACTGGACTTCGACGACGACAAGAAGCGTATTTCGCTGGGCATGAAGCAACTAACCCCTCATCCCTGGGATTCTCTGGGAGAAGATGTAGATGTGGGCTCGAAGGTTAAAGGCAAAATAGTTAACGTTGCCGACTACGGTGCATTCCTGGAAATCATGCCTGGCGTTGAAGGCCTTGTTCACGTATCTGAAATGTCATGGTCCCAGCACTTACGTAATCCACAGGACTTTATTAAAGTAGGAGACGAAGTAGAGGCGGTAGTGCTTACCCTCGACCGGGACGAGAGGAAAATGTCATTGGGTATCAAGCAACTTACTGAAGATCCATGGACAAAAGACGACCTGCTTACCAAGTACGCTGCCGGTACCACGCACAAAGGGATAGTTCGTAATCTTACTAATTTTGGCCTATTCCTGGAGCTTGAAGAGGGTATCGACGGGCTGGTGCACGTGTCAGACTTATCATGGACTCGCAAAATTAAGCATCCTTCAGAATTTGTTAAGGTTGGTGACGAGCTCGATGTAATGGTGCTTGAACTAGATATCGAGAACCGACGGCTGGCATTAAGTCACAAGGACATGGAGGAAAATCCTTGGGATGCATTTAAAGACACATTTGCTGTAGGAACGGTTCATAAGGGAACGATCAATAATAAAAATGATAAAGGTGCACAGGTTGAGTTACCTTACGGTATTGAAGGGTTCGCCCTGAACAAGTACCTCGTTAAAGAAGACAAACAGCAGCCCGAAATTGGGGAAACACTCGATTTTAAAGTAACTGATTTCAACAAAAACGAGCAGCGAATTGCGCTGTCGCACGTTGCTACCTATTCTGAACAGAAGCAACAGCAACAGCAGCAGCAGCAAAATCGAGCAGGGGCCAGTACTGGATCTTCTTCTAAAGGAAAAGCCGCAGCAGCACCATCTGAAAAGAGCACGTTAGGTGATTTGGAAGCACTTTCAAACCTGAAAGAGCAAATGAAAGAAGATGAAAAGAAAGACAAGTAATTAAGAGCTTGTAGGGTCGCGTGGCCGAGTGGCTAGGCAGAGGTCTGCAAAACCTTTTACAGCGGTTCGAATCCGCTCGCGACCTCTTTCTACCTTTAAACCTTGCCTGTAAAGGCAGGTTTTTTTTATGCTTCAGAACAGACAGTTTGGACAGACCGCACAAAAGAAATCGAAAATAAATAGCTGTGTTGTAAAGTAGTGATTATGATCATTGTCTGTAGTAGTATTACCAGACAATTTTGATTTGCATCACCTGTAATATTTTGCTCTGCGCCGATTATTACAAAATTTTATTGGAGCTTCAGGAATTAAGAAGAAAAAACTACGGTTAATATATGTAGTACGTAAGTTATTAACATTCTGATTTGAAGTTTCCGTTTGGCGTTTTAAATTAACAAAGTAAAGCTAGCAGGCGGTGTACCAATTATCAGATAATTCATTTGGATTAAATCCGTGCGGTAGTACATTTGTGGAGTTTCAAACGTTTACAATAATGCTCAAATCTATATTACTAGACTCATCAGCAATTTCCTTATCTGGTATCAGACATCTTATTCTGATCGGGCTTGTTTGTTCCCTTGCTTTGCCCGTATCAGCTCAGGAAGAGCCTGCGGCTGTAGAAGCTGAAGCGTCGGCAGAGGAAGAAGCACCGGGAGTTGATCCTGCGGTACTCAGTGAAGGTGAAACCCTTTTCAACAACAACTGTACGGTTTGTCATGCGGTTAATAACGCAGTTGTAGGGCCGGCACTCAAAGGGGTTGAAGACCGATGGGAAGACCAATCGAACCTGGTTGCGTTTATTCAGAATTCCCAGAAGGTGATACAGGGAGGTAACGAATATGCGGTTAACCTCTACGAAGAATACAACCAGACCCAAATGCCTTCTTTCGACTTCAGCGTTACCCAGGTGGAGTCAATCCTTGCTTACATCAACGATGAGGCTAGCAAACAGGCAGCTGCAGCGCAGGCTGACGCAGGTGACGGAGAAGGAGCTGTTGCTACCGGACAGGCAGCCGGTGAAGGAATAAATTCCGAATACCTGACCATTGTCCTCATTGGACTGTTGGTTGTACTGGTATTGATTCTTCTGGTGCTTGCACTCATTGTTTCAGTGCTCACCAAGTTCCTGAACCAGAAAGACCTTACCGAAGAAGATAAAGAAGTTGTAAACCAGAATCTTGACCTGAAAAAGCTGGCCAAAAGCAAGGCGTTTTTGGGAATCATGGTCTTCATATTCGTATCTATCGCTATTAAGGGTACAGTAGATGGTCTGTATTCTGTTGGTATACAGCAAGGTTACGCACCTACTCAGCCCATTGCATTTTCCCATGCTTTGCATGCAGGGCAGTACAACATACAATGCCAGTATTGCCACACTGGTGTAATGAAAGCCAAATCAGCTAACATTCCTTCAGCGAACATCTGTATGAACTGCCATCAGCAAGTGAAAACAGAATCACCTGAAATTCAAAAAATTTACGCTGCTATTGATTTCGATTCGGAAACGCAGACTTACGGACAGAATCAGCAGCCTATCGAGTGGGTGAGGGTACATAATCTCCCCGATTTGGCATATTTTAACCACGCCCAGCATGTTAACGTGGGCGGGTTAGAATGCGAAACCTGTCACGGTAACATTCAGGAAATGGAAGTTGTATACCAGTATTCTAAATTAACTATGGGTTGGTGTATCAATTGCCATCGCGAAACGCAAGTAAACGCCAAAGATAACGCCTATTACGATAAGTTGTTGCAATATCATGAAGCTGAATACGGGGAAGAAACACCTATGTACGTTGAAGACATCGGTGGACTGGAATGCTCCAAGTGTCATTATTAATGCCCTGAAAACCTCACTAAAACTGAACTAAACCTCCGTTTGTTAACATATGGATAACAATAAGAAAAGATACTGGAAAGGGATCGAGGAGCTGAAAAACGACAGCAACTTTGCCAAATACGCTAATAAAGAGTTTCCCGAATATTTACCGATAAACACCAAAAAACGCGATCTGGATAACGAAAACGGGCTTACCGACAGTAACCGTCGCGATTTCATGAAAATGATGGGGTTTAGCGTTGCGGCTGCGTCGCTTGCAGCTTGCGAGGCCCCGGTTAGAAAGGCAATCCCTTACGTGGTGAAGCCTGAAAACATTGATCCTTCCATTCCAAACTACTATGCCACAACCTATATTGATGGTGGCGACGTATGCAGCCTGGTAGTAAAAACCCGCGAAGGTCGTCCCATTAAAATTAACGGGAACGAAAATTCTTCCTTAACCAACGGAAAGGTAAACGCACAGATTGAAGCTTCTTTATTATCATTATACGATAAAGAAAGGCTTACCAATCCTTTGCTTGATAATGAACCCATCAGCTGGACTGACCTGGATAAAAGCCTGATCCGGAAATTAAATTCCGTCGCCGATAGTGGAGGCAACATACGTATTGTTAGCAATTCCATTTCAAGCCCAAGCACGCAAAAGGCTATAGATATCTTT
Organism: uncultured Roseivirgaceae bacterium; assembly: GCA_964542855.1. GTDB lineage: Bacteria > Bacteroidota > Bacteroidia > Cytophagales > Cyclobacteriaceae > CAZIWJ01. The sequence continues at coordinate 11,718 of CAZIWJ010000081.1, forward strand.
AAAGCAGCTTACCCGGGCACTGCTCAGGTGACGTACGATCCTCAGCCAGTAAGTGGAATCATTGAAGCCCACGAGGCTGCTTTTGGAAAATCAGTATTCCCGGGCATTGATTTAAGCCGGGCTAACGTGATTGTGAATTTCGGTGCTGATTTTTTGGGTACCTGGGTAGCACCCGTTCAATTTGCCGGGCAATATGCCAAGACTCGTAAAGTAGGCAAAAATAAAAAAACCATGTCGCGTCACTACCAGTACGAGTCTAACATGTCACTCACTGGGGCAAACGCAGACTATCGTATAGGTATCCGACCTTCGCAGGAGGGGCTAATCATTGGTAAACTTTACAACCTTATTGCCCAAAAAGCCGGTAATTCTACTGTGCCTGTTAATGATCCGGGAGAGGTAAAACGCCTGGAAAAAGCTGCTAATGAACTTTGGAACAATCGCGGAAGTTCGCTAGTGTTATCAGCAAGTAACGACCCTGCTATTCAGCAAATGATAGTAAGCATTAACCAGATGCTGGGCAACTACGGTTCAACGCTAGATGTAAACGCGGCTATGAATACCCGCAAAGGCGTAGATAAGAACTTCGATTCATTTCTGGCTGATGCTAAAAGCGGTAAAATCGATGCTGCAATATTTTATAATGCAAACCCGGTATACGACCACGCCAGGGGAGAGGAACTGGCCTCGGCATTGGGCAACGTTGACCTGGTAGTGAGTACCAGTGACCGGATGGATGAAACCACATCGCTGGCATCTTACGTGGCCCCTGACCATCATTACCTGGAGTCGTGGAACGATGCTGAACCCGTACAGGGTAAATTTACCCTTGCCCAGCCTACCATATCACCTCTGTTCAATACCCGTCAGGCGCAAACCGGTTTCCTGACTTGGGCCGGACACGGAGTTACTGACTATTATGAATTCATGCAGGCCAACTGGAAACCGTTTTACGAGGCGCAGCGCGAAGAGCGTGACTTCCAGCGTTTCTGGGACAAGTGCCTGTACAATGGTGTGTTGGAAATAGAAATAGGACAAATACTGGATAGTAAGCAAGAGAGTGGACTGGCTGGCGAAACTCCCACTAGTATGGCTGGTATGAATATGGCTGCTGTAGCTTCCAGCATCAATGAAAACTATAAAGCGTCATCTGAAGGGCTGGAACTGGTGCTTTACCAGAAGGTTGGAATAGGTTCTGGCCGCCAGGCCAATAACCCCTGGTTGCACGAAATGCCCGATCCGATAACTAAAGCCTGCTGGGATAATTATCTGACTATTTCACAGCCTATGGCTAATGAAATGGGTATCAAGTTAAATGAAGGTAAAACCGGAGTGGTTAGCCTTCAGGTAGGTGATAAAACACTAGAAGTACCGGTACTGGTTCAGCCCGGACAAGCAAAAGGAACCGTTGGACTGGCCCTT